>OY969604.1:0-345000 GCA_963701325.1 uncultured Acidimicrobiaceae bacterium
CGGAGGCGGTTACTGCCCTGCCACCGACCGGCACTTCTGCCATACCCCTGCCGCCCGCCGAACGACTCCGTCTACGGTCGGGTGATCGTCAGGGGATTCGACGTGGCACTCGTTTCGGCGCTTCCGAGGAGGATGTCTGCGGGCGGAACAAGGGTGCCGTCCTCTTCGAGGTTGTGGAAGGTCACCTGACTCCCAGAGGAGACGAACTTTATGCCGCTGACATACCCAGCCGTGTGGAACCCGAACGAGATGGTTTGAGGGTTGAGCATGGTCATCTTGTCGCCGGAGTCGTTCGAGGTGAGTGCCACGTCGGAGAAGGTGCCGTTGGTGGTGATCGTCCCGGTGAAGATGTCGGTCCCAGACAGATTGTGTGAGTAGAGCTTCCAGACGCCGTCCTGCACCCCGATGAGGAACCCCGGCGGTGGGCTGTCCTTCACCGGGAATGCTGGATAGCCCTGGACCTGGCTCTGCCACACGCCGTGTTGCTCGACAGCACCGATCGTGCACTTACCGATACTGGCGACGCCACGCTGGTCGGTCCGAGGGCAGACCTTCACACCATCGAGCTTGGTCCCGGCCGGGATGACCCCGACGGCCGGACCGTTCGCCGCCGGTAGCTGTGTAAAGGTCGGGCCACCGTTGTTCGTGAGGGGACCGAGGCCGGGCTTGGCATCGAGCACGTCGGTGGATGCGGTGAAGCCGCAGTAGTTGGCGTTCGAGGGGTCGTCGGTCAGGTTGTAGCCGAGGCTGGTGAAGCTACCGCCGCTGCGATAGCAGTTAAGTCCGGTGTTGGCGGCCACGATGGAGGCACCGGACGTCACCGTCCCGCCGTAAGTGTTGATACCGCCCCCACGTTCAGCGGCGGTGTTGCCCGAGACGGTCGAAGAGTTCACGGCCAAGGTGGCACCGTTGATGCCCCCATCGGTAATAGCGTTGGCGATCCCGCCCCCGAACGCGGCGTTGTTGCCCGACACGGTCGAGGAGTTGATGGTCATCGTGCCGGCGTTGGCGATCCCGCCGCCCTCGTCGCCGTGGTTGCCAGACACAGTCGAGGAGTTGATGGTCATCGTGCCGGCGTTGTAGATGCCGCCGCCGATATGGGAGATGTTGCCGCCCGACACGGTCGAGAGGTCAAGCGTCATCGTGCCGGTGTTGTAGATGCCACCACCAGCGATGTCGCCATCGCCGTTCGACACGGTCGAGGAGTAGAGCGTCAGGGTGCCGTTATTGATGATGTCGCCGCCTTCGACAGTGGTGCCACCGCCATTCTCGAGGGTGAGTCCCGAGATGGTCACCGTGCCGCTGTTGACGGTCAAGGGCGTCCCAAAAAACCCAGGCGGGGTTACCGCTGTGGTGGAGGACCCCGCACCGGTAATGGTCAGCGAGTCGAGGGACGAGGCATTGATGGTGTCGAGCTCGGAGTAGGTGCCGGCAGCGACGTTGATGGTCACGTCCCCACCCGCATAGGAACCACCGGTGGCGGTGGTGATTGCGGTCTGGATGGATGAGCAGGCGTTGGCTGGAGTGGAGCAGTCGTCAAGGCCGCTCCCGGATTGCGTCACGTAGAGCGTGCTTCGCTCGACCGCGCCGATGGTGCAGTCGCCAACACTCTGGACGCCCCGCTGATCGGTCCGAGGGCAGACCTGCACACCATCGAGTGTGGTGCCGGTCGGGATAACCCCGACGGCCGGACCGTTTGCCGCCGGTAGCTGTGTGAAGGTCGGGCCGCCGTTGTTGGTCAGGTGACCGAGGCCGGGGTTGGCATTCACCACGTCGGTGGGCTGTGTGAAACCGCATTGCGCGCCCTCATCATTCGTCAGGTTGTAGCCGACACTGGTCAGCAGGTTGCTGCCGCAGTTCCCCCCGGTATTGTCCGCCAGGATCGTGCCACCCACGTACGCGATGCCACTGTTTATGAAGATGCCGCCGCCGTAGCTGCCGCCGGTGTTGCCTGAGATGGTGCTGTCGGTCACGGTCACCGTGCCATTCTGGATGAAGATGGCGCCTCCGCCGCCGGAGCTGCCGTTGTTGCCCGACATGGTGCTGTCGGTCACGGTCACCGTGCCACCACCGTCATCGAAGATACCGCCGCCGTAGCCACTGCCGGTATTGCCGGAGATAGTGCTGTCGGTCACGTTCAACGTGCCAGTGAAGTTCTCGATGGCGCCGCCCTGGTAGCCGTTGTTGCCCGACAGGGTGCTGTCAGTCACGTTCAACGTGCCGCCGTCGAGATCGATCGCGCCGCCGAATTCGCCATGGCCACCCGTGATGGTGAGGCCCGAGATGGTCACCACGCCGCTATCGACGGTAAACACAGACCCGACGGGGCCGTTCACCGTGGTGGAAGAGGCCCCGGCGATGGTGAGCGAGTGGAGGGACGAGGCATCGACGGTGTCGTTCTCCGTGTAAGTGCCAGCGGCGACGTTGATGATCACATCGTCAGCGTCAGCAGTGGGATAGCTCTGGGCCTCGTTGATGGCTTGCTGAATCGTGAGACAAGGTGCCGTACTTGCGGTGCAGGCGTTCGACCCACCACCGTCTGACCCCGAGGTGCTCACGTACAACAAGACGGGGTTGCCGCTTGCCGAGGCAGGCAGCGACCCGACGGCCAGTGCACCGACGGCGACGCTTCCCAACAGCAGCGACCCGGCCAGTAGCGCCCGGAAACCTCTTCTGATTCCAACGCCCATAGCTCGACACCTTCCGCTCCCGGTGCACCGTCCGCACGCCCGCTAATGCGAAGGCTTAACACCGAAGGGCCTCTCTAGCAACCAGTGTCACTCTGCCGTCATACGATGCTCTCGCTGAGCGACGGGGCCGCCACGGATGATGAGCAAGGGTGGTCCCACATCGCCGGCTCGGAGGCGTTATCGAGACGTGCGCGCTTGCCGCCCGCGAACTGCCGCCGATCGGCACTTGTGAGGCGCGCCGCAGTTCATTATGAGAACATCCCTGATCTCCGATTAGGGGACGAGGATTGCGTCGTCCGCGCGGCTGGATGTTTCCTCCGCCAACCAGGCACCTGCACGGACGGCTACACGCTGCTGGACGCGTCCGGGAGTTCGGCGTCAGGCGCGAGCGCGACGGGATCGCCCAGGCTCCGGTTTCGGGCGACGTAGATGGCGAACGGCGCGGACCCCACCAGGTATCCGGCCCCGGCGATGACCAAGACCACTCTTGCCCCGACCGCATTGATCAGTGGACCGCCGGCAACCTGGCCTAACGGCCCCGTGAGGAACATCAGCCCGACTGCGGCGGACAGCACCTTGGTGCGGAGCGCCGCGGGTGTGCGGGTCGTGATAACGGTGAAGATCGGCGCGCCCGTCAGAGGTGCGACGAACCCCTGCAGGACCAGCACCGCGGCGACCCCTGCCGCAGGCAGAGGAATTCCGAGCAACAGCTTTGGGATCGACGCGAGCACGAATCCTGCTGCGCCGACCTGGAGCGCCCCGAACCGACGCACGACCACCGCCACGACGGGCATCCCGAGCAGCGCTCCGGCACCCATCGCGGCGTAGAAGACTCCTGCAATGCGGGCGTTCTGGTCGTAGTCGGAATACGCGAACACGGGCAGCGTCATCACGAACAGCGCAAAGAAGACCTCCATCGTCAAGGTACTGACGCACAGCACGACGAGCAGCCTGCTTCGAAAGACGTACCTGACGCCGGCAAGCAGCCCGCGCTGCTCGGCCTCGGCCATCGGTTTCCTCCGAGGCACGAACAGGCCGACGACGATCGCGGCGACTCCGAACGTCGCGGCATCGACGTACAGCACGTTCGGCGCGCCGAGTACAGCGATCAGGACGCCCGCCAGGGCCGGCCCGACGAGGGGCGCAGTCGTTTGCGCACCATCGAGATACGCGTTCGCACGAGCGACGACGCTCTCCTCGTCGCCGACTACCTCGGCCAGGATCAGACGCTGCGCGGGCATGTGCGCCGCCGTGAACACGTTCGTGAGAGCGACCAGGACGACCAGCAGCGGGAACGACAGCGCGTGGAGGCTGTAGAGCGCCGGGATAGCGGCAAGCAGCGGAAGTCGCGCCGAGTCCGCGATAACCATCGTCTGCCTTGCCCCAATTCGGGCGATCAGCGAGCCCGCCGGGACGGGCAGCGTCACGAACGGGATACTCCCGATGCCGAGAACGAGCCCCAGCTTCGTCACCGACCCGGTCGTCACGAGGACGAACCAGGGCAGCGCCAACGCCGTCATCGACGAACCGACCGACGACACCACTTCCGCCCCCACGATCGCGCGGATCTGAGTCGAGCTAACCCTGCTCATACGTTCTGCGCCCGCCGGAGGCATCCGTAGAGATGCACGTGGAGGTCCACCATCACAGGCTGAGCGTCGCATGGCTCCCGCCGGTCTGACACCGCGGGTCCGCTCATGGCAGCGTCGACTTCACGACGAACACGGCCCATCCCATTGCGCCGCGATCGGTGAGGTAGCTGCGCGGTGATCGGTCTCGCCACAGGCGAACCTCGGCGGCCTCCGGATCCGACGGGTTCTGGGCGAGCCAGCGGCTGACATTCAGCCATTGGCTCGCCGAGTAGCGGTCCCAGTCGGCGGGACTGGCGACGACCATCTCGACGAGATCGAAGCGCGCTCCCTCGATCCAGTCGAGGGTCGTGACCAAGTCGCCGTGATCGTCGGCTGCAGGGACGCCGAGAGCCACCGCATCGGCTGGCTGCCGTTGCCAGAAGACGTCGCCGATGAGGAACCAGGCGTCGTCGTCGGCCCCGCCTCGCATGAGCTCGAGGGGAGAGCGGGTTGAGGATCGGGTGGGTGGACTCAGAAATCTCGTGATAGCGGTGGACAGAGAGCAAGGTGAGCCTTTCGACGGCGCGGCGGATCGGAAGACGCGCCGCGACGAGCGGCGCGTGATGTACCGAACAGCAGTCGACGTCGGCCGGATCACCGGCCAACAGCTACGAGCTACGCAACCTCAGGCGCCGACTGCCCGAGCCCCGACACCGTCGTCCTCGTCTTCATGGTCGCCTCCCAGAATCGCTTGAGCACGCAGCCTACAAAACCCTGGGGCCCTGGGGCCCTGGGGCCAGGAGGACCGGCAATTTGCCCGCCGCCCGGGTCGCGACCGAGCACCGTCTCCTAACAACGTCCGGTCGTCGCGACCGAAGTGCCACCGAACACCGGGTCAGAGGGCACCAGGGGTGCCGCCGACTCGTCCAATGCGCAGCGAGCGCTTTGGATCGGGAATAGTGGGAACCATGGCACATCAGATGACCGGCGACGAGCTTGACCGATTCCTCAGCACCGGCACCCGCACCGGCAAACTGGCGACCGTACGGGCCGACGGCAGCCCGCACGTCGCTCCCGTCTGGTTCATTTTGGACGGCGATGATCTGGTGTTCATGACCGGAGCGAACACGGTGAAAGGTAGAGCCATCTTGCGCGATCCGCGTGTGGCACTCTCAGTGGACGATGAGCGGCCACCCTACGCCTTCGCGACCATCGAAGGCACCGTCTCAGTCTCCCGCGATCTGGACGAGATGCTCCCACTGTCGATCGCCATCGCCCGTCGATACATGGGTGAGGAACACGCTCAACAGTTCGGCAGACGCAATGCGGTTGACGGGGAGCTGCTCCTGCGTCTGCATCGCGTCAGGGTTACCGCCGCGGCCGACCTTGCCGACTAGAGCACCTCGCTGAGCGCCTGGATGGTATCCCTATCCCACAACACCGGCTGAGGGTCGCGTTATCCGGAGGCGAATCCCTGGGCGCTCGCAGCAGTTAGCACGTGAGTGACGTGAACAGTCCGACCATCGATCTGGAGACACCGGCGTCCAGTCACGCATGGGTCGCCAAGAACTTCAGCGTCCGGGCCGTGGTCGAATTGCCTCACCGGCCCGCTTGAGAGCTCGCTGAACGGTTGACGCGTCGACTTTCAAGATCTTCCCGACGGTGGCAAGGGAATCGCCGGCTCGATACTGGCTGACGGCTCGTGCGATGTCCGTTGGAGTCAGCTTGGGTAGGTTCACCCTCCGGGCGACGCCGAGGCGTTCAAGATGGACAGCCACCGTTCGGCGGTGGACTCCGAACTCCCGAGCGATCTCGTCCAACGAACGGCCGTGCTGGTACGCGGCAGCTACGGCTTCAAGCTCAGAAGGGGTCAGTCGACGCTGGACTGGCTTTGTGGGTCGTCGAGCAGCGCCATCTGCGGTAGAGGAGTCGACGCTATCGGCGTCGGTGCTGAGCGCCCTGGAGCCAGGGTTTGAATGCCGTCCCTTATGGTCTGGACCCGCGGCTCCCGGGCGATTCCCAGACCGTTGTGGGGCCTTCTGCGGCTTCCGGCCAGCTGCTGGTTCTGCAAGGAACCCCTGTTCAGGACCTGTTTCCTGGCTGCCAGCAGGGTTTGAAAGCCGTCCCCAAAGGTCCACAAAAATCGCCAAAGGGGGCAGGCGACGGCGACCCATCAGTATCGCCAACCGCGACGGTGATCGTTGTCAGTGACCCATTGCTACTCGGTACGACCGGTTCGTCAGGGGTGAGGCACGGTCCTCGCCAGGCGGAAGAGGATGATTTCGACCCGGCGACGGATGCTGCCTGAGCAAGCGGGACGCTGCCCGATTGCCGGCGCGGAAGGCACCTCGCTCCCACCAGGTGCCCCGATTTCGAGCAAATGTTCGTAATCAGAACAGTGTCCCGCTAGGCACGGTTGGTTCTGCTGCGGCAGGGTAAAGCAACTGGCGTGGCGCTGAATCGGCAGCAACCGTCGCGCACCCGCGTGAGTGGGCATCGGCCACGTCTCGGCATCTGTGACGGCTGTGGCTGGCACGAAGTCACTAGGAGGGATGGCCTGCGCTGGCTGTGCTCGGACTGCTGCTCTGTACGGCCAGGACTCTATTCAGCTGCTGTGGATCTGGAACTGCCCGATGGCAAGCGGGCGCATCCGTCCAACGCAGAGGCACCGGTGATGCCGCTCACCCACTGGTCCCGTGGCACCGAGTGGTACGGCGACGGAGGTGCGGCGTAGATCGCGCTGGCGATCAACCGAGGGGTCCCACGCCCTGCAGGTTCCGGCAGTGCGCGCCGGGACCGGTCCCTGTGCCCCCCACTGTGACCGGTCCCGGCTCTTTTTCAACAGCCCTGCGACGCGTTCGGGGGCCGACCCGTCAGGACTGCCGGGACCGCCCGCGTCAGGGCTCCGTGCCGGCACCGCAGGCACGAATCTGGCCACTACGTCCACCCGTTGCAGCCGTTCGGACCGCAAAGCTACAGTGCTGGTGCGAGCGGCTAGCGAAGGCGGGGTACGATGGCATACAAGGTCATTGTCGTTGGTACGGACGGCTCGGAACGTGCAGCCGTTGCGGTGGGAGAAGCCCTCACATTGGCGAAGGGAGCCGGCGCCAAGGTACACGCGGTTCACGCGGTATCTCACGGTGTAGCGACGGGCTTCCATGATTCGGTAGGGGGGCAAATCGACGTTCGCAACTCCCGCGAGACACTTGACAACATGAACGCCCGACTCCTCGGCGAGGCCGAGCGTCAAGGCGTATCCCTCGAGGTGCACAATCCTGGCAGCAGTGACGCTGCTGATGCGCTCCTCAGCATTGCCGAGGCGGTTGACGCCGACCTCGTCGTGGTCGGTAACAGGGGCATGAGCGGCATGACGCGTTTCGTGCTCGGAAGTGTCCCCAACAAAGTGGCGCATCACTGCCCCTGCAGCGTCCTGATCGTCAACACCGACTCCTCTGCCTGACCGGCGCCCACTGCGCGTGGGGACGGCGCCGCCGGTATCAGATAACAATCTCGACTGATCGCTGCGAGACGGTGCCGTGTCAGCACCCCCTGCCGAATGCGCCGGTCGGTCAGGGACTGAAACGAATCGCCCGGAGGGATCGGAACGGGCGAGAATGTGATCGTGCCGATCCTCTTTGCGCTGTTGACGGCCTTCGCCAACTCCCTCAACGTCGTCACCCAGCACAAGGCAAGCATCAACGCTCCGGCGCGGTCCAAGGGCTGGAGGTTCGTCGTCTACCTCTTCCGGAACCCATTGTGGCTCTTCGGGTGGGTGGCCCTCGCGGGGGCCTTCGTCTTCCAGGCCCTCGCCCTGCACAACGGTGCGATCTCAGTCGTGCAGCCCCTCTTGGTGACCGAGCTCGTCTTTGCACTCGTCCTGCGCTTGGTGTGGGTCCACCAGACGATCAGGATGATCACGTGGTGGTCAGCCGGGGTGACGTGCGTGGCGCTGGCCGTGTTCATCGCCGTGGCCCAGCCCAGTGGCGGCAGCGCTCTCCCCACCAGCGGCGCCTGGGTGTCGGCCGCGGCCGCCACACTCGGCTGCGTCGCGTTGCTGGCACTGCTCGGCTGGCGGTGGCAGGGATCGGCGGGAGGCCGCGCCGCTCTGCTCGGGTCTTCGGCCTCCATGCTCTGGGCCTTCGTGGCCACACTGATCAAGGCCACCACCGACACGCTGACCCAGTTCGGCGTGTCGGGGATGTTCGTCCACTGGCCGGTGTACGCCCTGGCGGTCGCTGGACTGATGGCGGAGATCTTGAACCAGGTGGCGCTCCACGTCGGCCCACTGAGCGTCTCCCAGCCGTTCATTGTCATCGTCGACCCCATCGTGTCCATCGCGCTCAGCGTGTGGATCTACAAGGAGACGTTCTCCGCGAACGCGGGGCGTCTGGCCCTCGGTGCAGCAGCGTTCGCCACGATGTGCGGTGCTGTGGTCTTCCTGACGAGGACGGCCCCGGCGACCATGGACCCGGACCCTCAGCTGGTGCCAACCGGCCCGTGAGGTTTGCCTCCTGTCGGCCGAGATGTCGCCGCAGGCGCAGGACCCGGTCAAACGGTGCCCCTACTGCCGTCAGCATTGCCGATACCGGACTCGGAAATAATGCCAGCGAGCTAGCGCACGGCCTCCGGGTCGAGAGACTCTTCGGGCTCGGGAGCCTCACGTGGATAGATGACCCAATGGATCACCGCGGCCACGACTCCGCCGACCGCTGGAGCCACGATGAACAACCAGACTTGACTCAGGGCCGTTCCCCCCACCACCAGTGCCGGCCCGAGGCTCCTGGCGGGGTTGACCGAGGTGCCGGTGAGGGGGATGCCGATGAGGTGAATGAACGTCAGTGTGAGGCCGATCACCAGCCCGGCGGTCATGGCGTTTGCGATTCGTGAGGTCACACCGAGGATGACGAATACGAAGATGGCGGTCAGCACTACCTCAACCAAGAAGGCACCGCCAGCGGTGATATGGACGTCTGACGCTTTGCCGTAGCCGTCCGCTCCAAGCCCGGTAACGGTCCGGTTGTAGAAGGGGGATGCGCTGAACACTCCCCAGAGCAACAAGGCGCCCAAGATGCCCCCGATGAACTGGGCGACCATGTACATGACGCCCTCGACTGGCTGGATGCGCCGGGTCAGGAGTGCACCGATGGTCACGGCTGGGTTGACGTGGCAACCCGAGATCGGTCCCAGCACGTAGACCAAGGCCGTGAGGACCAACCCAAAGGCAAGTGCGGTAGCCACGATGCCAGCGGAGAGGTTGTGGGCAAGCGAGAACCCGGCGAAGTTAAACCCCTTGCCGAATGACAGAGTCGCCACGCCACAGGCGACGAAGACGAGGATGAGTGTTCCAAGCAGTTCTGCAGCGAGTTTCCGGAGCATCCGAACGACCTTTCGTTGTCTCGACCCGATTTGGCCTCGTGGCAGCCCCGAAGCCACCCCTGAAAGGTACTTGGGTCGTCGGGCAAAAACCTGATGACCGTGCAAGCGACGCTGAGACCGTGCCTATGGCGTATTGCCTGGGTGGTCGGTGGCACCCTGGACTGACGGACTGACCGGAGATGTGGGCACTGGCCCCGCTCGGCGTCGCAGTTCTATCGTTGATGCATGAACCTGACTGCGATCAGGGCCATTGGGGCGATGGTTGCACCGGTCGTCCTCATTACGGCCGCGGCCGTCCTCTCCACTGGGATCTTGGCCATTTTCGGCTCGGTGAATGACCGCATGCGAGTGATGACGGCCGAGCGCCTCGCCGCACTGACCGGGCCTGACGGAATGCTGCGCACCGTCGCGCAACAGCCCGAGGCGGTGCGGGAACGTCTCCGCCAGATCGACGAACAGCTCCCGATGCTGCTCCACCGTCATCATCTCTTGCGGACCGCGGTCATGAGCATCTACATCGGAGTCGCGGCATTGGTGGCCAGTGTGATTGCGCTCGCGGTTGCCGTGCCGGCCCACTCCGAAGCCACCGCCTACTCGTCGCTGGCTCTGGTGCTCGCCGGGACTGTCGCCATCTTGTCTGGCTGCCTGTTCGCGGCTGCTTCGATCGTGTTGTCGAAGGACGCGATCGACTACGAGGTGAAGCGCTCGCTATCGCTCGGCTCGTGACCTCGAGGGGAGTCCGGGGGTCAACTCCCTGTCCGCTGCTCGACGTGCTGGAGTTCGATCCACAGCGGGATCAAGAACCAGATGTAAGCGTTGGTCAGCGTGTACTCCCGATCCTGGTTGTGCGTCACCATGCCGCCGACATCGGTGATGCGAACGCGGTCGTCCTTGCGTTGGTACGCCTTGACCCGCTCGAGAATCTCCAGCAACTCCTCTTTGGATGACACCTCGACGCCGAAGTGGTCCATGTTCGGCGTCACCATGAATTCGTCCGCCGTCGGCAGCAGGTAGAGGAACTGGCCCAGCGACCCCGTGTAGAGAATGAGCGGATTCCCCTTCTCTGTACTGTTGTCTCCCTCGATCCAACCGAAGATCTCGGAGTAGAAGTCCAACAGCGCGGCTCGACCCTCGTTGTCCATGATCTCGGCATCAACGCTGATCGCTACGTGATTGATCCGCGGAACGAACGGATCCGGGCTCATGAGGACAGGCTCGGTTGGACCATGACCTTGCTCGGTATCTCTCCTCGAGCGAGGCGCTCCATGGATACCATCACTTCGCTGAGCGGAATGTTGTCGGGCTCGATCAAGGCGTCGAACGGCAATCTTCCGGTTGTGAGGAGATCCACAGCCGGCTGGAACCCTTCGTCGTTGTAGTTGTAGGCCCCGATCACCTCGAGCTCGAAGATGATCATGCGGTTCTGGTTGAACCGGGGCGGTTCGAAACCAGTTCCGACGATGACGAGTGTGCCCGCATAGTCGAGTTGCCCGAATCCCGCTTCTGCCGCGCTCGCTTGACCCGAGCATTCGAACACCACCGCGTAGGGCTCGGCGACAGGAAGGATCACGGGCGGCCGCTCCAGCATGTCGGGTGTCACGACCCGGGTGGCCCCGACATCGAGGGCCTGCTGGCGCCGGACAGCGGATGGCTCGCTCACAGTGATGTCGGAGATCCCCTGGGCACGCAACACAGCGACGAGCAGGAGGCCGACTGGGCCCGCGCCGGTGACGAGTACCCGATCGTCGGGCCCGACACCGGACAGCTGCACAGCGTGCAGGGTGATGGCTGTCGGCTCGGCCAGCGCTGCCACCCTGGTCGGCAGAGAATCGGGAATCCGGATCAAACCGTCGGCTGCCACCGTCTTGTACTGGCAGAAGGCACCGCGGTACCCGGCGAAGTCGGCCGTGGCACGGTTCAAGCACACCGACGGGCGGCCCCGTCGACAGGGCCGGCAGACGCCGCAGCCCGGATCCGGATTCCCCACCACCCGGTCGCCGGGTGACCAGTCGGAGCCGCTCGGCGCGCCGGCCACGGTGCCTGACCATTCGTGTCCGAGAATGGCACCCGGTGTTGCGTACCGCTCGAGGACCATGTGCAGATCGGAGCCGCAGATGCCGCATTCCGAAATCTCCACGAGCACCTCGCCAGGTCCGGGTTCCGGACGAGGTACCTGCTCGACGGCGATTCTGCCGTCACCTACGTAGACGGCTGCCGGCATCAGTGACGATGGCACGAAGGCAACACTAGGTGACCTTGTCTGCGGCCACGCCACTTTCTTCGATGACAGGTCGAAGCGGTCGCCCGTACCCGTCTCCGCCCATTGTCGTCCGGACCTGAAACGTGATCCTCGACGGCCTCGCGGCGTTGGTGGCCGGGTCGCTCTCGGAGTGCCGGCTCCGTCGGCCTCGGGGACTTCGGATCCACGCTGTCGGTCGGCGCCCGATGCTGACCGCCGCCGGAACGGGTCACTGATCGATCGCGGCTGACTCGCCCGTACTGGCGCAGCAGTAGCCTCGGCATCATGTCCGATACTCCTCCGTACAAGCTTCGCGTCCCACTGGAGTCAGCGTTCGACTCGACGATCGGCTTCGTCGTTGATGAGAGCGACGAGATCGAGCGGTGCTCCGGCCATCTCCCAGTTCGTCCGCAGGTGTGCCAACCGCTGGGCATGATTCATGGCGGCGTCTACGCAGCAATCGCCGAGACGCTCGCCTCGACTGGGACCGCCCGCGGGGTATTCGCTAAAGGAGATGCCGCTCTCGGAATGGCTAACAACACCAGCTTCCTGCGGCCGATCACCGACGGTTCCGTCCACGGCACCGCGGTCGCGATACACAGGGGTCGGACGAGTTGGGTCTGGGACGTCGAGATGCGCGACGACCAAGACCGACTGTGCGCAACGGCACGCGTCACGATTGCGGTGCGACCGCGAGCCGATCTGCGCTGAAGCCCTGGTGGTCCCGATTACCGAACTTTGGGCACCGCCTAGTCATCGCAGCGTTCACGCCGTTCACGGGTGACTCGCACTGGCGGAAACCCGTCACGCCGCTCTCCGGCCTCAAGGTGAGGCACCAATCAGCCGATTCAGGGAAGCGTGAGCGAACAGCGGTACCCGACCGAAGAGTTCCACGGCAACACCATCGTTGGCGCGGCTCTGGTCATCTCAGCGCTGGCATTCGGAGTCTGGATGCTCGGCGTGTGGTTGGGCGACGTGCACACGTCGTCACGAGCAATCCACGCTTTCGGAAACCTGGTGGCAATCGTCGGGGCCGTTGGGACAGTCTCCTGCGCATGGCTCGCCATTCGAGTATGGGTGATTCAGCACCGCCGGTAGACAACGACATCATCGGTAAGGGCGCGCCCGACCCACGCTGATGCAGGGCGTGATTGGACGACCCGCCGTGGCCGAGTCACTGGCTGGCGTGGCGGGTGAAAAAGCCACCAGCGTGTCGGACAGGGCGCGGGGCGGCGTGAGGCAGCTCGAGGTCTCGCCGTTGGGCCGACAGACTCGTGCCGCGGAGCCAGAGTTGGGCGATTGAGGTCACCCGGAACCGATGCCGGCCATCGTCCAGACTGCGCGATTGTGCCTTTCCCAAGGGCGTCCCGGTCGAGAGCATCGCCACGCTGAATTGGGAGTACCTGCGGTCCCGGCGCCACAGAGCAAGCCGTCCGGCTAGCTACCAACACGTTCACGAAGAGTAGGCATTGGGTTTCGCAATGTAGTCATTCTCAAAAACACGATTGCTGCCGGCAACCACCGTTGCACCTCAGAACAGGTCGTATGTCGGGCAGTCAACCGTCCGTTCAGGTAGAGTCCATTGCGTCGATGAGACAAAACGGTGGGAGTCGACCGGCCTTCGCCGACTGATAGCTAGGGGGAATACATGCGAAGCAAACTTTCTGTCCGACTTCTGGTCTGCGCCGCGATCGCCGGGTCAGCTTCGCTTGCGGGGGTGACTGCCACCAGTGGCCTCGCCTTCGCAGTGCCACTCACGGTGACCTGTACCCATCTCGTCGGTACCGCCACAAGCCAGACGCTGTCCGGGTGCACCGGCTCGGGTGCGACTGCCACAGAGGCAGGGGTTGCCCCGGCCCACGGTACGAACGTCGTCTCCACAAAGACCATTACGTGGGGCAGTGGGAAGACCTCGAAGACGACCTACACGTATACGAAGGTGACTACCAATAATTGCGCAGCACTGACGGGTTACACGAAGACCGCCAAGTATCACGAGGCGGGTCATGTGAACACCGGTACGGCCGGCGGCACGGCCACCGGGATGCGCGGTGGGGTGTTTTCTGGTTATGCATGCGTCTACACGCACACCGCAACTCCGCATACGTTGAAGGTCGTCAACCAGGGTAATTTCAACGTTTAGGCCAACAAGCAACAAGTAACTGACGTACCGCGAAGGAGGCCCCGGCCAGCAGCCGGGGCCTCCTCGCGCTACCTCTGGCAACTCATGAACGAGGGAGGCGGGTCCTTCTCGAAGTGCAGCGGGACGGCTGTGGAGGGGGACGGCGGGGAAGACGGTCTGCCTGGACTCCGACCCGTCGGATGCGGGCGGCGAGAGGGCGACCGGTGCCAGGGAGGCACTAGTTTGCAGGTCAGGCCGAACCCGAGCCCCGAAGACCGGATGGAAGCGACCGGGGTCCGCCGCTGGCTTCACGTAGCTTGGGCGGGTCAACGACCGAACAATGGAGGCTGTCATGATCGGTGACAAGGAAGAGCAGTTCCAAGGCAAGGGAACCGACCTGGGCGGCCTGCAGTCGCATATCGAGGAGTACCTCAAATCCGACGGCTTCACCGTCCAGAGTTCGACTCCGGGTGAGCAAGGCGTGGTCATCCAGGCCAAGAAGGGCGGCTTCCTGCCGCGGGGTCGTTGCTGCGGACCGAGCGCTGACCGTCACGATTGCGGGTAGCCCTGCCGACTTCACGGTTCGGATCGGCATCGGCAAGTGGCTCGAGCACATCGGGACGGCAGCGATCGAGACACTGCTCATCTCGGGGCTGTTTCTCGTCGTCGACGTTGCCGAGGTTGCCTGGAATTTCGAGATCGAGGACAAGCTCGTCAAGAGCATCAAGTCGTTCGTCGGGTAGCGAATCGCCCGTCCCCATTGTCCGGCAGCTGCTGTCCAACGCGGGCAGAGTGGGTGAAGACGACTGCCTGCTTCCGGCCGATACCGGTCCGCCGATCTGATCGTCCCGAGAGGTTGACAACGGTGCCGTGGGTTCACTGCCGCTGAGTGCGACCGCCGTGATCGAACGGCTGATGGGAGCCGGCTGCCTCGCCCCAGAGGAAGAAGCCGAAGAGCTGATGGCTGCTGCTCGGGACGAGGCAACCCTCGAGGCATCCATCAGACGCCGCGAGGCCGGTGAGCCGTTGGCATGGATCACGGGCACGATGCGCTTCTGCGGTCACAACGTGCGCGTCGACCCGGGAGTGTATGTCCCTCGGATCCAGACGGAGGTGCTCGCGGCACGCGGTGCCGAGCTCATGGCAGCGCGAGGGCGAACGTCGCGAGCTGTGGATCTGTGCACCGGCACGGGTGCGATTGCCCTGCATCTGATGGCCTCGGTGCCGGGCGCAGCGGTCGTGGCGGTCGATTCCGAGCGGCTGGCGGCGGCCTGTGCTCGTCGCAACGGTGTGCCGGCCGTCGTAGGCGACCTCGGCCAGCCCCTGGGTCGACGCGACTTTGATGTCGTCACGGCTGTGGCTCCGTACGTCCCGACGGCGGACCTACGATTTCTGCCAGCGGACGTCCAGCGATACGAGCCTCGCATCGCGCTGGACGGGGGCAGCGACGGCCTCGAGCTCGTGCGGCGGGTGGTTGCCACTGCCGCGGCCCTCCTTCGACCGGGTGGCTGGCTCCTGACGGAAGTCGGAGGCGAGCAGGACCGCGGGCTTGCTGCGACGCTCGAGGCATGCGGTTTCGGTGCCGCCGCCACGTGGTCTGACGAGGACGGCGACCTGCGTGGGCTCGCGGCGCAGTTGATGGATTCCGGCTCCGGAGCCGCCCCCTGACGAGAACCCATGCCCAGGCTGGGAGCAGCGTCCCGCAGGGACGCGCGCTCAGGACGGAAGGGGCGGAAGGCTTCCCTGCCAGTGTGGCGTCCGGTGTTCGAGATACGAGAGGACCCCCTCACGGGCATCCGGATGGTCCATGAGCTGATGGTGGAGGGCTGTCTCCCGCTGCTCGACCCCGTCGGCGGAGAGCTCCCAGGTGGACCAGAGCAGCTCCTTGCTTGCGGCCACGGACAGAGGGGCGGTGTTGGCCGCCACGTCACGGGCGAGGTCGATCGCAGCCGGGAGGACCTGGTCGGCGGGGAGTGCCCGGCTGCAGAGCCCCAACTCCCTGGCCTCGATTCCGTCGAAGGTGCGACCGGTGAGCAGGATGTCCGCGGCGGCCGACTGTCCGACGATCCTAGGGAGCGTCCAGTGGGAGAAGGCGTCCCCCATCACGCCGCGGCGTGTCTGCACGATGCCGTACTTGGCGTCCGTGGCAAAGATCCGGATGTCGCACTGGAGGGTGAGCGTCAATCCCACCCCGATGGCATGACCGTTGACCGCCGCGATGACCAGCTTGCGAACCTGCCACGCCGGCATCGGGACAGCTGCCGCGCTGAAGCTCGACTCGTCCTGCTTGGCGAACGTCCCCGCCCCTCCGGACAGATCGGCACCCGCGCAGAACGCCGGGGGCGTGCCGGTCACGACGACCACCCGGACCCGGTCGTCGGCATCGCAGGTGCGGAACGCACGAGCGAGCGCGTCGCCCATACCGCTCCCGAACGCATTGCGCACCTCGGGCCGGTTGAGGGTGATCGTTGCGACGCCACCGTCGATGTCGAGGAGGATCGAGTCGTCGTTCACGCAGTGCCGGCCTCGGAGCCGTGCGCATCCTTGAGCGCGTCGACCAGCTCTCCGACGAGGTCCTCGGTCACCTGGTAGGGCGTGTAGAAGGCGACCCGCTCTGCCGTCCCTCCGAACCGGGCGGCGATGGTGGCTGCGACCTGCTTGGGCGAACCGACCGCAGCCAACGTCGCCAGCATCGCGTCGTCGATGCTGGTCGGCATCTCGTCCCAGCGACCCTCCTTGGACAACCTGTTCAGCTCGGGTTGCAGGTCCTCCCACCCTTCGACTTCGAGGACCGGTCTGTAGGCCGGCGTGGACCCGTAGAAGGCGAGGAGCCAGCGCGAGCCGGACCTGGCGGTCTCCAGCTCGGTGTCGTCCCTCCCGCAGCACACGATCACCTCCGCGGTCACCTCGAGATCGCTGCGAGCCCGGCCACCGCGGCGGAGGCCCTCTTCGATCGCCGGGAGTGTCCGCTCGCGGAAATGGCTCGCAGTATTGAAGGGCATCACCAGCAACCCGTCTGCCACCTCGGCAGCCAGGCGGACCATCTGGGGGCCGAGCCCTCCGATGGCGATCGGGGGCGTCCCGTAGGGATTGGGCCCCGGATCGAATGTCGGGGTCATCAGGGTGTGCGACGAGAACTCCCCCCGGAAGTCGAGGCGTTCCCCGGTCTCCCATGAGTGGAAGATGGCCCGGAGGGCGGCGATCTTGTCCCGCATTCGCCGCGACCGGCCGCTCGAACTCCGCTCCGTACCGTCGCTCGATCTGAGCCTTGACCTGGGTTCCGAGCCCGAGCGTGAAGCGACCCTTCGAAAGGAGCTGGAGATCGTTGGCCTGGTGGGCGAGCTGGATCGGGTTGCGGGGAAAGGCGATGGCCACGTTGGTGGCCAACTCGAGCGAATGGGTGGCCTGCGCAGCGAGGATCAGCGGGGTGAACACGTCATGGGGCCCCTCGAAGCTGAACGCGCCGTCGAGGCCGAGGTGCTCGAGTCGACGAGCGTGGTCGGGGGCCGCCTCGCCATCAGCCAGCTGGGTGTCGAACTTCATCGGGTCACGCGTCTTCCGCGAGGTGGTCGTGCCGAGTCCACTCCCGTGGAACGGTTGGCGCAAGTGCGCTCGACCCGCCGGGTCCTCGCCGGAACGGTCAGAGGCGGCGGCCCGGACGGAGTCAGAGCCGATTGGTCCAGGCGTGTGCCCCCATCTGGACGGCGTCCCAGGGGCTTCCCAGTGGAGGGGTGTAGGAGAGGTCCAGGTCACTCATCTGCTCGACCGTCATGCCGTGGAAGAGTGCCGTCGCTGCGATGTCGATCCGCTTGGCCACCTCCGCCTGGCGGTGTCCGAACAGCTGGACCCCGAGCAGTTGGCCGGTGGAGCGGTCGCCTGTGAAGCGCATGGCGATTCTGTGACTTCCCGGGTAGTACGCCTTGTGGTCGTCCGCCTCGCATCCGACGGTCACCGGGTCGAAGCCTGCGGACCGCGCTTCGTGGTCCCGCAGTCCGGTCCGGGCGACGGCGTGGTCGAAGATCTTGACCACCTGGGTCCCGAGGCTCCCGGCGAAGACGCGGTTCCGGCCGAGGGCGTTCTCGCCGGCCACGCGGCCCTGCTTGTGTGCAGTCGTGCCGAGCGGGAGATAGGTGACGCCGAGGAGCCGGTGGTGGGTGATCGCGGAGTCACCGGCCGCGAAGACGTGGGGGAGAGTCGTCCGCATCCGGGGGTCCACCTCGAGGGCACCACCGTGGCCGAGTGTGGCTCCCGCGGCGGCGGCCAGCTGTGTGTCCGGTCGCACGCCGACGACCAGCAGGACCATGTCGACGCACCGGTGCACCTCACCCGCGGTGGTCCTCGCGTCGACCCTGAGCCGACCACCGCCATCACTCGGGCACCGGGAGATCCTGGTCGCGGTGGTACCGGTGAGGACCTCGACACCGTGCTCTGTGAGCTGGGCGCGGACCAGTGCCCCGAGCTCGGGATCGACGGTCGGGAGGACCTCTTCGAGCTGCTCCATCTGGGTGACCCGGAGACCGCGTGTGGCGAGCGCTTCTGCCATTTCGAGGCCGATGTAGCCGGCTCCGACGATCACTGCGCTGGCAGGAGCGGCATCCTCGAGCGTCTTCATGACGGCAAAGGTGTCGCCCATCGAATGGAGGAGATGGACGCCGTCCTCGGCACCGAGGGCACCCTCGCCGCTGACCCCCTCGATCGGGGGCATGGCCGGGAGAGCACCGGTGCCGACGATGAGTTCGTCGTACGAGAGCAGCTCCTCCGTGCCATCAGGGTCGGTGACCAGCAGGGTACGGTCCGCCACGTTGATCCGGCGAGCCAGAGTGTCGACCCGCACCTCCATCCCGGTCTGCTCCAGGTCGGCAGTGGTGCGGTGCGCAAGGTTCTGCCAATGGCTCACGTCGCCTGAGATGTAGTAGGGGATGCCGCAGATGGAGAAGTTGGGATAGGCGTCGGCAAGCACCACGGTGACCCTCGCTGTGCGGTCGAGCTCTCGGATCCGCAGGGCGGCGCTGATCCCGGCGTCACTGCCTCCGACGGCGACGATGTGCATTGGATCTCCTCGGGCTGGGGTCGATGCCGACGGTCCGCTCAGTGGTGGGCCTCGAACCCGGTCTCTGGGTCTTGGGTCCCTCGCAGGTGGGGCACGATGATGTCGGCGGATTCTGCCGGGGTGATCCCGGGGTAGAGCAGGAAGATGAGGCCGACCGCGGCGATCCCACCGACGATCTGGGCTCCGATGAACCACGGGGCGGACGACGGTGCGATTCCGGCGAAGGTGTTGGAGAACATCCGCCCGATGGTGATGGCCGGGTTGGCGAAGCTGGTCGACGAGGTGAAGAAGTAGGCGGCCGTGATGTAGGCGCCGACAGCCGCGGGCGTGTAAGCGGTCTTTCCGGAGCGGGCCAGTGCGAAGATCACCAGGACCAGCCCGAGGGTGGCGACGACCTCGGAGAGCAGGTGCGGCCCGGTGGCCCGGTGATGGGTCGAGATCGAGACGGTCCGGAGCGAGAACATGACGTTCGCCACGATGGCGCCGGTGACGCACCCGGCCACCTGGGCGGGCAGATACGCGGCGGCGTCACGCCAGGAGATCCCACCGAAGGCGGCATCCACGAACGAGACGACCGGGTTGAAATGAGCGCCCGACAGGGCCCCGAAGATCAGGATGACCGCGAACAGGCCGGCTCCGGTCACGATGGCGTTCTGCAGCAGTTCCAGCCCGTGGTTTCCCGGGGAGAGCTGTTGGGCGGCGATGCCCGATCCGACGACGATGGCGGCGAGGAAGGCACTGCCGAGGTACTCCGCGGCCAGGCGGCGCCACAGGACGACGTCGTTCACGGTGGTCCTGGCGAGCCGAGGCGGATTATGAGCAGCAGCTGGATGCGGACCCAGCCGAGGTCGCGGTCGGCAGCTCGCCCTCGGCGGTGTGGCTGTGCCCGTCCCGGGCGGTGTCCTCGAAGCTGTCCGCATCCGCGAGCACCGTGTAGACCTCCCAACGGGCACCGTCGGGTCCATCCACCCAGACCTTGTCCTGGATCGCGTAGCAGCACGTGGTCTGCGCCTCGACGCGTGCCTCTATCTCCTGGTCACTCAAGGACGCCGCCGCAGCGAGCACTGCGCCGGGTGACCCGACCTCGACCCCGAGGTGGTTGATGGAGCCCGGCTGGCCGGCCCCTTCGATGAGCACCAGCTTGAGGGGTGGCTCGGCGATCGAGAAGTTGGCATAGCGGGGGCGGACCTTGGCCGGACGGGCATTGAACAGCTTCGAATAGAAGGCGACGGCTTGGTCGAGATCGGACACATTGAGGGCGAGTTGCACGCGGGACATGGCGCTCCCTTACATTGAAGGCTGTCGATTGTCGAGTATGGACGATACATTGACGGATGTCAATATACTGGAGCGAGAACGTGACGACCGAAACCACCGACCCGGAGCTCCTCTGCTGCCCGCCACTGACCGGGCGCGCCCTCTCCAACGAGCAGGCGGTCGCGATGGCCGAGGTGCTCGCCGCGCTCGGCGATCCCGTCCGGCTCCGGATCTTCTCGATCGTGGCCAGCGAGGGGGAGGTCTGCAGCTGCAACCTCGAGGGACCGCTTGGCAAGAGCCAGCCCACGATCTCCCACCACACGCACAGGCTCGCCGCTGCAGGCCTCATCGTCGGCGAAAAGCGGGGGCGCTGGATGTGGTGGCGTGCGGTCCCTGCCCAGCTGACCGCGCTGCGAGTCGCCCTCGGCGGAATCGACGACACCCAGCAGTCGCCAGCGTGACAGCAGCGTCTGCCGACGAGGTGCACGCAATCGGGTAACGCCAGGAGTGGACCTGGACCGGCGGGGTGGGGGAGGGGCCGGTCTCGGGACTCTCGCCCCGCCGGGCGAATAGAGTTGCTCCGAGTACCTGCCCGTTGCCGACGACGACTGTCGGCACGCCGATCGGAGGGATCGCGAGCGTCATGACCCAAGTGGAGATTCCGACTGCGGTGCACATCGGGGCCGACGATCTCCCGTTCGTCGACATCGGCGACGGCAACAAGCTCAAGGTGATCCAGGTCAAGCCAGAAGAGGGCCTCTGGATCGTCGAGAACATCTTCCAGGCCGGCTACGAGGTCCAGACCCACCGGCATACCGGTCCCGTCTACGCCTACACCGTTTCTGGTGCATGGCGGTACAAGGAGTACGACTACGTCAATCACGCTGGGTCGTTTCTCTACGAGCCTGCCGGGTCGGTGCACACCCTGCAGTGCGTCGAAGACCAGACACGGGTCTGGTTCCAGATGTACGGCGTCAACCTCAACCTCGACGCCGCTGGCAATGTGGAGAGCGTGTTCGACGGAGCGGGGACCCTGGCTGCCTACCTGGCCCTCTGCGAGGCGGAGGGCTTTCCGCCGCCGAAGGTGCTGGTTGGATGAGGAGCGCGGGTCGGACCGGCGGGTCCGATGTCACGACCAGGCAGGAATAGCCGGGGAACGGAGCCCCGCCGCCTCTGTCGCGAACGGCGCGGGCTGCACCGAGGATGATCTGCCGCCGAAACGCGGCCCGACGCAGCACGGAGGGAACCACCATGGCTAATCCGATCGGGCCCTTGGGCCCGGCCGACGAGGACTTCAACCACCAGATCGTCGACACCTTCTCGACCGTGGGACCGAGCGATCCCTCGTGGACCGAGAAGGTCTGTGCGATGGCGGCGAAGCGAGACGGGACCCTGCAGCTCGGCTTCGGCCTCGGCAAGTACACCAACCGAAACATCCTGGACGGGTACGCAGGCATCTCGCGCGGTGTCGAGCAGTTGACCGTGCGCGGCAGTCGCCGACTCTTCCCGGACCCGGACCGGACGATGGTCGGACCGGTGCGGTACGAGGTGCTGGAGCCGATGAAACGGATCCGGTTCGCGCTCGAGGCCAACGAGTGCCAACCCGTCGCCTTCGACTGGGTCTTCGAGGCGATGCTGCCGCCCGCCCTCGAGGAGCGCACCCACCAGCGGGCCCCCCTCGGCTACCGGGTGAGCGCCGAGCTGGTTCGCTATCACCAGATCGGAGTGGCCGCTGGGTGGGTCGAGATCGACGGAGAGCGAGAGGTGATCGACCCGGACGAATGGGTCTCCACCCGAGACCACTCGTGGGGGGTGCGCTACGACGTCGGCGTGCCCCCGACCGACACCGACCCGTTCAATCCGGCGTCGGACATGGACTTCCGAATGATCTGGAGCCCCGTGCTCATGCAGGACCCCGACGGCAGCCGGTGGGGGCTGTTCCTGCACCTGGTCCACGCCGAGGGATTCGGCCGGTCGCACCGGACGGTGATCGGAGGAATCGAGCACACAGACGGCCGCGTCGAGCGGGTCGCTGACATCGATCTCGATCTGGCCTACGACCCGGCGAACCGGCGACTCCTCGGCGGCACGGTGACCGCGCAGATGGAGGACGGCGGTGAACGCCGATTCCAATTCGAGGTGCCGACCCAGACCGGGTTCCAGCTCGGCGTCGGGCTGTACTTCGGGTGGAGAGGTCACCACCACGGCGAGTGGCGTGGTGAACTGCACATCGACGGGGAACGGCTCCCGGACTGTTCAGATCCGGAGCTCGCACGTGAGATGCACCAGCTCCGGGACACCGTCGTCCATGTGCGTGATCTCGACCGCGGCGGCGAAGGATGGGGCAACTGCCAGCCGATGATCGCGGGCGCCTTCCCGCAGCTCGGTCTCACCGCAGAGTCGTCCTTCTGGTGATCCGACCGTCGAGGCCCGCTGGTGTGGGGAGCGTCCCCGTGCCGGCCTGCCCGGCCGACACGGGGCGCTGCAACCCTGCGGTCCGCCGACAGATCGCACCGGGGAGGGTGTGGATCGGACCGCCACCCGTTCTACCAACCGCTCGGTGACGCCACCGTCACGAATGGCTGAAGCTTCGGTGAACAGGTGGTGACCGACCGGCGGACGACCACGAGCCCGGCCCGAGGGGATCGGTGCCGATCTGGCCTCAGAGTGTCGACGAGAGGGCAGCCAGTGCGGCGGCATCCCGCTCGGCGAGGTCGGAGATCATGGCGTCCGCTTGGCGCAGCCGGGTCCCGAGCTCGACCAGCAGCTTGTAGGCGACCGACGGTGCGGAGGACTGGAGGGAACGGAACTCGCGCCTCGACAGCACCAGGAGGGTCAGATCGGTGTCGGCCACCACCGTCGCCGTTCGATCGCCCCCGTCCAGGAGCGCGAGCTCGCCGAAGAACGAGCCAGGGCCGAGCACCGCGAGGGTGAGCCCATTGCGCGATGCGGTTGCCGAGCCGTCGACGATGATGAAGAACTCCTGACCCGGGGTCCCGAATGTCGCCACTTCGGTACCCTTCGTCACCTCGACCATCGACGTGAGGCTCTCGATCTCGTTGAGCTCTCGCTTCGTGCACCCCGAGAACAGGGACACGCCTCGCAACAGGTCCAGCCGTTTGTCTTTGCGCATTCGAGCTCCCGCGACGAGGACTGATCCCTCTTCGGGCTATTCTCGTCACGGCCCCCGCCGAATTGCAAGCACTGCCGGCGCTAGCGGGCGGTGATGTACTCCATCAGCTCGTTGCGGTCCTTCTCGAGCTCACCCATCCGGCTCTTGACCACGTCGCCGATGCTGACGATCCCGATCAGCTTCCCCTTCTCGACCACCGGCACATGGCGGATCCGCTGCTCGGTCATCAGATTCATGATCGACTGCACGTCGTCGGTGGGTGCGCACACCCGGACCGAACTCGACATGATCGAGGTCACCGGTTCGTCCAGTAGATCGGTTCGGACCTCGCTCAGGTGCCAGACGACGTCCCGCTCGGAGACGATTCCCTCGATGGTGCCATCGCCTGGTGAGACGATGAGGGCGCCCACACGGTGGCGGACCAGCTCGGCCACGACCGTCCCCACCGTGACCTCGCGGGTGACCGTTGCGACGCTGGTGCCCTTGGCCTCGAGGATGGTGGCGACGAGCATGATCCCTCCACTTCCGGCGCGGGAATCCCGCACCTCGTTCCGGCCACGACACGGTGGCCGGAATATCATCGCGCCAGCGAGACGCAAAAGATACCGGTCCGGGTGCCTGGAGCACCCCGGTCGTGCTCAGACGACGGAGGCCCGCTCTGGGAAGTGGCACGCGACCGGGTGGCCGCCGCCTCGGTCGACGAGGGCCGGAACCTCTTGGGCACAGAGCTCCTGGGCCTTCCAACACCTCGTGCGGAACCGGCACCCGCTCGGGGGAGCTTCCGGGCTGGGCACGTCGCCCTCGAGGACGATGTGCCGCCGCGAACGCTCCTTCCTGGGGTCGGGCACGGGAACGGCAGACAGCAGCGCCTGGGTATAGGGGTGCTCCGGGCGCCCGTAGACGTCGGCTCGGGTCCCCACCTCCACGATGCGCCCGAGGTACATGACGGCCACCCGATGCGAGATGTGGCGGACCACCGAGAGGTCGTGGGCGATGAACAGATAGGACACGCCGAGCTGCTGTTGGAGGTCCTCCAGGAGATTGACCACCCCAGCCTGGATGGAGACGTCGAGCGCCGAGACCGGTTCGTCGAGCACCAAGAGCTTGGGCTCCAGGATGAGGGCTCGGGCAATGCCGATCCGTTGTCGTTGGCCACCCGAGAACTCGTTGGGGAACCGGCTGGCGTGATCGGGCTCGAGGCCGACCAGCTGCAGCGCATCCGCGACCCTCTGCCGCCCGGAGCCGCGCTCCCACAGACCATGGATGTGAAGGGGCTCGGCGAGCGACTCGCCCACCGACATCCTCGGGTCGAGCGAGGCGAAGGGATCCTGGAACACGACCTGGATGTCACGACGAACCTCTCGGATGGTGCGCGGCGCGAGGCCGACCAGCTCACGACCTTCGAATCGCACCGAGCCCGACGTCGGCTCGATGAGCTGGAGCACGGCCCGACCGGTCGTGGTCTTCCCGCAGCCCGACTCGCCGACGAGGCCCAGGGTCTCACCCTGCCGGATCGAGAAGCTCACCCCGCATACGGCGTGCACGGTCCCTCGCTGCCGGCGGAAGCTTCGGTTGCGGACCGGATAGTGCTTGACCAGATCGACGACCTCCAGGAGAGGCCCGGTCTCGTCAGCGACCACTGAGGAGCCGACCCCGGTGGTCACCGCCGCATGCGGCCCGTCCGCCGCGGTCATGGCGAGCCCTCGAAATCGGCCGCGGTGGCGGCAAACATCGAGGCGATCGGCATCCCGCCCACCTCCTCGGAGAAGTGACACGCGGCAGCATGGTCGGTGCCCGCGACCGGGCGGAGCCCGGGCTCCTCGATGTCACAGATCTCCTTGCGCATGGGGCACCTCGGAGCAAAGGGGCAGCCCGTCGACGAGCCGACGATCGAGGGGGGCGAGCCCGGGATCTGGCGCAGTCGCTCGGTTCCGTCTCCGTCGAGCCGCGGGAGCGAGCCGAGGAGCCCGTGCGTGTACGGCATGGCGGGCCGGTAGAAGATCTGGTCGACCGTGCCGATCTCGACCGGCCGCCCGGCGTACATGACGAGAACCCGGTCGGCCAGGCCGGCGATGACCCCGAGATCATGGGTGATGAGCAGCAGCGACGCCCGCGTCTCCTCGAGGGCGGTCCGCAGCGATCCGAGGACCTGCGCCTGGACGGTCACGTCGAGGGCGGTGGTCGGCTCATCGGCCAGGATGACGGCAGGGTCGTTGGCCATGGCGATCGCGATGACGACTCGTTGGCGCATGCCGCCGGAGAACTCGTGCGGATAGCTCTGGCTCCGTTCTGCGGCGTTGGGGATCCCGACTGCCTCGAGGAGGGCCACCGCCTTTGCCATGGCCTCGCGCTTGGTCATGTCCTGGTGGGCACGCACGGCTTCGGCGATCTGCCAGCCCACCGTGTACACCGGGTTCAGCGAGGTCATCGGGTCCTGGAAGATCATGGCGATCCTGCGCCCCCGGATACTGGTCAGCTCCTTGTCCTTGAGGCCGATGAGCTCTTGGCCGGCGTAGGTGATCGAGCCGCGGACAGAGGCGCTCTTGGGGAGGAGTCCCATTGCGGCAAGGGCGGTGACCGACTTGCCCGATCCTGACTCGCCGACGATGCCGAGGACCTCTTGGGGTGCGAGGGTGAAGCTGATCCCGCGCACTGCGTGCACCGTGCTCGGACCGGTTGCGAAGTCGACGACGAGGTCGTCGACGATCAGGAGGTCGTCCATGTCAGGCCCGGACCCTGGATTTCTTGGGGTCGAGCGCCTCGCGCAGTCCGTCCCCGACGAAGAACACCGAGAGGATCAGCAGCACGAGAAAGACGACCGGGAAGACGAACAGCCACCACTCGGTTGTGGCTGAGTCCTGGCCCTGGTCGATGAGCAGACCCAGTGACACGTTGGGAGGCTGGATACCGAGGCCGAGATAGGAGAGGGTCGACTCGAGGACGATGCTCAGTGCCACGGTGATCGTGGCGTTGACGATGATCGGGCCAGCGGCGTTGGGGAGCATGTGACGCAGGATCAGTCTCGAGTCGGACGCGCCGAGGGCCCGGGACGCCTCGACGAAGTCTCGCTCGCGCAGCGTCAGGAAATCGGCCCGCACCAGGCGGGCGATGTAGGTCCAGGAGATCGCCCCGATGATGACCGCGAGCCAGAACCAGTTGCTCGACTGCTTGGCCACGAGGTGGGCGAGGACGACGAGAACAGCGAGCACCGGGACGACCAGGATCAGGTCGACGAACCGCATGAGGGCGGTGTCGACGTGTCCTCCGTAGAAGCCGGCGACGGCACCGACCAACGAGCCGATGACGGTCGCCAGCACGGCCACGGTGAGGGCGATCTCGATGTCCTGGAGGGTGCCGTGCATGACCTGGGCGAACATGTCGCCGCCGATGCTGTTGGTGCCGAAGGGGTGGGAGAGCGACGGCGGTGCGTTGAGGGTGTTGGTGATGGCGGTGTAGCTGTAGGTCCAGAACAGCCCGGTCAGGATGGCAGCCACCGCGAGAGCCACGAAGATGGAGAGACCCACCAGGGCGAGCGGCTCGTGGAGCAGCCGCCGGGCCACCGTGGCCAGCTGACCGCGGGTCTCGCCCACCATGCCGTGTTCGTCGGGACCGCCATCCGAAACTGGCGGTGGCGCGCCGGGAAGTGTGTGCATGCCGGCCTCGGTGGCGCCGACCCGGTCGACGCGCTGCTGACGAGGTGAGGCATCGGAGAACTCAGACATACCGGATCCGCGGGTCGAGATAGGCGTAGACGATGTCTGCGATCAGGTTGAAGAGGATCACGAACGTCGCGGTGATCAGGAGGTAGGCGAGCGTCACGTTGACATCGAGGTCGTTGACCCCGTTGAGGAACCAGACGCCGAGGCCTTGCCAGCCGAACACGATCTCGGTGATGAGGGCACCGCCGAGCACGGCCGCGAAGTCGAGCGCGATGACGGTGGTCACCGGGATGAGGGCGTTGCGGAAGATATGGCGGAACAGGACCCGACGAGGTGAGATCCCCTTGGCTCGGGCGAGCCGCACGTGGTCGGTGTCCAGGGTCTCCAGGATCGAGGCCCGCTGGTAGATCGCCCAGGAGGAGTAGCTGACCAGGATCAGCGTGATGGTCGGCAGCACGGTGTGCGCCGCGTAGTCGGGCAGGCGCGAGAGGAAGGGGCCGGAGAGTGTCGGACTCTGCTCGCCGTTCGTGTACAGGACGATGCGGTTGAGGTGCTCGTTGATCGGGATGGCCACGAACTCCTTGAGCAGCAACCCGACCACGAAGACCGGGGCGGCGAGGAAGAGGAAGTTGGTCACGGTGGCCACGTGGTCGCCGACCCTCCCCTGGTGGAGCGCGGCGTAGACGCCCACGGCGAGGGACAGCACGATCGCGAGGAGGGTGGCCAGGACCACCATCCGCAAGGTGACCAGCAGGTGCGATGTCAGCTGGGGCCCGACCGGTTGGCCGGCGATCGTCGTTCCGAAGTCCCCCCGGATGGCATGGGAGAACCAGATCCAGTATCGGTCCCAGAGCGGGTGGTCGAGGTTGAGGAGTTTCTCGCGGGCCACGATCGTGGCGTGGGAGATGTGCGGGTTCTCCTTGAGCGTGGCGAGCGGATTGCCCGATTCGGCGACGAGGACGAACACGAGGATGGTCGCCAGGAAGAGCACGACCACGCTGATGAGCAGCCTTCTGAGGATGTACCGGGTCACGGACGGACCGAGCCTAAGCGGTCTTCAGCCCCCACAGGTTGGCGTTCCAGGGGATGCCGGACTCGGACACATTGGGCACGAGGTTGCCGTAGTTCGAGTTCCAGGCGAAGTAGGTGGGTACCTGGTACAGCGGCAACGTGACCATGTCGCCCCAGATCAGCTTGTCCGCCTGGTTGAAGTCACTGGCTTCCTGGCTCGCCGAGGTGGCCGCGGCGCCCGAAGCCAACAATTTGTCGACCTCTGGATTGGCGTAGTGGTCGTAGTTGGAGGAGCACGCGGAGCTCGTGTACGAGCAGTACACCGGTTGATTGCCGGACGGGAACGGTGACGAGACCCAGGCGAATTCGACGATCTGGAAGCTACCGTCCGGGAGGTTGGTCCCGAAGAGGGTGTTCGCGTCGTAGTTCTGGATGTTGATCTTGATGCCGATGGTCTTCATGTTGGCCTGGAAGAGCTGCTCGGTCTGTGAGCGGACCGCGTTGCCGGAGGTGGACTGGATGGTGAAGGTGAGGTCCTTGTGGGCCTGCGGGCCGTAGTTGGCCTGGAAGTAACCGTCGGATCCCATCTTGAACCCGAGTCCCTTGAGCAACGATTCGGCCTTGGCCGTGTTGAGCGTGGCGTAGGCTGCGCCGTTGTCAACGTACTGTGGCTGGGTCGGCATGAACATCCGGTTCCCGAGTGGGACGGTGCTCGGGTAGACCTCCCCCACGGTGTGGGAGATGATCTGCGGGCGGTTGGTCCCATAGGCGATGGCTTGGCGCACCTGGAGTTTGGCCAGATACGGGTCAGCCTGGTTGAAGTCGATGTGCTCGAATTGGAGCCCGGGCGCGATCACCCGGGTGGTGTTGGGCACCTGGGCCGCGTTCTGGACCATCGAGGTGCTCACCGTCGAGGGGTTGATGAGTTGGACCTCGCCGTTCTGGAGGGCGGGTACCTCCTGGGTGTCGTCCGAGAAGAATTGGAAGACGATCTTGTTCAGCTTGCCCGGCGTCCCCCAGTACTTCGGATTGCGGACCAGGACGACCGACTGGTTGTTGTTGTAGCTCTGGATCTCATACCAGCTGCCCGAGATGGTCTGGGCCGGACCGGCGAACCCGGTGTTCCAGCCGACAGTCCGAGCGATGTGCGCCGGGACCAGGTTGATGAACAGGCTCTGCCAGTCGGCGAAGGGTTGGGAGAACTTGACGGTCACCGTCTTGCCGTTGGGGCAGAGCCCAGCGTTGTTGTCGGCTGCTGATCCCGGATCGCAGGCTGCGCCGCCGGACGGGTTCGAGCCGCTGATCGAGGAGATCTGGCTGTACCCCGTGGTCGAATAGGCGTCGTAGGGCTGTCCACCGACGTCGGTGTACGCGGAATTGCCGCTCTGGGCCTGCCAGTTGTAGATGAAGTCGTCCGCGTCGATGGGCATCCCGTCCTGCCAGACCGCCTTCGGGTTGATGTTGTAGGTGACGGTCTGGGGGTTCGAGGTGATGGTGACGCTGCTCAGCAGGTCGGTGTTGAGGACCGGCTTGAGGCCGGCGTTGACGATGTAGGGCTGGGGCCAGACGATGTCGAGGATCTCCTGGAGGACGAACGAGTTTGCCGCCGTCGTGTTGATGTTGAACCCTGACAGGTTCTCGTCGAGGGCCATGGTCAGGGTGCCACCCGACTTGACCGCGCCCGCGCTCGCGCCGGACGTGGCGGTCGTGCCGCCGCCGCTGCTGCACGCGGTCAGGATGATCGAGGCGACGCCCACCAGCACCGCCGCCACGGCGAATCGTCTGCCTCTTCCGAACATCGACGCTCCCATCGTCCGGCCGCCACGCGGCACGTCACCTCCATCGGCAACGTCACGAAACCGTAACCGAGATCCCGGGCGAGGGTCTTGACATCAATGGCGGGTCCGGACGGTCACCGAGCGCGTTCTCGCACGGACCGTCCGGACCGGGCGCCCGCTCCGGTCAGACGGTGACCTCCGGCTGGAGGCGCTCCGAGGCCTCGATGTACTCCTCGACCATCGAGAAGACCACATCCTTGGCCTTGCGCACGGTGGTGGCCCGGCCGATGACCTGTCCGCACGGGTTGAAGTTCACGTCCTTGGCCTGTTCCGGGTAGCGGTGCCCGCGTGAGACCGCCTCGATGGCCACCATCATCTGGAGAGGCATCGGGAGCGGATCCGGGCTGTCCTCTGCCTCCCAGGCCTCGGTCCAATCGTTGCGCAGCATGCGGCAGGGCTTCCCGGTGAAGGAACGGGACCGGACTGTGTCCCGGCTGGACGCGGCAAGGTAGGTCTCCATCTGCCGGGGTGGGATGTCGGCCTCCTCGACGGTGAGCCAGAGGGTGCCCGACCACACCCCTTGGGCGCCGAGTGCGAGCGCAGCTGCCATCTGGCGTCCGCTGCCGACCCCCCCTGCGGCGAGCACCGGGATCGGTGCCACCGCGTCGACCACCTCGGGCCAGAGCACGATGCTGCCGACGTCGCCGGTGTGGCCACCTCCTTCGGAACCCTGGCAGATGATGAAGTCGAGGCCGGCGGTCTTGTGGTTGAGGGCGTGCTTGACCGATCCGGCCAGTGCGCCGATCAACCGGCCGGCCCCCTGGACCCGCTCGACCACGTCCGGCGGGGGAGTGCCCAGCGCGTTGGCGATGAGCTTCACATTGGGATGGCGCAGAGCAACCGTGAGGAGGCCGGCCGCATGGGCGGCAGTCCAGCCGATCATCCCGTTTGAGGTCCGTTCGCTTTCGGGGATCTCGGGAACGCCGTGGTCGGCGAGGATCTTGAGGGCGAACTCCTTGTGCTGTGGCGGCACCAGGCCGCGGATCTGGGCCTCGAGCTTGTCGGGGTCCATCTCGTCCATTCCCTCGTACTTGGCCGGGATCACGATGTCGACCCCGTAGGGCTTGTCGCCGACGTGCTCGTCGATCCAGGTCAGCTCGACCTCGAGCTGGTCGGGGGTGAAGCCGATGGCACCGAGGACCCCGATCCCTCCGGCGTTGGTGACCGCGGCGACCACGTCACGGCAGTGGGTGAAGGCGAAGATCGGGAATTCGATGCCGAGCGTGTCGCAGATCTCAGTGTGCATTGGAGGGCTCCTCGGTTGCGGTTGTGGGGGACGGGATCGAGTGTGATGGTCGGCCTGCCGCACACTCCGACGCACCGTCGAGGGTGAGGCCGACGAGCGCGGCAAGGCCGCGGAGCGCGAGCGCGTCGGGGACCGAGTCCGGATCGAGGCGCCGTTGCAGGGCCAACCCTGTGAGGAGGGCCTTGACCAGTACGGCCAGGTCGGTTGGTGTCGAAGAGGGATGGGCCCCGACCGCGGTAGTCCAGCCCTCGAGCTGGCGGGCGCTGTACTGCACGGCCTCGGCATTGCGCACTCGGAGCACCTCTGCCACCTCGGGATCGCGTGCCGCCCGGAGCCACAGCTCGTGCTCGAGCAGCGACCAGGTGGCGGTCTGCCCGGCGCTCGCGTCGGCGAGGTTGGTCCAGACGGCGGCCAGTTGGTCGGCCGGCGAGTCGCTCACCGCCACCTCGGCCAGCAGCACCGTGAGCAGCAAGTCCCGCCAGGCGTCGAGGAGTGCCAGCAGGAGCCCTTGTTTCGAGCCGAAATGCGCGTAGACCGCGCCCGAGGTCCGGCCCGCAGCCTCGCCGACCGCGTCGACCGACACCGCGTCGATGCCCTGGGCGGCGAAGAGGTCGGCGGCAGCAGCAAGCAGCAGTGCACGCGTCTCGGCCTTGCGCTCCTGCTGTGTCTTGGGCATGTTCCCCCGGCGCTCCTGGGGTCCGGTCGACCGACCGACCCGCTCCTGCGCCCACTATATATCGGAAGCGTTACGCAAGAGGCGGGGATGCCGGCCTGAGGGCGCGGCCCTACAGTGGGCCCATCAGTGGACGGGGTCCGACTCCAGAGGACACGGGTCCCGCTCCACAGGACAAGGAGGAGGATCATGGAACCGTTCGAGACCGTCGTCCGGGACAAGCTGTACATCGGGGGGGAGTGGGTTCCGTCCTCGGGGTCGGGCACCATCGAGGTCATCGACTCGACCACCGAGCAGGTCATCGGGACCGTCCCGTCGGGGTCGGTCGCCGACGTCGACCGGGCGGTGGCCGCGGCGCGTGCCGCCTTTCCCTCGTGGTCGGCCACCCCGGTCGCAGACAGGACCGCGGTGTTGACCGCCGTGGGCGAAGCGCTGGCCGAGCGCACCGACGTCCTGGCAGATCTCATCACCCACGAGGTGGGCATGCCGCGGCTCTTCTCTCAGCTCGTCCAAGTCGGCCTGCCCCTCAATTCGTTCCGGACCGCGGCCCAGGTGGCCGAGGGCTTCACCTGGGAGCAGACGGTCGGCAACTCGCTCGTCGTCGCGCGAGCCGATCGGCGTGGTCGGCTGCATCACGCCGTGGAACTACCCGCTCCACCAGATCGCGGCCAAGGTGGCCCCCGCCCTCGCCGCAGGGTGCACAGTGGTGCTCAAGCCGAGCGAGGTCGCACCCCTCAACGCCTTCGTCCTCGCGGAGATCTTCGACGAGGTCGGTGCGCCTCCCGGTGTGTTCAACCTGGTGTCCGGGCCCGGCCCGGTGGTCGGCGAGGCCATTGCCGCCCACCCGGACGTCGACATGGTGTCGTTCACCGGATCCACCCGTGCCGGCAAGCGAGTGTCCGAGGTGGCCGCTGCCACGGTCAAGCGGGTGGCCCTCGAGCTCGGCGGGAAGTCGGCCAACGTCATCCTGTCCGACGCCGACCTGGCCGCGGCGGTGACCGACGGTGTGGGCAAGTGCTACTTCAACTCGGGCCAGACCTGCAGTGCGCTGACCCGGATGCTCGTGCCACGTGACCGGTTGGCCGAGGCAGAGGACCTGGCCCGGACCGCGGCCGAGACGTTCACCACCGGGGATCCGTTCGCGGAGGGGACTCGGCTCGGCCCGCTGGTGTCCGCCACCCAACGCGACCGTGTGCGCGGCTACATCGACAAGGGCATCGGCGAGGGGGCGACCTTGGTGACCGGCGGGGCGGAGGCTCCCGAGGGGCTCGAGACCGGCTTCTTCGTACGCCCGACCGTCTTCTCGTCGGTGACCCCCGACATGGTCATCGCACGAGAGGAGATCTTCGGTCCGGTCCTCGTGATCATGCCCTACGACACGGAGGAGGAGGCGATCGAGATCGCCAACGGGACCGACTACGGCCTGGCGGGAGGCGTGTGGTCTGGCGACCCCGACCGGGCCAAGGCCGTGGCCCGCCGGCTGCGCACCGGCCAGGTGGAGGTCAACGGGGGCAACTTCAATCCGATGGCCCCGTTCGGGGGGTACAAGCAGTCGGGCAACGGCCGGGAGTTCGGCGCATTCGGTCTCGAGGAGTTCCTCGAGGTCAAGTCCCTGCAGCTCTGACCCCCCGTAGGGCCGCGACTCAGAACCCGATCTGGTCCCCGGTGAGCCCGAGGTGGATGCGGGTCGCGTCGATGTAGGTCTTCTCGCCGATGAACACGTGCTGGGTTCCCGTGTAGAGGTCACGGAAGGCCCGTTCGAGCCGTGAGCCCTCGCGGATCGCGGTGGTGCCGGCGGCAAGGTGGGCCCACTGGCCGATCTCGCGGGCGGACTCGGTCGCATAGGTGGCTGCCACCCGCAGGTCGGCGCGCATCGACGGGGTCAGCCCACCACCGTCGAGGACCGTTTGTTCCACCTCGCGGAACGTGGTCAGCACCAGGAGGCGGGCTGCCTTCCACATCGCCTCGTGGTGGGCGAGTCCCTTCTGGAAGGTGGGGCGGTTGACCAGCGCGCCGTCGTCACCCATCCGGACCTTGGTGGCGGCCAGTTCGGTGACATCGTCGAGCATGCTCTTGGACACGCCGAGCGCCCACGACGCGTGCCCGGCCGCGGTGATCGGGATCAGCCCCATCCGGAAGGCCGCCGACTCGCCGCGCATCGGGGTCCGCGTGAACAGCTCGAAGGTCCGCGCCTCGGGGACGAAGCGGTCGGTCACGTTGTAGTCGTAGCTGCCGGTTCCCTTGAGCCCCTGCACGTGCCAGCCGTCGGTGAAGACCACATCCTCGCGGGGGAGGACGGCGACCAGCAGGGGAGGGATCCCGTCGTCGCCGACGACCATCTGTCCGCCCTCGGTCGGGATGAAGCCGGCGGCCACGTAGGGCGAGTGGCCGGTGCCCGAACCGAAGTTCCACGCCCCGGTCAGCCGGTAGCCGCCCGCCGTCCGTTCACCGAGCCCGTTGGGGAAGAACTGCCCTCCGGCGGTCACCCGGTTGTCGTGGGCGGTGAAGACCTCGGCGAACCCCTCGTCGGGGAGATAGGCGGCGCAGCTTGCCGCAGAGGGGAGGTTGGCGATGCCGATCCACCCGAGGGACCCGTCCTGCCAGGCCAGCTCGATCCAGGTCTCGATCATCTCCTCGAACGACGGCTCGGTCCCGCCCGCCGCGGTGGGGTTCGCCCACACCATGAGCCCGCTCTCCCAGAGGGCGTCGACGGTGCGTGCGGTCAGGGTGCGGTTGCGCTCTGACTCCTCCGACTCCGCGGCGGTCACCTCGCGCAGTGTCCGGGCTGCCTCGGGGCCGGTCAGGGTCCGGCTCGGGGCGGTCACATCAGGCCGATCTGCTCGAGCAGCCCGACCCGCAGCCCGGCGGTGAACCCACCGTCCACCACCAGGGAGTGCCCGGTCACGAAGGAGGCGTCCTCGGAGGCGAGGAAGGCAGCTGCCGCGGCGATCTCCTCGGGTCGTCCGAAGCGGCCGAGCAGGTGCTCCTCGCGGAGCCGCTCGCGGTAGAGGTCGAGGCCGTCCGAGTCGGTGATCGACCGCAGCAGCGGGGTGTCGATGCCGCCCGGGCAGATGCAGTTGACCCGGATGCCGCGCCGGCCGTAGTCGATGGCCATCGACTTGGTCAGCATGACAACCCCGCCCTTGGAGGCGTTGTAGGCACTGCCACCCTCGGTCCCCTCGATTCCCTCGATGCTCGCGATGTTGACGATGGAGCCGCTGCCCTGAGCGAGCATGTGCACCGAGCTGTACTTGTCGACGAGGAAGGTCCCCTTCAGGTTGACGTCGATCACCCGGTCCCACTCGTCGGCGTCCAGCAGGTGGACCGGACCACCGCCGGCCACGCCGGCGGCATGGACCACCGAGTCCAACCGGCCGTGCTCGGCCACCACCGCGTCGAACGCGGCTCGCACCGCGGCTTCGTCCCGCACGTCGAGGACATGGTCGACACCCGCGGCGACGTCGATGGTGGAGACGATCGCCCCCTCGGCGGACAGGCGCTCGGCACAGGCGGCGCCGATCCCTGAGGCAGCCCCCGTCACGACCGAGACGGTCTGGTCCAATCGTCCCATCGAGGGTCCCCCTTGGTCGTGCCGCTGCCGATCCGGCGATGGCGACGCTCGAGCCGAACGTAGGTGGGCGCGGTCGGGCGGGTCAAGGCCGACGCGGGACCCCGTCAGGGCTCAGGGCCCGGTGGCCGGCAGCGGTCCGAGCATGTGGTGGCTCAGGTCGCCGACGAGGTCGATGAAGTACCGCCGCTCCGTGAAGCGCCATGACCCGCCCTCCGACGCGAACCGGTCGTGGTACCGGCCGGCCAGGATCGGCTGGAGCGGCAGGCCCGGCACCGCCTGGAGCACCGTCCAGTAGGACCGGGTCGCCGCCGTTCCCGTTTGCCCGTCGACCTCGAGGATGACGTTGGTGGTCACGTGCTTGGTGCCCGGTGTGCCGTCGGGGTAGCGCCGGGTGGTCGAGGTGAACATGTCCAGCACTGCATCGGGCCCGGTGAGGGTCGGCCCGGTGTCACCCGACCCGATGGCCGCGCCCCCGAGCAGATCGGCCAGTCCCTCGAAGTCGCCGCTGTCGATGAGCTCCGCATAGCGGAAGAGCAGGTTGTGGATGGCGGTGGCGGTGGCGGCGTCGGTCATGGAAGATGCCGTCAGGCCCCCACGGCATGCATGCCGCCGTCGACGTGGAGGATCTCTCCGGTGGTCATGGGGAGGAGATCGGACAGCAGTGCCACGCACGCCCGCGCCACGACCTCGGCGTCGAGCACGTCCCATCCGAGCGGTGCCCGGTCGGTCCAGGTCTCCTCGAAGGTCGAGAACCCGGGGATCGACTTGGCCGCCATCGTCTTGACCGGTCCTGCGGCCACCAGGTTGACCCGGATCCGCTCGGGCCCGAGGTCCCGTGCCAGGTACCGGGAGAGCGATTCGAGGGCGGCCTTCGAGACGCCCATCCAGTCGTAGGCGGGCCAGGCCACCGTGGCGTCGAAGTCCAATCCGACCACCGACGCCCCGGGCCGGCCATCGGCTCCGGCTGCCACCAGCAGCGGACGGAACACCTCGACCAGCGCCTTGAGCGAGTAGGTGGACACGTGGAGCGCGACCTGGACCTGGTCCCAGCTGGCCTGGAACATGTCGCCGCCGAGGCATTCGGGTGGGGCATAGCCGATTGCGTGCAGCAGGCCGTCCAATCGGTCCCACCGCTCGGCCAGCCGGGCGCCGGCTCCCGCGAGCTGATCCGGTTCGGTCACGTCGATCTCGAGCACGTCGACCTCGGTGGGCAGCTTGCGGGCCGTGCGCCTGGTCAGGGAAAGTCCTCTCCCCGCACCCGACAGCACCACCTCGGCCCCTTCCTGCTGCGCCGAGCGTGCCACCGCGAACGCCAGGGACGCGTCGGTGAGCACGCCGGTGACAAGGATGCGCTTTCCCTCGAGGAGTCCCATGCCGCGCACAGGGTAGCCCGGCCCCGCTCCGGGCCCCGTGGGCGGTGTGCAAGGGTAGGGCGATGCGCATCGGAATCCTGGGAGGGACCGGTCCTGCTGGCCGCGGCCTGGCCGTGCGCCTCGCCGCCGCCGGCGACGAGGTCGTGATCGGATCCCGCGACGCGGCGCGCGCCGCCGGGGTGGCCTCCGGTCTCGTCGAGTCGTGGCCCGACCGTGCACTCGCGATCAGCGGGGCGTCCAACGAGGACGCCGCCGCCGCCGAGTTGGTCATCGTTGGCACCCCGTGGGACGGGCTCGTCGCCACGGTCACCCCGCTTGCCGTCGCGCTCTCGGGCAAGGTGGTCGTCTCGATGGTCAACGCGCTGGTCAAGGAAGGGAAGGAATTCCTGGCCCTGATGCCACCACGGGGCTCGATGGCCGCGACCCTCCAGGCTGCGCTTCCAGAGGCCCTGGTCTCCGCTTCCTTCCACCACCTGCCCGCATCGGAGATGGAGTCCCTCACCACGCCGATGGACGCCGATGTCCTGGTGTGCTCGGACCACACCGAGGCCACTGCGGCCACGGTCGCCCTGGTCGACCGCATCGAGGGGCTGCGTGGGATCGACGCCGGGAGCCTCGCGCAGGCCGCCGCCATCGAGGCGTTGACCGCCGTGCTCATCACGGTGAACATCCGCCACAAGGTGCACGCAGCCCTACGGCTGACCGGGCTCGGGTGAGCAGCCGGATCGACTCGAGGTGATCCGGCTCTACGACACAGCCCGCCAGGAGGTCGCCCCGCTCGAGGCCGGTCCCCTCGTCACGCTCTACTCGTGTGGGATCACCCCGTACGACTCGGCCCATCTGGGACATGCGCAGGTCTACCTGACCTTCGACATCCTCCAGCGCCGGCTGCGCGATCTCGGGCACGGTACGCGCTGCGTTCGCAATGTCACCGACGTGGACGACGACATCCTGCGCAAGGCACGCGAGCTCGGGGTCCACTATCTCGACCTGGCCGCCGAGGAGATGACCCGGTTCGACGCCGACATGGCCGCGCTCGGACTCCTCCCCGCGTGGTCTGAGCCCCGGGCGACCTCGGCGATCCCCGAGATCCTCACGCTCATCGGTTCGGTGCTCGAGTCGGGGCATGCGTACCGCTCCGGAGGTGCGGTCTACTTCGACGTGACCACCTTCGCCCGGTTCGGCGAGATCAGCCATCTCGGACAGGACGCGATGGTGGCCCTCGCCGCCGAGCACGGTGGCAATCCGAACGACCCGCAGAAGCGACACCCGCTCGACTTCGTCCTCTGGCAGCCCTCCCTTGCCGACGAACCGTCGTGGGAGTCGCGCTGGGGACCCGGCCGGCCGGGCTGGCACATCGAGTGCTCGGCCCTGGCGCTCCGAGAGCTCGGTGAGACCGTCAACGTCCACGGTGGTGGGCGCGACCTGGTCTTCCCCCATCACGAGTGCGAGGCGGCCCAGTCCGAGTCGGTCACCGGCACCCGGTTCGTCCGCCACTGGCTCCACGTCGGCCTCGTGGGCCTGGATGGCACCAAGATGTCGAAGTCCCTCGGCAACCTGGTCTTCGTGGGTGATCTGTTGAAGGAGTGGGAGCCGGCGGTCGTACGGCTGGCGCTGCTCTCGCACCACTACCGGCACGATTGGGAGTGGTCGGACGGCGATCTGGCTCGTGCTGAGACCCGTCTCGCCGCCTGGCGTGCCGCGGGTCAGGGATCCGGGCCTGAAGAGGACGGGCTCGCTCTGGTGCGCGCCGCCCTCGACGACGACCTCGACACCCCGTCCGCTCTCGACGCCCTCGACAGGGAGGCGGCTGCCGGCCGGCCCGTCGTCCGTGGGGCAGCGTTGCTGGGCGTTACCCTGTAGGACTGTCGCGATCGGATTGGTGCACCGGCCGCCCCGATCCATCGTCGGGGGCATCCCGGGCGTCCACCTCGCCGGACACCGTCGATTCCAACGTTTCGGAGAAAGGCACACCAATGGCAGCCGTCAACGTCCGACTCCCTGATGGCTCGACCAAGGAGATCGAGAAGGGCACCACGGCGCTCGAGCTTGCTGCCGCGATCGGTCCCCGTCTCGCCAAGGCTGCGATCGCCGCCACCTTCGACGGCGTGCCGGTGGACCTGTCGGCCGTCGTGCCCGACGGAGCCGAGGTGACCGTCGTCACCGCCGACTCGCCCCTCGGCCGCGAGGTGCTGCGTCACTCGACCGCCCATGTGCTGGCCCAGGCGGTCCTGCGGCTCTGGCCGGGCGCGCACTACGCCATCGGCCCGGTGATCGAGGACGGCTTCTACTACGACTTCGAACTGCCGGGTGGGGCCCACTTCAGCGATGAGGATCTCGGGCGGGTGGCCACCGAGATGCGGGCGATCATTGCCGAGGACCAGCCCTTCGTCCGCGACGAGTATTCGATCGGAGAGGGTCTGGCTCTCTTCGCCGACCAGCCGTTCAAGCGCGAGATCATCGAGGCGGTTGCCGCCGGCAGCGACGAGGTCGACGCCTCCGGCGCAGGCGCCAACGGGGCGGCGATCTCGATCTACCGGAACCCGCCCGCCTTCACCGACCTGTGCCGTGGACCCCACGTGCCGAGCACTGGCCGGTTGGGCCACTTCGCCCTCCAGCGGGTGGCCGGCGCCTATTGGCGCGGCGACGAGAAGCGCCAGCAGCTCCAGCGCATCTACGGCACCGCCTGGGAGTCGGACGCCGCGCTCGCCGAACACCTCCGGCTCCTCGAGGAAGCCGAGCGGCGCGACCACCGCAAGCTCGGTGCGGAGCTCGACCTGTTCTCGTTCCCGGAGGAGATCGGGTCCGGTCTGCCGGTCTTCCACCCGAAGGGCGGGACGATCCGCCGGTTGATGGAGGACTACTCGCGCCAGCGTCATGTGGCGGCGGGCTACGAGTTCGTCAACACGCCCCACATCACCAAGTCCGAGCTGTTCGAAACGTCCGGACACCTCGACTGGTTCGCCGAGGGGATGTTCCCGCCCATGGAGCTCGACGGCGGCCAGCGCTATTACCTCAAGCCGATGAACTGTCCGTTCCACGTCCTCATCTTCAAGAGCCGCCAGCGCTCCTACCGAGACCTTCCGCTCCGGCTCTTCGAATTCGGCGCGGTCTACCGTTACGAGAAGTCGGGCGTGGTGCACGGTCTGACCCGGGTGCGAGGCATGACCCAGGACGACGCGCACATCTTCTGCACCCGCGAGCAGATGGCCGACAAGCTCCACTCGACCCTGACCTTCGTGCTCTCGGTGCTCCACGATTACGGCCTCGAGGACTTCTTCCTCGAGCTCTCGACCCGTCCGGAAGGCAAGGCGGTCGGCACGGTCGAGGAGTGGGACGAGGCCACCGAGACGCTCCGCAGCTCCGCGCTCGGGATCGGCCTCGAACTGGTGCTCGACGAGGGCGGCGGTGCCTTCTACGGGCCCAAGATCTCCGTGCAGGCCAAGGACGCCATCGGCAGGACCCACCAGATGTCGACGATTCAGCTCGACTTCCAGACGCCCCGCCGGTTCGCCGCCGAGTACATCGGGTCCGACAACACCCGCCACCTGCCGATCATGATCCACCGTGCGCTGTTCGGCTCGGTGGAGCGGTTCTTCGCCATCCTGTTGGAGCACTATGCCGGCGCACTGCCCACCTGGTTGGCACCCGAGCAGGTTCGGGTCCTCGGGGTGCGGGACGACCATCAGGGCTATGCCGACAAGGTGGCTGCCCGCCTGGCCGCGGTCGGTGTGCGGGTGGGGCTCGAGCCGGCCGACGAGCCGCTCTCGGCCCGGATCCGTCGGGCCAAGCTGCTCAAGACGCCCTACATCCTGGTGGTCGGAGACGACGATGTCGCCGCAGGCACCGTCGGGGTCAACCGACGGGGGAGCGACCGTCCGGTACGGGGTGTCCCGGTGACCGACTTCACCGAGGCACTCGAACGCGAGATCACCGAGCGGCGACTGCCCGAATCGTCGGGCTCGACCGCCGGCGGGTGAGCCTCGACAGACTCTGGGCCGGTTGGCGAGGCCCGTACGTGACGGGTGCAGGTGGGGCCGCGGACGGCGAGGGCGACCCGAGCGGGCCCGCGGCGCCCGACGCCGGCGGCCCCGACCACTGCGTCTTCTGCCGGATCGCGGCGAGTGGTCCACCGTCGGTCGACAACGGGGTGCTCTGGGTGGGTACCACCACGCTGCTCGTGCTCAACGCCTACCCCTACGCGAGCGGGCACCTGATGGCCGTCCCCCTCAGGCATGTCGGGACGCTGGCCGAGCTCACCGATGTCGAAGGTACCGACCTGTGGTCGTCACTCCGCCTCGGGGTGGCTGCGCTCGAGGCTGCCTACCACCCGGACGGGGTCAACCTCGGTGCCAACTTAGGAAAGGCGGCCGGAGCCGGGATCCCGCGGCATCTGCATCTCCATGCCGTGCCCCGCTGGGTCGGTGACACCAACTTCATGACCGCGGTGTCCGAGACCCGGGTGCTGCCGGAGACCCTCGCCTCGAGCTGGGAGCGCCTGCACGCCGCCTGGCCACAGGACGCGGTGTGAGCACCAGGTGGGCCCGACGCGACGGCGGTCCGCGCCCCTGACCGAGCGCGGGTCCCGAGCGACCAGGTGGTACGCTGAGCTGGACCTTCTGGAGGAACCGATGTTCGACGGGCGATGGCGCGTGGCGGTGGACCGGGGGACCGGACCCGTCGGGCGAAAGCTGCATCGGATGGGGGTGACCGCCGATGTGTTGACGGCCACCGGCCTCATCTCGGCAGCGGCCACGGCGGTCGCGGTCGGGTCCGGCCATCTGCACCTTGCGATCGTCCTGTTGATCCTGACCGGTCTCCACGACCTCCTGGACGGGCCGGTCGCAAAGGCATCGGGCACCTCGTCGGTGCGGGGGGCCTTCTTTGACTCGGTCACCGACCGGGTGTCGGACGCGCTCATTCTCGGCGGTGTGGCCTGGTACCTCGTGGGGGCCGATCCCGGGCATCTGGTGCTGCTGCCCTTCGCCATCCTCGGGACGACCTCGCTCGTCTCGTATCAGCGCGCCAAGGCCGAGTCGCTGGGCATCTCGGCCAAGGGCGGCCTGATGGAGCGGGCCGAGCGGATGATCCTCCTCGGCATCGGGTTCCTCTCTGCCTCGTTCTTGGTCCCGGTGCTCTGGCTGATGCTCGCCCTCACCCTGGCCACTGCGGTCGGGCGGTTCGCCAGGGTCTGGCGCCTGGCCGAGCCTCCGGCGGCGCAGGCGACCGTCCAGCGCACGCGGCGTCCCCGTGCCACCGCCAGGATCGGGGGACGCACCGGCTCGTCGTTCCCCTCCCGGTGGCGTGCCCGTCGACAGGGGGAGCTGGCCAGCCGGTCCGGTCGGACGTGGCGGGCCAGGCATGCCCGCCAGGGATTCCGCCAGCGGGCCGGCCGGCGTCACGGCTGAACGTTCTCACCACCGCGTCGTTCGGGGCTGAGAACCGATGAGCAACGGACGGGTGCTGCTCCGGACGTACACCACCCTCGGCCGCTGTCTCGCAGCGCTGCCCGAGCCGGTCGCGCTGGGGGTGGCCTCGATGGTCGGGGACACCCTCTACCGGGTGCGCCACGAACACCGGGCGATGATCTCCGCCAACCTCAGCCGGGTCGTCGGTGGAGGGCCCGACGACAGCGAGTTGCTGGATCGGTGGGCACGGCGCGCGTTTCGGGCCTACGCTCGATACTGGGTTGAAGGGGCCAGGATCGGGAGCACGTCGCCGGACGAGATCGTCCGGCGAATGTGCGTGGACGGCCTCCACCACCTGCACGAAGGGATGGCCCGAGGCAAGGGTGTCGTGATGGCGCTACCGCACATAGGGAGCTGGGAGTACGGGGGTGCCTTTCTCGCCACGCAGGGACTGCCGATGACCGCCGTCGCCGAGCGCCTCGAACCGCCCGAGCTCTTCGACTACTTCGTCCAACAGCGGGCGGCCATGGGCCTGACCGTCGTCCCACTGGACAACCGCTCGGGTGGGACCCTGATGACCACCTTGCGAAACGGGGGACTGGTGGGCCTCCTCTGCGACCGCGACATCGAGGGAACCGGCATCGAGGTCGAGTTCTTCGGCGAGACGACCACCATGCCGGCGGGCCCGGCCACTCTGGCCCTCCGTAGTGGCGCGGTCCTGGTCACCGGTGCCGTCTACAGCGGACCGGGCCACGATCACCGGGCGCTCGTCGAACCGCCGCTCGACACCACCCGGACCGGCACCCTGCGCGCCGACGTCGCCCGGCTGACCCAGGAGGTCGCCACCCGGCTCGAGGGGCTCATCCGACGTGCCCCCGAACAGTGGCACGTCTTCCAGCCGCTGTGGCTTGCCGACCGGCCGGAGGCCACCAGGGACGCGGACGGGATCCCGGCATGAGCGCCGAGCACACCCCCCGCGCCACCGAACAGGGAACCACCGCGCCTCCGCTGAGCGAGGACGGGGCGCAGCGCGTCCGGATCCCACCGGTCCCGGTGCCGGACGTCGGCCCGGCAGCCGCCAACGGGGCCCACGCGGGTAACGGGTCGGGTCCTGGCGGGGAACCCCGGTTCCGCACGCTCGAGGAACACGAGTTCGACGTGGTCGCCGTGGTCTCCGCAGAAGGACGCTTCCTCTTCGTGAGCGCATCGGCCGAGGCGTTGCTCGGGTACGACATCAGCAACGCGATCGGTCAGGACGCCTTCCGCCTCCTCGAATCGTTCAGCGTGGACCCGGTGCGCTCGCTCTTCGACGACCTGGTGGCCCGACGGCGGCTCTCGCTCTCGTTGGAGCTCGAGACGACCCGTGCCGACGGGACCCCGATCGACCTCGAAGTGGTGGCGGCCAACCACCTCGACGATCCGATCGGCGGGATCGTGCTCAACATCCGTGACATCACCGAGCGAAAGCGGCTCGAACAGCGGGTGCGCGCGGTCGACCGGCGCCAGGACGTCATCGTCGAGTCATTGGCCGACGGCCTGATCATGGTCGACGCGGCCGGCCGGATCGTCCGGGTCAACGAGGCGTTCGAGGTGCTCTTCTCGGTCCCCCGGATCAGGCTGCTCGGGCGTCGCCTCGTGGATGTGCTCCAGCTGCAGCGCGACGAAGGACTCGACCTGTTCGACGAGGACGGGGAGACCGTCGACGACGAGGACCACCCGGTCCTGGTGAGCTTGCGGACGCGGCCGCCGGGTCGTCGGTGTCGTCCTGGGATTCCGCGACCGCGAGGGGCCGTCCCGGTGGGTCCGGGTCAACGCGGCCGCCATCATCGAGCCCGACGGCACGGTCGGTGGCGCGGTGGGATCGATCAGCGACATCACCGGCCAGCGTGCTGCGGCCTACGCCTTGCATCAAGAGGAGCGTTTCCTCCAGGTCCTGCTCGACACCCTCGACGAGGGCATCGTGGCCTGCGACGCGGACGGACGGATCACCGTGTTCAATCCGGCGGCCCGGCGCCTCCACGGCCTGACGGGGGACGCTGAGCCGGTGGGGCGGCTCCCGTCGAGCAGTCGGCTGCGACGGCCGGACGGCTCGCCACTCGAGTCGGCTGACAACCCATTGCTCTTGGCCATGTCGGGGGAGCGTCTCACCGATGTGGAGATCCTCCTCGAGTCCGACGACGGCGGGCACCGCAAGGTGAGCGTCAACGGCCAGGCCCTCGTCGACGACGACGGCTGGAAGCTCGGCGCGGTCGTGGCCATGCACGACGTGACCGAACAGAAGCGCAACGAAGAGCGCCTCGCGGAGCTGGCCCTCCACGATCCCCTGACCGGGCTGGCCAACCGGGCCCTGTTGGCCGAGCGGCTCCAGCAGGCCATCGACAGCCTCGCGCGGAGCGCCGAGGCCGGCGAGCCCGTGCCGGCCGGCGCCGAGCACTCCGGGGTGGCGGTCTACCTCCTCGACCTCGACGAGTTCAAGGAGATCAACGACGAGCTCGGCCACGAGGTGGGTGACGAGATGCTCGTCGCGGTGGCCCGCCGGCTCTCCGCCATCGTCCGGCCCTCGGACACGGTGGCCCGGCTGGGTGGCGACGAGTTCGTGATCGTCTGCGACATCGAGAGCGGCGAGGAGGAGATGCTCCGGATCGGGGAGCGGATCTCGGAGGCGTTGGCCCGGCCCTACCGCATCGAAGGGCGGACCCTCGTCGCCGAGGCCTCGGTGGGTGGCGTCTTCGCCGACAATCCGGACACCGACCCTTCCAAGCTGTTGAGTCGGGCGGACGACGCCATGTACGGCGTCAAGTGGAGCCGGCGCCGGCACCGCCGCTCGATGACGGACTGACCGGTCGGTGGCCGGAGGCGGTGCGCCGGGTCCGGCGTTGCGAGTCGCCCTGATCTGCCCCTACAGCCTCTCCCGACCCGGTGGCGTCCAGGGCCAGGTCCTTGGCCTCGCCCGCAGCCTCGTCGGGCGAGGGCACGAGGTCACCGTGTTCGCCCCGCTCGACGCGGCGAGCGATGCGCCCGCCGGGATCGCCCTGGTACCGACCGGTCACGCGGTCTCCGTCCGGGCGAACGGGTCGGTCGCGCCGGTCACCATCTCGCCCCGTGCCGTGCGGCACGCCGTCCGGGCATTGCGCTCGCTCGATGCCGACGTGGTCCACGTCCACGAACCGTTCGCCCCCGGCCTGCCCTACGGCGTCCTGGCGGCCAGCCGGATGCCGCCCGTCGTCGCGACCTTCCACCGCAGCGGCAGCAGTGTCCTCTACACACTGCTGCGCCCGTTGGCCAGGATTGCCGCACGTGGTCTGGCGGCGCGCTGCGCGGTCTCGGGTGCTGCTGCAGCCACCGCCTCCCGAGCTCTGCCCGGGCGTTACGAGGTGTTGTTCAACGGGGTCGAGGTCGACCGCTACCGCCGGGTCGAATCGTGGTCCACGATCGGCCCGACCGTGCTCTTCCTCGGCCGGCACGAGGAGCGCAAGGGATTGTCCGTCCTGCTCGAGGCCGCGGCGTGCCTCGCCCGCGACCGGGATCGTCTTCGGGCCGATGCGCCAGCTCCGATTCTCTGGGTCGCCGGGGACGGTCCGCAGACCGCGGCACTCCGGCGGCGTCATCCCGAGTCGAGCACCCTGCAGTGGCTCGGGGTGCTGAGCGAGGAGGAGAAACTCCGGCGGCTCGCCGCCGCCGACGTGCTGACCGCCCCGTCGCTCGGGGGAGAGTCCTTCGGGATGGTGCTGCTCGAGGCCATGGCCGCCCGAACGGTGGTGGTGGCCAGTGACATCGAGGGGTACCGGGCCGCGAGCGGGGGGTGCGCCGTGCTCGTGCCACCGGGCGACGCGCGGGCCTTGGCCGCAGCGCTCGCCGGCGTGCTCGACGGCCGCCTCGCTCCGCCAGCACGTCCAGGCGCGGACGTCGGATCCACGAGCGACTGTGGAGCCTGGCTCGATCGCGGGTCCGAGCGCGCCGAGCAGTGGTCGATGGAGGTCCTGGCCGAGCGGTACGAGGAGATCTACCAAGCCGTGATGGTCGGGGCCGGCCGCTGAGCGGCCGTACACTGCTCGGACGATGAGCGACGCCCCGGATCGTCCAGGCCCAGCCGGCCCACCCGGGAGCCCGTCCGGCGGCGGTCCTCCCCGTCCGGGGTCCTCGGGCACCTCGGGCAGCGCTTCGGGCGGCGGCTCCGGCAACCGCCGCCGCCGCGGGCCGCGCCCCTCCTCCTCCTCCTCCTCCTCCTCCTCCTCCTCGTCCTCCGGTACCTCGTCCTCCGGGGGCGGCTCCTCAGGTGGCAGGAGCCGCGGCGGCTCTCGCCAACCCGGTCGCGGCGGTACCGCCGGAGCCGGCAAGCGCAGTGGGTCCGGCGGCGGTTCCTCCCGTGCCGCTTCCGGCGGTCGGCGACCCGCCGGATCCGGGGGCGCGCAGCCGCGGCGCAGTGGTGCCGGGCCGAGCCAGACCGAGGGTGCGGTCACGGTTGTTCCCACGCCCAGGGCGGACCGGTCCGCCGACGTCGCGGAGGTGGCCGCGATCAAGGCGAACCGCAGGCGGGCACTCACCTTGTGCCTGCTCCCCGGCGCCGTCATCGGGATCGTGCTGGGTGCCGTCCTCCTCGCGGTCGGTCAGCCGGTGGTGGCTCTCGGGGTGCTCGTCGTCTCGGTTGTCCTGGTCGCCGCGCTGGTCTGGTGGGGCGCGCCAGGGACCGTCTCCCGCTCCCTCGGAGCCTGCCCCAGCGAGGAATGGGAGCATCCCCGCCTGCACAACCTGGTGGACGGCCTCTGCGCCACGATGGGCCTCGACCGGCCGACCGTGCTCGTCGTCGACAGCGACGTGCCCAACGCAATGGCCATCGGCCGCGACCCTGCGTCAGCGTCCCTGGTGGTCACGAGCGCCCTCGACCGGGACCTCGGCCTGGTCGAGCTCGAGGGAGTGCTGGCTCACGAGCTCGTGCACATCAAGCGTCACGACACGGTCCTGGCCGGGATCGCTGTGATGGTCACCGTGCCGTGGGCCCTCGTGCGGGGCACCCCGGCGGGCGTCCGGACCGTCCACCGGTTGATCGGACCCGGGCGCGAGTTCTCCGCCGACCAGCGCGCGGCCACGGTGGTGCGCTATCCACCCGGCATCTGCTCGGCGCTCCAGACCATGCTCGGGTCCGCCTCCCGAGCCGGCGGCTGGCCGCCGTCGACGGGACGGGTCGCGGCCCTGACTCGGTGGCTCTGGGTCGACCCGATGGCTGGATCATCCCCGGCGGAGTCGCCGGACGGGAATCTCGACGACACCAGAGTGCGGGCAGCCGCCTTCTCGCTCGGCTGACGGCTCGCCCGGGGGCCAGACGGGGTTCGCTCAGCCGGCGGTCGGGCAGATGCCGATCTCGTCGTCAGCGTCGCAGCCCCAGCCCGCGCCGGTGTTCTGCTCGAGCACGTGGTCTCGCAGCCGTCGGAGCAGCGCGCCCAGCTGAGCCTCTTCGGCGGGGGAGAACAACTGGCTGAGGAGCTCATCGATGTGAGCGAGGTGCTCCGGGATGGCCCGCTCCATCATCTCCCGGCCGGCGGGAGTGAGCTCGGCGAACGAGCCGCGCTTGTCCTGAGGACACGTGCGACGGGTGACCAGTCCCTGGTCCTGGAGACGGTCGACGGCACGGGTGAGCCCGCTCGGTGAGAGGGAGCTCTGGGCGGCGAGCTCGCTCATCCGCAGCGCGTTCCCCTCGGTGCGGGCCAGCCGGATGAGGACGTCGAACGACTGGTTGGACGAAAGGCTGTCCGGCTCGAGCCGCCGCTCGAAGAGGCGTCGCAGCCCGGCGGCCGATTCGAAGAGCAGGCCCACCGTGGTGAGCCGCTCGTCAGTGGACTCCCGCATGTCCGTTGTCGATCCCATGCCCGGAGCTTACAGGTTTGGAGAAATAGTTGCGACTGCAAATAAATGTCGTATAGTTGTTTGTGCAAGCACAGAAGCGCCCGAGGGCGCAGCACACGACCTCAAAGGAGCAGCTATGGCACAGACCACAGAAGTGACCAGCAGGACAGTCAACGGTGCGGAGTATCCGGCTGTGGGCACCTACACCATCGATCCGAGCCACACCCGCATCGGGTTCGCGGTACGGCACATGGCCGTGTCCAAGGTACGTGGCGGGTTCAACCGGTTCGAGGGCACACTCCAGCTCGCCGAGGACCCGGTCGATTCGACGGTGTCCGTCTCGATCGAGGCCGACAGCGTGGACACCCGCGACGAGAACCGGGACAACCACCTCCGGACCAACGACTTCTTCGACGTACCCAACCATCCGACCTGGACCTTCGTGAGCACGGGCGTTCGCCCGGTCGACGCGACCCACTGGAAGGTGGACGGCGACCTGACCATCCGCGGGACGACCAGGCCGGTGACCCTGGATGCCGAGCTCGAGGGGGTCGTGAAGGACCCCTACGGCAACCATCGGGTGGGCTTCGAGCGCGACGGCGTCCCTCGACCGCGAGGAGTTCGGTGTGGCGTTCGGAGCGGTCATGGAGGCCGGCGGGCTCGTCGTCGGCAAGAAGGTCGACATCGAGATCGAGGCCGAGGCGGTGCTCCAGCAGTAAGAAGCCTCCACGGCAGCCAGTCCCCACCGTCGCCACCCCACGGGGTGGCGACGGTCGCGGGCGGGGAGCTCCAGGACCCGCAGGTAGGATGGAGCGATGACCGCCACTCCGAGCCCCGACCGTCCCACGGGCACCTTCACCGTCAAGCGAGGCCTCGCCGAGATGTTGCGCGGCGGGGTGATCATGGACGTCGTCGACGCCGAACAGGCGAAGGTGGCCGAGGATGCAGGGGCGGTTGCGGTCATGGCGCTCGAGCGGGTGCCGGCCGACATCCGCCGCGACGGCGGGGTGGCCAGGATGAGCGATCCCGCCCTCATCGAGGGCATCACTGCCGCGGTCACCATCCCGGTCATGGCCAAGGCGCGCATCGGTCACTTCGCCGAGGCTCAGGTGCTGGCTGCACTCGGGGTCGACTTCATCGACGAGAGCGAGGTCCTGACGCCGGCCGACGAGGCCTACCACGTCGACAAGTGGGCGTTCGAGATCCCCTTCGTCTGTGGCGCCACCAACCTCGGCGAGGCGCTCCGGCGCATCTCGGAGGGCGCTGCGATGATCCGCTCCAAGGGCGAAGCCGGCACCGGCAACATCGTCGAGGCCGTCAGGCACCTGCGGTCGATCCTCGGCGACATCCGCAAGGTCACCGAGGCGGACTCCGCCGAACTCTACGGCTGGGCCAAGGAGCTGGCCGCCCCCATCGGCCTGGTCCAGGAGGTCGCGTCCACCGGGCGCCTGCCTGTGCCCCTGTTCTGCGCCGGTGGTATCGCCACGCCTGCAGACGCCTCCTTGGTCATGCAGCTCGGGGCCGAGGCCGTCTTCGTGGGCTCGGGCATCTTCAAGAGCGCCAACCCGCCGCTCGTGGCGAGGGCCGTGGTGGAGGCGACGGCCCACTACTCCGACGCCGAACTGGTCGCAAAGGTCTCCACGGGACTCGGCGCGGCGATGGCCGGCCAGGAGATCGGCACGCTCGGTGTGCACCTGGCCGATCGTGGCTGGTGATCCGGGCGCCGCACGTCTCAGACGCAGTCTCGGCCGATGACCATCGGGGTACTCGCGCTCCAGGGTGACGTGCGGGAGCACGCGGCCGCGTTCGCCGAGCTCGAGGAGCCGGTGCGCGAGGTCCGAGAACCGGCTGACCTCGTGGACCTCTCGGGACTGGTCGTCCCGGGCGGCGAGTCGACAACGTTGTCCCTGCTGCTCGGCTCGTCCGGTCTGTTCGACCCCCTGGCCGAGGCGCTCGCCGCCGGCCTCGCCGTGTTTGGTACCTGCGCCGGGATGATCCTGCTGGCCAGACGGGTGCTCGACGGACGCCCCGACCAGCGGCAGTTCGGCGTCATCGACCTGACCATCCGGCGGAACGGCTACGGCCGCCAGTCTGCATCCTTCGAGACCGCGGTCACGGTGGCCGGTGTCGGGGCAGGGCCCCTGCCCGCCGTGTTCATCCGCGCCCCGTTGGTCGAGCAGTGCGGACCGGGGGTCGAGGTGCTGGCTACGCTTCCCGATGCGGGCGCTTCCCGCCTCGCCGGCACGGACCGTGGGGGGGCGACGGGCTCTCCGGTCGTCTGCCGGCAGGGACCGGTGCTCGCGGCCGCGTTCCACCCGGAGCTGACCGGGGACCGTCGACTGCACCGGCTGTTCGTGGAGATGACCAAGGAGGAGAGGCGCTAGGCCATGTCGGGACACTCGAAATGGGCGACCACCAAGTACCGCAAGGGCGCGCAGGACGCTGCCCGCGCCAAGGTCTTCGCCAAGCTCATCCGCCAGATCGAGGTCGCGGCACGCGAAGGGGGGAGCGACATGACGGCGAACGCCGGCCTCCGCACGATGTACACCAAGGCCCGTGATGCGTCGGTTCCGATCGACACCATCGAACGGGCCATCAAGCGGGGATCGGGCGAGCTCGAAGGTGTTCGCTACGAGTCGATCGCCTATGAGGGCTACGCCCCCGACGGCGTGGCCGTGATCGTCGAGTGCCTCTCGGACAACCGCAACCGCACCGGTGCCGAGATCCGGAACCTCTTCAACCGGAACGGCGGGACCATGGCGGAACCCGGGGCGGTCAGCTGGCAGTTCGAACGAAAGGGCATCATCCCCGTTCCACACACCTTCGACGAGGAGCGGGTCCTCGAGGTGGCCATGGAGGCCGGCGCCGAGGATCTCACCGACGATGGCGAGCGATGGCTGGTCACCACCGCACCGTCGGACATGATGGCGGTCCGAGCCGGGTTGGAGGAGGCCGGCCTGGAGCCGGGTGCCTCGGAGCTCTCGATGGTCCCCACCTCGACGGTCGAGGTGGCCTCGGAGTCCGAGGCCAAGCGGGTCCTGCGCCTCATCGAGGCGCTCGACGACCATGACGACGTGCAGAACGTCTACGCCAATTTCGACATCCCCGACGAGATCATGGCGGCCTACGAGGGCTGATTCACGCATCCCGGTCGGTGCCCCTCCGGCCGCCGGGGGATCACCCCACCCGCTCGCGCTGCAGACTACTGTCGAACGCATGTTCGTCCTCGGGATCGACCCTGGACTGTCGCGCTGCGGCTACGGCGTGGTCACCCGCCGGGGGGACCGCCTGACGGCGGTGGCTGGTGGTGTCGTCACCACGCCCCCCGAGATGCCGTTGCCCGACCGCCTGCACACGCTCTCGGAGGAGCTGCGTGCGCTCGTCGACGAGTTCCGGCCCGGGGCGGTCGTCGTCGAGCGGGTCTTCTTCCAGATGAACGCGCGCACCGCCATGGCCACCGGGCAGGCCGCCGGCGTGGCGCTTGCGGCCGCGGCCGCATCGGGGTGCGAGGTGGCCCAGTACACGGCCAACGAGGTCAAGCAGGCACTGGTCGGGTTCGGCGGTGCGACCAAGGAGCAGGTGCAGCGCATGGTGGCGTCCGTGCTCGGTCTGGCCGAGCCGCCCCGCCCCCCCGACGTGGCCGACGCGTTGGCCCTTGCCGCATGCCACCTCACCGGACAACCGCTCCGACGGGCGGTGGCCGCGTCCGGCGGAGGCGTGCGATGAGAGGTGTGCAGTGATCGGATCCCTGCGTGGCACCCTGCTCGAGCGACCCACGATGGGCGAGGTGATCGTCGAGGTGCACGGCGTGGGGTACCCGCGCGTCGGTCCCGACCTCGGTGCTCGCCTCCCTCGGCACCGTGGGCAGTGATGTCTTCCTCCACGTCCACACCCACGTCCGGGAGGACGCCATCGTCCTCTACGGATTCGCCCACGCCGACGAGCGACGGTGCTTCGAGGCCCTGCTCGGCGCGCACGGGGTCGGGCCCGCACTGGCCCTGGCCATCCTGTCGTCGCTCTCGCCTGCCGCACTCTCGACCGCGGTCCTGGAGGACGACGTGGACACTCTCTGCCTCGTTCCCGGGGTTGGCAAGAAGACCGCTGCCCGCCTCCTGCTCGAGCTCAAGGCCCGCCTCGACCTGCCCGAGCTCGGAGGGGACGGTGCCGGGACGTCCGGGTCCGGCACACGCCGTGGCGAGGCGCGCGCCGCGCTCGTCGAGCTCGGGTACGGCCCCGACGAGATCAGCGGCGCGCTCGACGGCGCCGACGAGGACGTGCCGGTCGAGGAACTCGTGCGCGCCGCCCTCCGAGAGCTGGCCCACCACCGATGACGGCCGAGGCGCGCCGCGAGGTGCTGGCTCCGCCGGGCGGAGGGGCGATGCTCGACGAGGACCCGCGTCGCCCGGTCGATCCGACCGCCGGCCCCGAGGAGGTGGAGGAGGTCGGGCTCCGGCCGCGCACCCTCGACGAGTTCGTGGGGCAGGGCCAGCTCACCGAGCACCTCCGGATCGTCGTCGAGGCAGCCCTGCGGCGCGACCAGGCGGTCGACCACCTGCTGTTCGCCGGCCCGCCGGGGCTCGGCAAGACCTCGCTGGCCGGCATCGTCGCCGCCGAGATGGGCGTGGGGCTCCGGGTCACCTCTGGTCCGGTGCTGGTCCGGGCCGGCGATCTGGCCGCCCTCCTCACCGATCTCCAGGAGGGGGACGTCCTGTTCATCGACGAGATCCACCGGCTCCACCGGTCGGTCGAGGAGATCCTCTATCCGGCCATGGAGGACTTCAAGCTCGACATCCTGATCGGCAAGGGTCCGACTGCACGCAGCATCCGGCTCGACCTACCCCGGTTCACCCTGATCGGCGCAACCACACGGACCGGGCTGGTGGCAGGGCCGCTGCGCGACCGGTTCGGGTTCGTCGGGCGCCTCGACCTCTACGCCGTCGAGGAGCTCGAGGCCATCGTGCGCCGGACGGCGGGTCTCCTGCGGGTGCCCATCGACAGCGACGGGGCCCGCAGGGTCGCCGAACGGTCCCGGGGCACGCCGCGCGTTGCCAACCGGCTGCTGCGCCGGGTGCGCGACTTCGTCGAGGTCCGGGCGGAGGGCACGATCACCTCCGAGGCCGCCGTCGCCGGACTGGACGTCTTCGGGGTCGACGTGCTCGGGCTGGACAAGGTCGACCGGGCAATCCTCGACGTGCTCTGCCGCCGGTACGCCGGTCGTCCGGTGGGGCTCACGACGCTGTCCCAGTGCATCGGCGAGGAGACCGACACCATCGAGGAGGCCTACGAGCCGTACCTCCTCCAGCAGGGCCTGATCCAACGAACCGCCCGGGGCCGGATCCCCGGCCCGGCCGCCTGGGCCCACCTCGGGATCAGCCCGGGCGAGACCCCGTCGCTCTGGCCGTCGACGCCGACCGATCCCTTCTGACGTCCCCGGGCGTGGTGCCCGCGGCGCGTGCGGTGCCACCATGGACCCCGTGTCCGAGCCCCCCGACCAGCGGTCGCCGCCGGGGCTCCGCAATCCCTCCCCTCCCGGCCGCACCCCGATGGACGCCTACGACTACGGACTGCCAGAGGTCGCCATCGCACAGGAACCGATCGAGCCGCGGTCGGCGGCCCGGCTCCTGATCGGCCCGGGTCTCGGTGGGGAGGCGGGTCCTCGGCACGCGACGGTGGCCGACCTGCCGGGACTCCTCCGTCCCGGTGACGTGCTCGTGGTCAACGAGACCAGGGTGCTGGCCGCGAGGCTCACCCTCTCGAGGCTCGGCGGTGGTCGGGCCGAGGTCCTCCTGGTCGAGCCCCTCCCGGGTGGGGACGAGTGGGAGGCCCTGGTCCGCCCGGGGCGCCGACTCCCGGCCGGCTCGCTCCTCGTCGAGCCCGGTCACACCTCGACCGGGCCGGTGGTCGAGGTGGGGGGCCCACTCGACGGGCGGGGGACCCGGAGGGTCCGGCTCCTCGACCCGGGCATCGTGGGCCGGGCGGGTTCGATGCCCCTCCCGCCGTACATCCGTCACCAGCCGGACGACCCCGACCGCTACCAGACCGTCTACGCCGCCGACCGCGCGCTCGTCGATCGCTCAGCTGCCGCCCCGACGGCCGGGCTGCACTTCACCGACGGGTTGCTCGAGCAGTGCCGAGCAGCGGGCGCCCGCCTGGCCCGGGTGGATCTGGCCATCGGGCTCGACACCTTCCGCCCGGTCACCGCACCGAGCGCCGAGGAGCACGTGATCCACACCGAGCGCTACTCGGTACCGGCCGACACGGTGGTCGCCTGCCGGGACGCCGAGCGGGTGGTGGCGGTCGGAACCACGGTGGTGCGCGCCCTCGAGTCCGCCGCCGCCACGGGCGCACTGTCCGGGCGGACCGGCCTCTACATCCACGGGGAGTTCCGGTTCCGGGTCGTCGACGTCCTGGTCACCAACTTCCACCTGCCCCGCTCGAGCCTCCTGCTCCTGGTGGAGTCCTTCGGCGGGCCGTGCTGGCGCGAGCTCTACGCCATCGCCCTGGCCACGGGCTACCGGTTCCTCTCGTTCGGTGACGCGATGATCGTCGGCCGCGCCGGTGAGAAGGGTGTGCCGAGGTGGGGATCCGGTACACCCGCTCCGGGCCCCGCATGAACCCTGTGACGGTCGAAGTCACCGCGACCGATGGGGCCGCTCGGACCGGTCGGGTGCTGACCCCTCGTGGCTCCTACCGGGTGCCGGCCTTCATGCCGGTCGGGACGAGGGGGTCGGTCAAGGCCCTCGACAGCGCCGACCTCGAGACCCTCGGGGCCGAGGTGGTGCTGGCCAACACCTACCACCTGCTGCTGCGGCCCGGGGCCCGGGTGGTGGCCGCGCTCGGCGGCCTGCACCGCTTCACCGGGTGGGTCGGGCACACCCTCACCGATTCCGGCGGGTTCCAGGTGCACTCGCTGCGCCCGACGGTCGACGACGACGGGGTCACCTTCCGGTCGGTCTACGACGGCTCGGTCATCCGGATGACCCCCGAGTCGGCGGTCGAGGCCCAGGGCCTGATCGGGGCCGACATCCAGATGGTGCTCGACGTCTGCGCCACCCTGCCGGCCACCACCGAGGTGCTCCGGCTTGCCGTCGAGCGCACCGCGGCCTGGGCGGAACGGGCCCGTCGTCACCACGTCCGGCTCGAGGCCCGGCCTGAGCGACAGGCACTGTTCGGGGTGGTCCAGGGCGGAACCGACGCCATGCTCAGGATCGAGAGCGCGGACCGGACGGTCGCCCTCGAGCTCGACGGCTACGGCATCGGGGGCCTCTCGGTCGGCGAGCCGCGGCCGGCCATGCTCGAAGCCCTCGCCGTCACCGTGCCCAGGCTGCCGGCCGATCGCCCGCGCTACCTGATGGGGGTCGGCGACCCGGTCGGGATGCTCGAGGCGATCGCCCTCGGGGTCGATCAGTTCGACTGCGTGGCCCCGACCCGGCTCGCCCGCCATGGGGCCCTCTGGACGAGCGCCGGCCGGCTCAACCTCCGGAATGCTGCCTACGCAACCGACGACGGCCCGATCGACCCTTCGTGCCGATGCCCGACCTGTGGCCGCTGGTCGCGGGGGTATCTCCGGCACCTGCTGTCGGTCGGCGAGCCGACGGCCTGGCGCCTGCTCAGCCTGCACAACCTGGCCTACGTGCTCGATCTCATGGAGCAGGCCCGTGACGCCATCTCGCGCGGGCAGCTCGACGCGCTCCGGACCCGGACCGCCGACCGATGGGAGAACTGAGGCCGCCGGCCCGTCTGTCGGGCGCCCCTGGGCTACAGTCGGTGCGCTGTGCAGACCGCCGACCCCCTTCTTCCACCGCACGATGCCTGACGTCCAGAGCCTGGTCGGGGCCCTGGCGGGCGCGTCATCGAAGACGACCTCGAGCAGCGGGTCGTCGATCATCTACATCTTGCTCATCGTCGGGGTGGGCTTCTACTTCTTCATCTACCGCCCCCAGCAGCGCAAGGCCAAGGCCATCCGGGAGCGGTCGAACGCATTCGAGGTGGGTGACGAGGTGGTGACGGCCGGCGGCATCGTCGGGCACGTGATCGACATCGACGGTGACCGGATCACCCTCGAGACCAGCGTGGGCGCCTCGTTCGTGGTGCTCCGCCCATACATCCTCCGCAAGCTCGAACCATCTGGGGCGGAGGTCGACGACGAAGAGGCCGACGACGAGGACCCCTCGGACGTGGACGACGAGGCCCACGAGGACGACGAGAGCCATGCCGACCACGAGAACGACGGGCACGACGAGCCCAGCGGGGCAGACGGCTCCCCGGCCGCCTGAGCAGCCATGAGGGACAAGCGCAACCTCTGGATCAGCCTCATCGCCGTGGTCGGGGTCGCGGTCATCCTGCTCGGCGTGACCCTGGCCAAGGGCTGGTCACCCAAGCTCGGCCTGGACCTCGACGGCGGGCTCTCGGTCGTCTACCAGACCCACACCCCGGTCAACTCCGCAGAGCTCGACACGATCGTGACCATCCTCAACGACCGGGTCGGCAACGGGACGAGCGGGGCCACTGTCGAGAGCCAGGGAAAGAACCAGATCGCGGTCTCGGTTCCCGGGGCCAAGAACTCCCAGCAGATCCTCGCAAACCTCGGCAACACCGGCCAGCTGTTCTTCCGGCCCGCCCTCTGCTACGCGAACAATCTCCAGGTGCCCAAGGGTCAGAAGCCCTCGACCGGGCCCCTCCCGACCACCTGTGCAGCGACCTCGCAGCTCACAGCAGCGAACCTCGCGGTCAACACGAGTACGAGCCAGGCTACCAAGACGCCGCCTCCCGATCCGCAGTTCACGACCTACCCGACGACCAGTCCGGACAACGACAAGGAACACTCGACCGTCCTCCTGCCCGGCACCGGGGCCGCCGCGGTCAACGGACGCTACGTGCTCGGTCCGGCCGGGCTCTCGGGCACGGGTGTCCACTCGGCCACCGCCCAGGTCAACAGCGGACAGTGGGTGGTCAACATGAGCCTGACCTCTGCGGGGAGCCAGGCATGGGACACCCTCGCTATGCAACAGTTCCACGCCATCATCGCAGTGGATCTCGACGGCCAGGTCATCACGGCCCCGATCACCCAACCAGGGCAGTCCACCTTCTCCCAATTCAACGGCCAGGTGCAGATCTCGGGGAACTTCACCGAGGACCAGGCCAAGACGCTCGCCGCCGACCTCAACTTCGGCGCGCTGCCCGTGAAGCTCGACCGCCTGACCGTGCAGACCGTCTCGCCCACGCTCGGCAAGTCGTCGCTGCAGGCCGGCCTCATCTCCGGCCTCTTCGGTCTGGCCCTGGTCATGCTCTACACGATCTTCTACTACCGCCTTCTCGGCGTGGTCGTGGTCGCCGGCCTCACGGTGACCGGTGCGCTGCTCTGGTCGATCATCGCGATCATGGGACAGGCCCTCAACACCACCATCGACCTCGCCGGCGTGATCGGCATCATCGTTTCCATCGGCATCACCGTCGACTCCTACATCGTCTACTTCGAGCGACTGAAAGACGAGGCGCGCTCCGGCCGCACCGTGCGGACCAGCGTGGACCGCGGCTTCAAGAGCGCCTTCCGCACCGTGCTCGCAGCCGACTTCGTGTCCTTCCTCGGTGCGGTGATCCTCTACGAGCTCTCGCTCGGGCCGGTGCAGGGCTTCGCTCTCTTCCTCGGCATCTCGACCATCCTCGACGTGTTCGTGACCTACTTCTTCACCCGCCCGTTCGTGATCCTGCTCGGCCGGAGCCGGACCGCAACCGAGGCCAAGAGCATGGGGGTCGCCCGCGGTCTCGGTATGCACGCGGAGGCGGTCGCATGACCCCGGATCGCGACGGCGACGGCACGACCGTCGACGAGGTGGTCGAGGAGCTCGAGTCCCCCGAAGAGGAGCTCGAGGAGGCCTTCGACGACGAGCTCGCGCACGCCGCCGAGCTCGAGGCGGCCGAGGCCGGCGGGGCGAAGCGGCCCAACGCCCTGCTTCGCCTCTACCGCGGCGAGACCTCCTTCGACTTCATCGGCAACCGCCGATGGTGGTTCGGGGTCTCCGCCCTGATCATCGTCCTCGGCATCTTCTCGCTCGGGATCCGCGGCCTCAACGAGGGCATCGACTTCAAGGGCGGTCAGTCCTGGACCGTTTCGTCCCAGACGCTGACCGTTCCGCAAGCCACCTCGGCGGTCGAGGGCGCCGGTCTCTCGCAACCCACGGTGGTCCAGCTCACCGATCAGCTCAACGGCCAGAAGCAGATCCAGGTCACCGCCGACCTCAACTCGAAGTCGGTCAGCGAGCGCCAGGCGATCGAGACCAAGGTCCAGGACGCGTTGGCCGGCGCGGCCCACGTGAGCAACCCCAACGACGTGAGCTACAGCGAGGTCGGGTCCACCTGGGGGTCGCAGGTCACCCACAAGGCCATCGAGGCGCTCATCGTCTTCTTCATCGCGGTGACCGCCTACATCTCCCTGCGCTTCGAGTTCAAGATGGCGGTTGCCGCCATCGTGGCCGTGTTCCACGACGTCCTCATCGTGCTCGGCATCTATTCGATCTTCGGCTTCCTCGTCACGCCGGACACGGTGATCGCCGTGCTCACCGTGCTCGGCTACTCGCTCTACGACACGGTCGTCGTCTTCGACCGGATCAGGGACAACTCCCAGGGGCTCGGCGCGTCTGGCAGGATCACCTACTCGGACATGGTCAACCTCTCGATGAACCAGACGCTGGCCAGGTCCATCAACACCTCGCTGGTCGCGATCATCCCCGTGCTCTCCGTGCTGCTCATCGGCTCGGTGCTCCTCGGTGCCGAGACGCTCCAGAGCTTCGGCCTGGCGCTGGTCATCGGCCTGACCAGCGGCGCCTACTCGTCGATCTTCATCGCCTCGCCCCTGCTCGCCCTCATGAAGGAGCGGGAATCGCGGTATGTCACCATCCGCCAGCGTCTCGACGCGCGGGGCGAACGCGGGCCCGCGCTGACCCCGGCCGCCGCCGCGGCGCTGGCCGGCGCCGCGGGTGGGAGCGGCCGGGGCTCGTCGAAGGTCCGGACCTCCACCGGGGTCATCCGGCCGGGCCAGGGGAAGTCGCAGAAACGGTCCGGCGCGCCGGCGGCGGCCACTGCAGTCGCCGCCACGACCGCCGGCGGTGCCAAGCAGTCTGGGTCGGCAGGCGCTGCACGCACCGGGGGCCCCGGTCCGTCCGCGTCGGGCTCGACCCGACCCGCCGGCAACCGTCCTCCGCCGCGACCTCGCAAGGGGAAGGGGAAGGGGAAAGGCAAGCGGCGCTGACCGTCGCCCCCCCCCCGGCCCTGGTCGCCGGGGTGACCGGCGCACCGTTCGGGCTGCTCACCCGGGTACCGTGTAGGGATGGCTCTGGCCACACCAGTCCCCGCTGAGGGGACCGCAGGGACCGGCGGAGCGGTGCTCCGCGGATCGTCGCTCCCGCCTGCCGAAGCCGAGCTCCTGGGGCCGGTCCTCGACGCCTTCCTGCGGCGGCACCCGGCAGACGACACCTCGATCATCATCCGCGCCGCGGAGACGGCCACCGTCGCCCATGCCGGCCAGCTGCGCCGATCCGGCGAGGCCTACATCACCCACCCCATCGCGGTTGCCGGGATCGTCGCCGATCTCGGTCTCGACGCCCAGACGGTCGCCGCCGCCCTCCTGCACGACGCAGTGGAGGACACCGGGGTCACCACCGAGCTCATCGAGCGTGACTTCGGGCCCGCGGTCGCCCTCATCGTGGAGGGGGTGACCAAGCTCGACCGTCTCCAGTTCGACTCGAAGGAGGCCCAACAGGCGGCCACGGTGCGCAAGATGCTGGTGGCGATGGCCGACGACTGGCGGGTCCTCATCATCAAGCTGGCCGACCGCCTGCACAACATGCGGACCCTCTCGGTCATGCCGGAGTGGAAACAGCGCCGCACCGCGGAGGAGACCCTGGACATCTACGCCCCGCTGGCCCATCGACTGGGTATCCAGGAGGTCAAGTGGCAGCTCGAGGACCTGGCCTTTGCGACCCTCCACCCCAAGCGCTACGCCGAGATCGAACAGATGGTCGCCAGCCGGGCCCCGCTGCGCGACGAGTTCCTGGCCAGAGTCCTGGTCTCGGTGCGCGAGCGCCTGGCCGCTTCCGGCCTGACCGCAGAGGTCACCGGGCGACCGAAGCACCTCTGGAGCATCTACGAGAAGATGGTCGTCCGGGGCAAGGAGTTCGACGAGCTCTACGACCTGGTGGGGATCCGGGTGATCGTCGAGTCGGACAAGGACTGCTGGGCGGCGCTCGGGTCCATCCATGCCATCTGGCCACCGGTCCAGGGCCGGTTCAAGGACTACATCAACTCGCCCAAGTTCAATCTCTACCAGTCGCTCCACACCACGGTCATCGGCCTCGACGGCAAGCCGATCGAGGTCCAGGTCCGGACCCATGAGATGCACCGCCGGGCCGAGTACGGGATCGCCGCCCACTGGGGGTACAAGGAGAACCCCGGTCGGCCCGATCGCCCGGGGACCGGAGGAGGACCCACCGTCGATGCCGCGCCCGCTGGGCTCGCCGTCCGGCCGCGCAAGGGCCGCGTCAAAGGAGGGGAGGGCAGCCGCAAGGACCACCCCCAGAAGTCCCCGGGGACCGACCCGACCAAGCGGGCCGACGTCGCCGAGCGCGACCGGCGGGCCGAGCGTCATGCACTGGCGAAGGAGACATCGTCGACCACCGCCGAGATCGAGTGGATGCAGCGGATCGTCGACTTCCAGAACGAGACGACCGATCCGATCGAATTCCTCGAGGCGCTCAAGCTCGACCTCGAGGAGGACGAGGTCTATGTCTTCACCCCCAAGGGCAAGGTCATCGCACTGACCGCCAATGCCACGCCGGTCGACTTCGCCTACAGCATCCATACCGAGGTCGGACACCGCTGTATCGGGGCCAAGGTCAACGGCCGGCTGGTCCCGCTCGAGACCAAGCTCAACTCGGCGGACACGGTGGAGATCTTCACCTCGAAGGCGCCGACGGCGGGACCGTCCCGGGACTGGTTGGGCATCGTCGCCTCCTCGCGGGCCCGGACCAAGATCCGCCAGTGGTTCTCCCGGGAGCGCCGTGAGGACGCCATCGAGCTCGGGCGGGAGGAGCTGATCAAGGAGCTCCGGCGGGAGGGTCTCCCCGTCCAGAAGCTGGCCTCCGAGCGCGCCCTCGCCGAGCTCGCCGTCACCATGAACTACGCCGACATCGACGCGTTGCATGCGGCGATCGGCGACAACCGGATCTCGGCCCGCGCGGTGGCCCAGCGCATCCTGCGCGAGCTGCGGGGCGGGGTCTACGAGGAGCAGCTCCCGGTCACCGCCCGCCAGCAGCCGATCGCGGCCCGACCGGGGCGGGGCTCGGCGGTCGGGGTGTACGTCGAAGGACTCGACGACCTCATGGTGCGGCTCTCCCGCTGCTGCACACCGGTCCCAGGCGACGAGATCGTCGGGTTCGTGACCCGGGGTCGGGGTGTCTCGGTCCACCGTGCAGACTGTGCCAACGCAGCCTCCCTGGCCAGCCGGTCGCGCGAACGGCTCATCGAGGTCGAATGGGACCATCGGTCCTCCGGTGTCTTCGTGGCGACCATCGAGGTGGTGGCCATCGACCGGTCCCGGTTGCTCGCCGACGTGACCAAGGTGGTCTCCGAGCACCACCTCAACATCGTGAGCGCCAATACCCAGACCGACTCCGACCGGATCAGCCGGATGCGGTTCGACGTCGAACTGGCCGACCCGGCCCATCTGGAATCGGTGCTCAACCTGATCCGGCACCTCGACGCGGTCTACGACGTGTACCGGATCCTCCCCGGCAAGAAGGACTGAGGTCCTCGTGTGTGCGAAGCCGGTGGCGGCGCGCGCCCCGAGTGGCACCCACGACGTCCTCTTTCCCGAGTCGACCCGTTGGGAGTCCCTGTTGACCCGCTTCGCCGACCAGGTCGAGCGGGCCGGCTACGGCCTCGTCCACACCCCGATCTTCGAGGACGCCTCGATCTTCCGCCGGGGGATCGGTGAGGGGAGCGACGTCGTGGGCAAGGAGATGTACGAGTTCGAGGACCGCGGCGGCAGGCTCCTGGCCCTGCGACCGGAGGGGACCGCCCCGATGGTGCGGGCATTCGTCCAGCACCGTCCGTCGCTGCCGTGGAAGGCCTGGTACGCAACCCCGGCCTTCCGCTACGAGCGTCCGCAGGCCGGCCGGTACCGCCAGCACCATCAGGTGGGGGTGGAAGCCCTCGGACCGTCCGACCCTGACCTCGATGTGGAGGTGATCGCGCTCGCCGACGGCTTCTTCCGGTCGCTCGGACTGCGCAGCTTCTCGCTCCGGCTCAACTCGATGGGGGACGGTCTCTGTCGACCGGCGTACCTCGACCTGCTGCGCGGGTATCTCGCGTCCCGCCGCCCGCAACTCTGCGGCGAGCACCGGGACCGGTTGGAGGCCAACCCGTTGCGGGTGCTCGACTGCAAGCTCGAGGCCTGCCGCACGGCGACGCAGGACGCGCCCCGGCTCGTCGACCACCTCTGCGATCCCTGTCGCGAGCACTTCGAGCGGGTCCGGTCCGGCCTCGACGCACTGGCGGTCCCCTACGTGCTCGACCACCGGCTGGTACGCGGGTTCGACTACTACACCCGGACCACCTTCGAGTTCTCGTCCGCTGCCCTCGAGTCGGCCCAGAACGGGATCGGCGGCGGGGGGCGCTACGACGGCCTCGTCGAGATGCTCGGTGGCCCACCGACCCCGGGCATCGGGTTCGGGATCGGGATCGAGCGGGTCCTCCTGGCCTGTGACGCCGAAGGCTCCTTCCCGGTCGTCCCGGCTCGGCTCGACGCGTTCGTGGTCGACACCACCGGCGGGACGGTCGCCAGGGACTTGACGGCGGCGCTGCGCGGCGCCGGGCTCTCAGCCGACCGTGCCTTCGACGACCGCTCGATGAAGGCCCAGCTCAAGCTTGCCGACCGGTCCGGCGCGGCGGTCGCGCTCATCGCCGGTCCGGACGAGGTCGCCTCGGGTACGGTGTCACTCCGGCCCCTGCGCACAGCGGGGGACCAGCGCACCGTGCCGGTCGCGGAGGTAGTGGACGCGGTGCGTGCCGCCACCCGACCGGGCGGGATCGTCGATCCCGCCCTCGGGCACCAGGCCCCGTGACCGGCCTGTCACCCGGAAAGGACCACCGTTGACCGATCCACCCGCGGCCAAGTCTCCGCACGCGCAGCCGGCCTCGTCGACCGGGGCCACCACCATGCGCGACCGGATGTGCGGCTCGGTCGACACCAACGATGTGGGTGTCCGGGTCACGGTGTGCGGCTGGGTCGCCAAGCGCCGTGAGCACGGCGAGCACCTGGCCTTTGTCGACCTGCGGGACCACACCGGCATCGTGCAGTGCGTCGTGCCGGGCACGGTCGACGTCCGGAGCGAGTACGTCGTGGCGGTCGAGGGCGAGGTACGGCACCGGCCCGAGGGGACGGTCAACCCCGAGCTCCCGACCGGTGAGGTCGAGCTCGGCGACTGCACGGTCACCGTGCTCAATGTCGCGGAGCCGCCTCCCTTCGCCGTGGACGACCGGGTCGAGGTCGACGAGGTGGTGCGGCTCACCAACCGCTTCGTGGACCTGCGCCGGCCTCGGATGCAGGCCAACCTCCGGGTGCGGGCCACGGTCAACCGCGCGTTGCGGGCGGCCATGGACCGGCAGGGTTTCGTCGAGGTCGAGACGCCAATGCTCTGGGCGCCGACCCCCGAGGGGGCCCGCGAGTTCGCAGTGCCCAGCCGGCTCCACCCGGGGTCCTGTTACGTGCTGCCCCAGAGTCCCCAGCTGGCCAAGCAGCTCCTCATGGTGGCCGGGGTCGACCGCTACTTCCAGATCGCCCGCTGCCTGCGGGACGAGGATCTGCGTGCCGAGCGCCAGTTCGAGTTCTCCCAACTCGACGTCGAGGCATCCTTCGTCGATCAGGAGGACATCCTCGGCTTCGTGTCCGAGGCCGTCCTCGACGCGGCCGAGGCGGTCACCGGGGAGCGGCCCGGACCGGTGCCGCGGATGACCTGGGCCGAGGCCGTCGACCGCTACGGGTCGGACAAGCCCGACCTCCGCTTCGGCATGGAACTGGTCGACCTCTCCGAGCTCTTCGCCGGCACCGAGGTCAGGGCGTTCGGGGCGCCCTGCGTGAAGGCCATCGTGCTCGAGGGCGGGGCATCACTCGGCCGCTCTCGGCTGGACGCGCTCACCGAACGGGCCAAGGCCCTCGGGGCCAAGGGGTTGGCCTGGTTCCGGGTACAACCCGGAGCGGACCGCACGGCCGATCTGGATTCGCCGCTCAACCGCTTCCTCTCGGACGACGAGCGGAGCGGCCTCCTGGCCGCCACCGGTGCCGCGGTCGGGGATCTCGTCCTGGTGGTGGCCGACCAGTACCGCGAAGCCTGTGCCGTGCTCGGCGCGCTGCGGTCGGATCTCGGCGGCAGGCCGGTCTCCGAGGGTCCGTACCGCTACCTCTGGGTGGTGGACTTCCCGTTGTTCGACGGGGTCGACGACGAAGGCCGCCCGATCGCCGCCCACCACCCGTTCACCATGCCCCACCCCGACGACATCGACCGGCTCGAATCGGACCCGGCCTCGGTGCGGAGCCAGGCCTACGACCTGGTCCTCAACGGATGGGAGCTCGGCTCGGGCAGTGTCCGTGTGCACCGGGCTGACATCCAACGGCGCATCTTCTCGGTCCTCGGTCTCGGCGACGAGGAGATCGCCTCGCGCTTCGGCTTCCTGCTGGGTGCCTTCCGGTTCGGTGCACCGCCGCACGCGGGCTTCGCAGTCGGCATCGACCGCCTGGCCGCCATCTTCGCCGGCGAGGACAGCATCCGCGAGGTCATCGCCTTCCCGAAGACGCAGTCCGGATGGGACCCGATGACCGACGCGCCCAAGCCCCTCGCTCCAGGCGCGCTCGCCGAGCTCGGGCTGCGACCTCTGCCCGCGGCGGAGTGAGGGCGCACCGTTGGCAGGCGACGACCTGTTCTCCGGGGCGGCGCGTGAGCACCTCGAGCAGCGGGCCCCGCTGGCGGCGCGGCTGCGCCCACGGTCGCTCGACGAGATCGTGGGCCAGCAGCACCTCGTCGGACCCGGCGCCCCGCTGCGCGCGCTCATCGAGTCGGACCGGCTGACCTCGGCCATCCTCTGGGGTCCGCCGGGCACCGGCAAGACGACCCTGGCCGCGGTGGTGGCGGCGGCCACGGCCAAGCGGTTCGTCCCCCTGTCGGCGGTGAGCGCCGGGGTCAAAGACGTGCGGGAAGTGGTCGAGGGCGCCCGGCGGCTCCTCGGGGAGCAGGGCCGCGGCACGATCCTCTTCCTCGACGAGGTCCACCGGTTCAACCGCTCCCAGCAGGACGCCCTGCTCCCGTCGGTCGAAGAGGGACTGCTGGTGCTGATCGGTGCGACCACCGAGAACCCGTTCTTCGAGGTCAACGCACCGCTGCTCTCGCGGTCGACCCTCTGGCGCCTGGAGCCCCTCTCGGAGGACGAACTGTCCGAGGTCGTCGCCCGCGCGCTGGCCGCAGAGGGGGCCGCGGCCGACCCGGAGGCGGTGGCCGCGCTGGTGGGCCTGGCCGACGGGGACGCACGCGCGGTGCTCACCACCCTCGAGGTGGCCCTCGCCCTGGCAGGCCCGCGACCGGTCGCCCTCGACGATGTGGAGCGGGCACGGCACACCCGCCTCCAGCACTACGGGGAGGACGACCACTACGACCAGGTCAGCGCCTTCATCAAGTCGGTGCGGGGTTCCGACCCCGACGGCGGTCTCTACTGGCTGGCCCGGATGCTCGAGTCGGGGGAGGATGCCCGGTTCATCGCCCGCCGACTGGTGATCCTGGCCAGCGAGGACATCGGGGAGGCCGACCCGCTCGCGCTAGTGGTGGCTGATGCCGCGGCCCGGGCGGTCGAGTTCGTCGGCCTCCCCGAGGCCCAGCTCAACCTGGCCCAGGCGGTCGTGCACCTCGCCTGTGCACCCAAATCGAACCGGGTCACGGTCGCCCTCGGGCGGGCTGTTCGGGACGTACGCGACGGGCCCCGGGGCGACGTGCCCACCCATCTGCGCGACGCCCACTACCGCAGCGCTGCGGCCATCGGGCACGGCGAAGGCTACGAGTACCCGCACGATCATCCCGATGCGTTCGTGGCCCAGGAGTACCGACCGGCCGGCGTGGCCTCCACCCGCTACTACGAACCGAGTGACCGCGGGCACGAGGCAGTGGTGTCCGAGCGGCTCCGCCGGTGGCGGGCAGGTGGGGACGAACCGTTGGCATCCCAGTCGGGGGTCGATGATCCGGTGGTACCCGACCCGGCGGCTGATGGGGAAGACTGACCGCATGCGGGCGTCGAGATCGCGGGGCCTGGCGTCGCTGCGGCTGGCCGCGGTGCCCGTCGCACTGACCCTGCTCGCAGGATTCTGGTCCGGAGCAGCGACTGCGGCGCCGGCGCACCCGCTCGCGATGGTCCGCCTGGTGGGCGCCGGCACCAGCATTCCGTCCGGAGCCACGGTGGTGGGCGCGACCGATCCGGCGTCCACCGTCGAGGCCGAGGTGGTCCTCCGTCCGCGTGATCCGGCCGCGCTCGACGCGTTCGTGCGTTCCGTGTCGACGCCGGGGAGCCCGCAGTTCCGCCGCTACCTCCCGCGGGGCCGGTTCGGAGCTGTCTTCGGGCCCGATGCCGCGACGGTGACCGCCGCCCGGGACTGGCTCTCCTCGACCGGCCTCGTGGTCGGTCCGACCGCTCCGGACGGCCTCTTCATCCCGGTCTCGGGTTCGGCCACCGAGGTGGAGCGGAGCTTCTCGGTTTCCCTCGTCCAGGCCCGGTTGCGGAACGGATCGGTGACCCGGGTCGGCCTCGGCGATCCCGAGGTGCCCGCCGCGCTCGCCGGGGACATCCAGGGGGTCATCGGCCTGTCCGACGCCTCGCTCCTCCATCCGCAGATCGTCCTGGGTGGCGGTGGCGCGAGCACGGCACGGCCCCCGGCGGCCGCCTCGCCGCGGTCCGGTGCCCACCCGCTCCAGGTCGGCCCCTCTCCGTGCCCCGAGGCGAGCCAGGTGGCGAGCGCCTTCAACGGGTGGACCGCGAACCAGTTGGCCTCGACCTATGGCCTCTCGACCCTCTACGGCGGGGGCCGCTCGGGCGCGGGCCAGACCGTCGGCGTCTACGAGCTCGAGTCCTACGACCCGAGTGACATCCAGACCTACGAGTCCTGCTACGGGCTCGGAGTGCCGGTCACCGACGTCACCGTCGACGGTGGTGCGGGCCCGCCGACCGAGGACGGTGAGGCTGCGCTGGACATCGAGATGGTGGCGGGGCTTGCGCCCTCGTCGTCGGTGCTCGTCTACACGGGTCCGCAGGTCGGGACCGGACCGATCGACACGTACGCAGCCATGGTGGATGCTGACGCGGCCAAAGTGCTCTCGACGAGTTGGGGCGAGTGCGAGGCCGATATGGACCCGAGCGACCAAGCGGCGGAAACCGCGCTGTTCGCCCAGGCGGCCACCCAGGGACAGACCGTGCTGGCCGCCTCGGGCGACTCGGGCTCGAGCGACTGCTTCGACGTCCTGCATCCGGCAGGTAGCCAGACGCTCGCGGTGGACGACCCCGCCGACCAGCCCGACGTGACCGGCGTGGGAGGCACCTCGCTGACCGCGGCGAACTCGAACGCCCCGTCCGAGTCGGTCTGGAACAACTGGGACGCCAGCAGCATGACCGGTGGCGCAGGGGGAGGGGGCAACTCGACGGTGTTCGTCGCTCCCTTCTGGCAGCAGGTGCCCGGCGCCGAGATCCCGGACACCGTGCGCACCTGCGGACCCCACGCCGACCAGCAGTGCCGTGAGGTTCCCGACGTCGCCGCCTCGGCCGACCCGGACCACGGCGTCGTCATCTTCTTCGACGGGCACTGGTCGCCGGTAGGGGGGACCAGTGCGGCGGCCCCGCTCTGGGCCGGACTGCTCGCCGACACCAATCAGGGCTGCAACACCCCGGCCGGACTGCTCGGTCCCGAGCTCTACCAGTCCGGGGCTGCCTCCTCCGAGAACGACATCACCACCGGGAGCAACAGCATCTTCCCGGGGATGACCGGCGGACTGTTCGACGCGCACGTGGGCTACGACCTGGCCTCGGGGTGGGGGAGTCCCCGTGCCGCCTCGCTGCTCGGCCTGTTCTCCGGAGCGGCTGCCGGTTGCCCCGCCGTCACCGGGCTCTCCCCGTCGTCGGGCAAGGCCTCAGGCGGCCAGACGGTGGTCGTCAACGGCTCCGGGTTCGGCACCGGCACACCGACCGTCCGGTTCGGTGGTACGGCAGCGACCGTCGTTTCGCACACCCCGAGCTCGCTGACGGTGACCACCCCCGACGTGGTCACCGGTCAGCAGTCGGTGGTCACGGTCACCACCACCGGTCCGGCCGCGGGCACGAGCGCCGCAGTTCCCTCGTCGACGTTCACCTTCATCTCCCCGCGGGTGACCTCGGTGATCCCGATCAAAGGTCCGACCACCGGGGGCGGACAGGTCACCATCGCCGGCTCCGACTTCGGCGGCGCGACCTCGGTCCGATTCGGCACCAGCGCCGCAGGATCCTTCACGGTGACCTCGCCAGGATCGATCGTGGCCACCGTGCCCGCCGGGCCTGCCGGAGGGGCGACCGTGGACGTCTCGGTGACCTCCCCGGACGGGACGAGCCCGCAGGTCGGCTCCGATCGCTACATCTACGCCCTGCCGGGCTACTGGCTGGTCGCCTCCGACGGCGGCATCTTCGACTTCGGTCACGCCGGGTTCTACGGATCGACCGGCAACCTGACCCTCAACCAGCCGGTGGTCGGGATGGCCGCGACCCCCGACGGCAAGGGCTACTGGCTGGTCGCCTCCGACGGCGGCATCTTCGCCTACGGCGATGCCGGCTTCTACGGTTCGACCGGCAACCTCACGCTCAACCGCCCGGTGGTCGGCATGGCCGCGACCCCTGACGGCAAGGGCTACTGGCTGGTCGCCTCCGACGGCGGCATCTTCGCCTACGGCGACGCCGGCTTCCACGGCTCGACCGGAGGGATCACGCTCAACCGCCCGGTGGTCGGGATGGCTTCGACCCCCGACGGCAAGGGGTACTGGCTGGTCGCCTCTGACGGCGGCATCTTCGCCTTCGGCGACGCCGGCTTCCACGGCTCGACCGGCAACCTCATCCTCAACCGCCCGGTGGTCGGGACGGCTTCGACCCCAGACGGCAAGGGCTACTGGCTGGTCGCCTCCGACGGGGGCATCTTCGCCTTCGGCGATGCCGGCTTCTACGGCTCGACCGGCAACCTGACCCTCAACCGCCCGGTGGTCGGCATGGCGCCCTCACTGACCGGCAAGGGCTACTGGCTGGTCGCCTCCGACGGCGGCATCTTCGCCTACGGCGATGCCCGGTTCTTCGGATCGACGGGCGGGATCACCCTCAACCGCCCGGTGGTGGGGATGACCTCGACCTGACCGGCCCGTTTCGGGCATCGCGTGGCCCGGAGAGCCCCGGGTCGCGGATCGGGCGATCTAAGCTGATCCGATCATGACCGCTGGAGAGATCGCCGTCCTGGTGGCGAGCATCGCCTGCGTGATCGCAGTGGCCGCCCTGCTGCTGGCTGTGGCCTCGCTCCGCCGCCAGGTGCAGCGGCTCGGCGCGCTGGCCGACGAGCTCCGCCGGCAGACCGTCCCCCTCGTCGCGGACGCCCACCGCGTGGTCGGGCAGGCGGCCACCGAGATGGAACGGGTCGGCGCCGTCCTCGACACGACCGAGTCGGTGCACGCGACGGTGGACTCGGCTTCGCGTCTCGCCTACCGCGCATTCGCCAACCCGGTGGTGAAGGTCCTGGCTGTCCGCGCCGGTGCCGCGACCGGGATCCGTCGGCTCGCGTCGCGGGAGACCGCTCCGCGCAATGGCGCGTCCGTTCCCCGCGATCGGAGCCGGTGATCGTCGTTCCACGGCGGGCCTTCTGGCTGATGACCGGAGCAGTGGCCGGTGCCGGCTCGGCGCTCTGGGCCGAGCGCAAGGTCCGGCACACCCTCGAGCAGGCGGCGGCACGGCTCGCACCCGAGGCGCTGGCGACAGAGGTCGGTCGGTCGGCCCGTCAGGTGGCAGGGCAGACCGGCAAGCGGGTGCGGGACGCGGTGGCCTCCGGGCGATCCGAGAAGCAACGCCGTGAGTCCGAGCTCTGGGACCAGCTGGCCTCGTCCGGCGCCGTCGCGCCCGACGGTGTCCCGACCATCGGAGGGGACACCCGGCGAGAATCAGCCTCTCACCTGGGCACGTAGGATTGCCGGTCGTGACCTCCGGCACGGCGCACGGCGCCGACCACCTCAGAGCCGCGTTCACCGGCTTCTTCGTCGAGCGCGGCCACGCGGCGGTGCCCTCGGCGAGTCTGATCCCGCACGACCCGACGGTGCTGTTCACGATCGCCGGGATGGTGCCGTTCAAACCCTTCTTCCTCGGCGACGAGGTCCCGCCCTGGACCCGGGCCACGTCGGTGCAGAAGTGCTTCCGCACCGTCGACATCGACGTGGTCGGCACCACCCAGCGCCACTGCACGTTCTTCGAGATGCTCGGGAACTTCAGTTTCGGCGACTACTTCAAGGCGGAGGCCATCCCGTTCGCCTGGGAGCTGGTGACCGGTGTGCTGGGCATCGACGGCGACCGGCTCTGGATCACGGTGCACGAGGACGACGACGAGGCGGAGGCCATCTGGCAGCGACGCGGTCGGTATCCCGACCGGACGCATCCAGCGGATGGGCGACGACAACGTCTGGAAGGGTGAGGGTGTCGGCCCGTGGGGTCCGAGCTCCGAGCTCTTCTTCGACAAGGGGTCCGCCTACGGCGAGGACGGGGGACCGGCGCTGGGCGGTGCAGAGCGCTTCGTCGAGATCTGGAACCTGGTCTTCATGCAGTACGACCGCCATCCGGACGGATCGACGGACGCGTTGCCGCGGCCCAGCATCGACACGGGCGCCGGGCTCGAGCGCATCCTGCCCGTCCTGCAGGGCGTCGACTCGATCTTCGACACCGAGCTGTTCGTGCCGCTCCTCGAGGAGGCCCAGTCGATCACCGGCCGGACCTATGGCGAGGACGACCACGACGACGTGGCCCTTCGCATCCTGGCCGACCACGGGCGGGCCATGTCCATGGTGGTGGCCGACGGGGTGCTGCCGGCCAACGAGGGTCGGGGCTACGTGCTCCGCCGACTCATCCGCCGCGCCGTGCGCCGGGGGCGTCAGCTCGGGGTCACCGAGCCGTTCACACCGCGGCTCGTGGACGTGGCCGTCGCGGTCCTCGGGGGCACCTATCCGGGACTCGCCGAGCAGCACGAGCTGGTCGCCGACGTGGTGGGCCGTGAGGAGGAGGCCTTTCTGCGCACGCTGGCCACCGGGTCGGCCATCCTCGACGAGGAGCTGGCCGCGGCCGGTGACACGCTCGCCGGCGACGTTGCCTTCCGGCTGCACGACACCTACGGCTTTCCGGTCGAGCTCACGGTGGAGATCGCCGAGGAGGCCGGCCGGAGCGTCGACCTGGAGGGGTTCGAGCAGGCCATGGACCGCCAGCGCGCCCAGGCCAGGGCCGCGGCGCGGGCCGGTCGGGTGCCTGCTGGGGAGGAGGCCTACCGGTCGGTCCTCGACCTCGAGGGCCGGACCGTCTTCGTCGGGCAGCGGTCCGACGACTACTCGACGCCGGCCCGGGTGGTCGCGGTGCTGACCGACCGTGCGCCCGAGGATGCCGGGCAGGTCGAGGTCTTCCTCGACCGGACCCCCTTCTACGCCGAGGGTGGGGGACAGATGGGCGACACCGGGACCATCGTCACCGAGAGCGGCACGGCGTTCGTCTTCGACACGGTCTCGGCGCTGCCCGGACTGACCTCCCATCGGGCGACGGTCACCGGTGAGATCCTCGCCGGGCAGGATGCCATCGCGACGATCGACGGTTCCCGGCGTGAGGCCCTGCGGCGCAGCCACACCGCCACCCACCTCCTGCACGCGGCACTGCGCAGCGTCCTCGGGGGCCATGTGCGCCAGCAGAGCTCGCTGGTCGCGCCCGACCGTCTCCGCTTCGACTTCAGTCACCACGCTGCGGTCACCCCGGGCGAGCTGGCCGAGGTCACCACCCTGGCCAACGCCGACGTGCTCACCGACGACAGGGTGGTTGTCGAGGAGCACTCGAGGGCCGAGGCCGAGGCGATGGGAGCATTGGCGTTCTTCGGCGACAAGTACGGCGAACGGGTGCGCGTCGTGCAGGCCGGGCCGCACTCGACCGAGCTCTGTGGTGGCACCCATGTCAGCGCGCTCGGGATGATCGGTCCGATCACGATCGTCTCCGAGTCGTCCATCGGCTCCAACACACGACGGATCCTCGCGGTGACCGGCATGGGCGCCATCGAGCGGACGGCCTCCCGGGAGGCGTTGCTCGACGGAGCGGCCGACCTGCTCCGCACCGACCCGGAACACGTCGGCGAGGCCATCGAACGCCTGCTGGAGCGCCAGCGCGCTGCCGAAAAGGCCCTCGAACAGGCCCGTGCCCGCGAGCTCCGGGCCGACGCGCAGACGCTGCTCGCAGAGTCGTCGGGGGGAGCCGTGGTGGCCCGCCGGGACGGGCTGAGCCCGGACCAGCTCCGTGACCTGGCCCAGAGCGTCCGGTCGTCGGGGGGGCTCCGGGCGGTGGTGCTCGGTGGGAGCCCGGACGGTGCCAAGGCCTCGCTGGTCGTGGCGGCCGACCCTGCTGATCGCCCCGACGGGCAGGTAGACGCCGGCGGGCTCGTCAAGCAGATCTCCCCACTGCTGGGCGGCGGCGGCGGTGGTTCGCCCGAGGTGGCCGTCGCAGGGGGCAAGGACCCGACCGGCATCGACCGGGCCCTCGAGGAGGCCCGTCGGGTGCTCGGCGGCTCCTGAACGCCGGTGGGGACGGACGGCCCGAACCGGCGCGGACGGGCGGTCGGCATCGATCTGGGTACCCGCCGCATCGGTATCGCGGTGAGCGACTCGGCGGGCACGGTGGCCACGCCGCGGAGCACCGTGGTCCGGAGCGGGGACGCCGACCGGGACCGCCGGACCCTGGTGGACCTCATCCTCGAGGAGGAGGCGGTCACGGTGGTCGTCGGCCTGCCCCTCTCCCTGGACGGGAGCCGTGGCCCGGCGGCGCTGGCGGCCGAGGCCGAGGCCGGCGCCCTGCAGGCACTGCTTGCCGACAGGGACATCACGGTCGAGCTCTTTGACGAGCGCCTCACCACCGTGACCGCCGAGCAGTCCCTCGGTGCCGCGGGCACACGCGGGCGCGCCCGACGGGCCGTCGTCGACCGCACGGCCGCCGCGGTCATTCTCTCGGCATGGCTCGACGGCCGGAGGGCTCGATCGTGACCGGCCCCGACGAGGGATCTGGGGAGCACAGCCCGCCCGCGTCCGGACCCGACGTCGTCGCGACAGCCCGCATCGGCCCGGCCGAAGTCGGGGGAGAAGATGCGGTGGCCGTCGACCCCCACATCTACGGGCGCCAGAGTCAGGGCGACGGCGGCGCGGGCGGTGGCGGGCGTCACCGGGGTCATGCTGGGCGGCGGGGCCACCCCTGGCGGATCGCCGTGCTGGTCATCGTCGTGCTCGGGGTTGCCTTCCTGGTCGCGGTGTTCCTCTGGGTCTCGTCGGAGGCCTCTCCCTCGGGACCTCCGGGCGCGCAGGTCGTGGTCACCGTGCCCACCGGTTCGGGGGTCGACCAGGTGGCGGGCACCCTCGAGGCGAAGCAGGTCATCGGCAGCTCGCTCGCCTACCGGATCTGGTCCCAGTTCCACAGCATCCCCGGGGTCCAGGCCGGTGCCTACGCCTTCCGGCGCAACTCGAGCTTCGCCACCGTGAACGGGATCCTCGCCACCGGGCCCAACGTCTTCCCGGTCATCATCCCCCCTGGCTTCACCGTGGCCGAACTGGCCCAACGGGTCGGCCAGGTGCCGGGCCACACCGCGAGCGCCTTTCTGGCCACGGCCGCAACCGTGCACTCACAGTGGCAGCCCGCCGGCTCGACCAACCTGGACGGGCTCCTCGGCACGGGGACCTATCTGGTCTTCCCGGCGGAGACCGACCACCAACTGCTCGTCGACATGATCGGCCGGTTCGACACCCTCGCAGCCCGGGTCGGCCTGGCCGAGGGCTCGGCCCACCTGGGGCTCACGCCGTACGAGGTGATCACCATCGCGTCGATCGTCGAGAAGGAGGGGGTGATCGCCCAGAACCTCGGTCCGGTGGCCCGGGTCGTCCTCAACCGCATCGCCCGCGGAATGCCCCTGCAGATGGACTCGACGGTGCTCTACGCGCTCGGACGGGACGGTGGCCCGGTGACCGCGGCCGACCTCCAGACCCAGACGCCCTACAACACCTATCTGCACACCGGCCTCCCCCCGTCCCCGACCTGCTTCCCGTCCCGTGCGTCGCTGCAGGCGGCCCTCGACCCACCCGCCGGCTCCTGGCTCTACTTCGTGGTGGTCGAACAGAATGGCACCGAGGCCTTCTCCGACACCTTCGCCGAGCAGCAGGCCAACGAGGCACTTGCTGCCGCGCGCGGTCTGGGCTGAGCGGGCAAGACTGCACGGATGCCGATGACCTCCGATCTGCCGCCGGGTCGCACCGACCACCTGTCAGCGGATGCGGGCGGCTCGATGAGCGGCATCACGGCTGCGACCAACGTGGTCGGGGTCATCGGCGACCCGGTGGCCCATTCCCTCTCACCGCTGCTGCACAACACCGCCTTCGCGGTCCTGGCGGTCGACTGGGTCTCTGTCGGGTTCCCGGTGGTGGACGGGGGAGCGGCCCAGGCGCTGGCCGGCGCCGGCGCGCTGGGGATCCGCGGGCTCTCGGTCACCATGCCCCACAAGGGTGCGGTGGCAGGCGTCGTGGACGAGCTCACGCCCGAGGCCGCCCGTCTCGGCGCGGTCAACTGCGTGATCGCGACTGCCGACGGATGGGTGGGTGACAACACCGACGGCGCCGGTTTCGTGGCGGCGCTCCGCCGTGCCCACCGGTTCGACCCGGGAGCGCAGCGCTGTCTGGTGATCGGAGCGGGGGGAGCGGCGCGTGCAGTGGTGGCCGCGCTGGCCGACGCCGGCGCGGACCAAGTGGTGGTCGTCAACCGCACCCCGGAGCGGGCGGCGACCGCCGCAGCCCTGGCCGGCCCGGTCGGGCGGGTGGGCACGCCGGCGGACGCGCCGTCCTGCCGGCTCGTGGTCAACGCGACGCCGGCAGGCATGGGCGACGTGGCCAACGGACCGGCGTCCTGGCCGCTCGATCCGGCGCTGCTCGACGCCGGGCAGCTGGTCGTCGATCTCGTCTACCACCCATCGGTCACGCCCTGGCTCGAGGCGGCGCGCCAGCGGGGCGCGACGGTGTCGAACGGCCTCGGGATGCTCGTCCATCAGGCTGCCCTGCAGGTCGAGCGGTGGACAGGGCACGCCGCCCCGGTCGACGCGATGTGGCGGGCTGTACAGGAGCTGGGCGCCCGACGGCGCCCCGGGGAGGCACCGACCGACGGGTAGCCTTGCTGGCGGAGCAACCTGGTGACCTACGCAGCCGACACCCTCGCGACGCGCCCTCGCCACCTGGCGGCCCGCATCGATCCGATCCTGGTCGGCACGACGCTGCTCCTCGCGGTGACCGGGATCGTCATGATCTTCTCCGCGACCAGGGCCAAGCTGGCGCTCGCCGGCGAGGACCCGCACTACTACCTCAAGCGCCAGGCGGCCTTCTTTCTCATCGCGCTGCTCGTGTTCGTGGCGGTGGCCCTCTTCGACTACCGGAGGCTCGAGCAGATCAGCACGGTCCTCTACGTGGGCATCCTCCTCGGCCTCCTCGCGGTCCTCTCGCCGTTCGGCTCGCACGCGCTCGGGTCACAGCGGTGGTTCTCCCTCGGGCCACTCCAGCTGCAGCCCTCGGAGTTCGCCACCCTGGTCCTGATCGTGGCCATCGCCACCTACTGCACGCGACGACCCGAGGGTCTCACCTTCCGGGACCTCGTCCGGATGGTCCTCATGTCGGCGCTGCCCATCCTCCTCGTCATCAAGCAGCCCGACCTGGGCACCGCGATCGTGATGTCGGTCATCCTGGTGGTGATGCTGGCCGTGGCGGGGATGCCCGGGCGCTACCTGGTCCTGCTGGTCATCGGGGCGGCGGCGGTGGTCTTCCTCGCGATCAACCTCGGCCTGGTCAAGCACTACCAGATCCAGCGGCTGACCAGCTTCATCTCACCCAACGGCGCGAGCCAGGACGTGACCTACAACGTGACCCAGGCCAAGGACGCCATCGCCCACGGGGGCATCTTCGGGACGGGTCTCTTCAAGGGTGCCCAGACCAACCTTGCCTACGTTCCCGAGCAGCAGACCGACTTCATCTTCTCGGCCGTGGGGGAGCAGCTGGGGTTCGTCGGGTCCGGCATCCTGCTCATGATCTACGGGATCCTCGCCTGGCGGGTCCTGCGGGTGGCCCAGCAGGCGAAGGACACCTTCGGGCGGCTGCTGTGCGCCGGCGTCTTCGCCCTGCTCACCTTTTCGATCTTCGAGAACGTCGGGATGAACATGGGGATCATGCCGGTCGCCGGCATCCCCCTCCCCTTCCTGTCCTACGGCGGGTCGGCGATGATCGCCTTCATGGCCGCGATCGGCCTGGTGGCGAGTGTGCAGCGCCGGAGCGCCCGGTGAGCGACCTCGACACCGACCCGGTGAGCGACCCCACCGTTGGCGCGCCCGGCGAGGGCTCCGACGGCGTGGGGGCGCCGGGCGAGGCGGCCGATCGTGCAGGTGACCCGGCGGACCCGCCGCTGGAAGCGGCGACAGTTCCCGAGACCGCCCGACCGAGCGGTCTGCGCACGGCACTCGTCTCCTCGGTCACCCTCGACCTGCCCAACCAGCATCCGACCGTGGTGCTCCGGGAGAGCGAGACCCCGCGACGGCAACTGTCCTTCTCGATCGGCTTCCCGGATGCGGTCGTCCTCTCCCATGCCTTCCGCCGGATCGCGACCCCCCGGCCGCTCACCCACGAGCTCATGAGCTCGGTGCTCCAGCGCTTCGACGTCGACATCGTGGCGGTGCGGATCGTCGGCCGCCGCGGCACCGTCTATTTCGCCGAGCTCGACCTGCGGGGCCGGAGCGTGCGATCGGTGCACTCGTGCCGGCCGAGCGATGCCCTCACCCTCGCCCTTCTCCAGCCGGTGCCGGTCCCCATCCTCGTCGACGAGCGGCTCCTCGAGGGCTCGGGCGACGTCGAACCGCGGGGCGCCGCCGGCTGACCCGGTGGGCGGCGGTCGTCAGCGTCCGGTGAGCAGCCGGTGCCGCCGCTCCTGTTCCTCTTCGTAGGCGGACTGCTCGGCAGCGTCGGCGGCGGCGGTGCCCTCGTCGGAGATGCGCATCAGCAGCGCAATGAGGATGTAGTTGGCGATGAGCGCGGAGCCGCCGTAGGAGACGAAGGGAAGGGTGATCCCGGTGAGGGGGAGGAGCCGGACCACCCCCCCAATGATGAAGAAGGCCTGGAAGCCGAGGATGATGGTGAGCCCGGCCGCGGTCAGCTTGGCGAACTCCGAGCGGGCCGCCTGAGCGATGCGCAAGCCGGCACCGACCAGCAGGAGGAAGGCGACCACGACCATGGTCGAGCCGAGCAGTCCCATCTCCTCCCCGATGGCGGCGAAGATGAAGTCGGTCTGCACGTTGGGGATGGTGTAGGCGCCGAAGCCGAGCCCGAGGCCCGAGCCCCCGATACCTCCCGAGCCCATCGCGTACCACGCCTCGCGCAGCTGTTGGCCCGGATCGCCGGGGAGGACCTTCCACGGATCGAGCCAGATTTCGACCCGGATGTGGGTCTGGGAGAAGTACCGGCCCGCCACGTAGGCGCCGACGCCGAACAGGGCGAGTCCGAGGACCAGGTACCCGGTCCTCCCGGTGGTCAGCCAGAGCATCCCGATGAACAGGGTGAACAGCAGCGCCGAAAAGCCGATGTCGTGCTCGAGGCTCATCACCACGATCGCGAATCCCCAGGCGAGGAGGATCGGGACCATCGGACGGGGGTCGAGGACCAGGCGGTTGCCGAGTCGCGCGGTCGGGATGGTGAGCAGCTCGCGCTTCTCGGCGAAGTAGGAGGCGAAGAAGATGCAGAGCAGGATCTTGGCCAGCTCGACCGGTTGGAAGGTGAAGCTGCCGAAGTGGATCCAGAGCTTGGCACCGTTGATGTCGGACCCGAGGTGGGGGACGAGCGGGAGGAGCAGGAGCCCCACCCCGAAGCCGAGGAGCAGGTAGCGGTAGCGGTCGAGGTCGCGGCTGCGGCGGATCACGAACAGAGTGAGCACGTAGGCCCCCACCCCGGCAGCGGTCCAGGCCGCCTGGAGCGGGGCGTAGTTGGTGGCGGTCCCGAGGTCGATCCGGAGGATCATGACGTACCCGAGGCCGTTGAGCAGGAAGGCGATGGGCAGGACCACCGCGATGGCGTCGGGCACGAAGATGCGGTTGGCGATGTGGGCAACTGCGCCGAGTGCGAGGATCACCAAGAGGAGGGGAACCACGTCGGCCGGGACCTTCGAGGTGTTGCCGAGGATCATCAGGCTGTACGCCGCGATCACGATGATCCCTGCCGCCACCAGGAGGCCCAACTCGGTGCGCCGGCGGGCCTTGACCCCGCGCCGCGACCGGTGGGACTGAGAGCGGAGGGTCAGTGGCGACACCGGGGCGAGCCTACCGGTGCCCGGTCCGCCGGAGAGGGAGCCGCCCGGACAGGCGGGGCCGCCGGGAACCACGCGGGATACGATGAGCCGGCGATGGATCCCTGGCGTGACCGAACCGACCGGCGGCAGGGGGGGCGGCCATGACCGATCCGGTCGTCGCGGCAGGCGAGCGGGTCGGACCGCTCCCAGGGGACGACCTGCGCATCGACCGGCGCCGGGCACCCGTGGCTGTGACCGCGGCGGGCGCCCGCGGTGCCGGACAGCTGTCAGGTCCCGCACCGGTGCCGGGGACGCCCGGTCGGGCACCCGAGGACGCCGGACCGGCGGCGATCCCTTCCGACCAGCGGTTCATCAACCGCGAGCTGTCCTGGTTGGAGTTCGCGGCCCGCCTGCTCGACCTCGCGGCCGACGGTCGCCTCCCCCTGCTCGAGCGGGTCAAGTTCCTGGCCATCTTCACCGAGGGCCTCGACGAGTTCTTCCAGGTCCGGGTCGCGGGTCTCGAGGACCAGGTCGCCGCCGGTCTGCGGACCCGTTCACCCGACGGGCTGAGCCCGGCCGAGCAGCTCGGGGCGATCACCGACCGGGTGACCCGTCTGGTCGACCGGCAGAGCCGGATCTACTCCGAGTGCCTGGCCCCGGCCCTGACCGACGCCGGCGTGCTGGTCTCGGACTGGCACACCCTGGACGAGGAGGACCGGCGCCGGTTGCTCGCGGTCTTCGACCGACAGATCTTCCCGATCCTCACCCCGCTCGCCGTCGACCAGGGCCATCCCTTCCCGTACATCTCCGACCTCTGCCTCAACCTGGTCGTGCGGGTGGTCGACCCCGCCACCGGCGCACAGCGGATCGCCCGGGTCAAGGTGCCCCCCCTGCTGCCCCGGTTGGTGGCCCTCCCCGACGGGACCCGCCTGGTCCCGGTCGAACAGGTCATCGCGGCCAATTTGGAGAGCCTCTTCCCGGCCATGGCCGTCGCCGAGCACCACGTTTTCCGGGTCACCCGGAACGCCGACCTCTCCGTCGACGAGGACGACGCGGAGGACCTCCCGGCCGCCGTCGAGCTCGAGTTGCACCGCCGGCGCTTCGGCCAGGCGGTCCGGCTCGAGGTCTCGGCCGGCATCTCGACCGAGCTGCTCGAGATGTTGATCACCGAGGTCGGCGTGCCCGAGGAGAGCGTCTACCTCTTCGACGTCCCCGTGGATCTCGGAGGGATGCACGAGCTCTGCGGGCTCGAACGGGCCGACCTCGCGCCCGAGCCCTGGACCACGGTGACCCCGCCGCGGCTCACGGCGGGGACCGATCTCTTCGCGGTGCTCGCCGAAGGGGACGTGCTGCTGCACCACCCCTATGAGTCGTTCGCCGCCTCGGTCGAGGCATTCGTGGCCCAGGCCGCGGGGGACCCCGACGTGGTGGCGATCAAGCAGACCCTCTACCGGACCGGCGACGACAGCCCGATCGTGGACTCCCTGATCCGGGCGTCCCAGGCCGGCAAGCAGGTGACCGCGGTGGTCGAGCTGCAGGCCCGATTCGACGAGCAGGCCAACATCGCCTGGGCCCGGGCCCTCGAGGAGGCCGGGGTGCAGGTCACCTACGGCCTGGTCCGCCTCAAGACCCACTCGAAGACCTCGCTCGTCGTTCGGCGAGAAGGCGACCAGATGCGGCGCTACTGCCACGTGGGGAGCGGCAACTACAACTCGCTCACCGCCCGCACCTACGAGGACGTCGGGCTCCTGACCGCCGACCCCGACACCGGCGCGGACGTGGGTGAGCTGTTCAACCTGCTGACCGGCTCGGGGGTGCAGGCCGGATTCCGGCGCCTGGTGGTCTCGCCGACCTCGACCCGCTCCGAGATCCTGGGCGCCATCGAGACCGAGACGGCTGCCGGCCGACTCGGCCGGATCGTGCTCAAGACCAACGGGCTGACCGATCCCGAGGTCATCGACGCCCTCTACCGGGCCTCGGCCGCCGACGTCCCGATCGACCTGGTGGTCCGTGGCCTCTGTTGCCTGCGCCCCCAGGTCCCGGGCCTCTCGGAGAACATCCGGGTGCGCTCGATCGTGGGCCGGTTCCTCGAGCACTCGCGCATCTTCCGGTTCGGCGGCGAGCACGGACGACCGCTCAGGGTCTCCTTCGGCTCACCCGACCTCATGGAGCGCAACCTGGATCGCCGGGTCGAGGCGGTCGTACCCATCGAGGACCCGGACAGCCAGCGCAGGTTGGTGGACATGCTCGACGACGCCCTCCGTGACGAAGCCAACTCCTGGGAGCTCGGAGCCGACGGGACCTGGCGGCGGGTGGCCCCGGACCTCGGACCCGGGAGCCTGGGGTTCAACCTGCAGGATCACTCTCGAACACTGGCGCTCGACGCACTGCGCCGTCGTCGAGACGCAGTCCTTGTCGCGTCGGCACCCCGAGCCGCGACCCGGCCGAGGCGTTCGGAGGAACGGCGAGGGAGGGGAGACCGGGCACCGTGGATGGGTCGGTCACCGAGACCGGACGAAGGGTCGGGGCAGTCCGCGTCTCGGACCCAGCCGTCGTGGTGGCGGCGGATCGGTCGCGGCGGGTGACCCACCGGAGGGTTCGCTGCTCGGCGTCGTTCCGGACCCGCCCGGCGTACGCGCGGGACCGGGCCGCGTACGTGCGGAGGCGCTGCAGGGTGGCCTTCCGCTCGAGCTCGAGCGACGCGTACGCCAACCCCCCGAAGGGGATGGGTAGCCAGAAGTTCACCGCGCGGTAGGCGAGCACCGCCGAGAGGGCCTGCCCGTCGGTCAGGCCGAAGCCGGCGAGCATCGAGACCAGCACGAATTCGACCACGCCGAGGCCTCCCGGCGTGATCGGGATCGCCGCCAGGATGTTCGCCAGACCGTAGGCGGTGAGCAGGTCGATCGGCGAGATCACGTGACCGAAGGCGGCTACGAACACCCAGAGCGAGGCGGCATCGAGCAACCAGTTGGCTGCGGCCCAGGCCACCGCCCTCCGGAGCAGGACCCGATCGTCCATGAGGACCGCGAACCGCTGGGCGAGGCGTTCGACCAGACTCGTGATCCGGTCGGGGTCGAGGAAGCGGAGCCGACCGGCTTCGCGGCGGATGATCCTGCTCGCCCGCTCCTGTCCGCGGGTGAGCAGCGAGAAGAGTCCGCCGAACGCCCCGAGCAGGAGCACCCCGGCAGCTGCGGCCACCACGACCAGGATGGAGGCCGACTCGGAGGCGTGCCCGCCGAGGCCGGACGGGGGGTGGAATCCGTGGACGACCAGGAAGGCGACGAGCGCGCACCAGAAGATCACGTTGAGGACGACCGCCGAGCCGATCCCCTGGGTCCCGAGGGCGAAGCCGGTGTCGGCGCCAGAGACTCCCGACTGGGTCAACAGGCGGTAGCCGAGGGCGGCACCCGGAGCGGTGCCGCCGGGTGAGACGTGGCTCAGGGCCAGCGTGGAGAGATTGATGCGAAAGATGCGCACCCGCCCGGGGCCCCCCGGCGGGAGGACCGAATGGGTCAGCTGGGTGTAGGCCCCGAGCGCGGCGATCTCGAGGAGCACGCCGAGCACCAGTGCCGTGACGTTGACGTGGGCCAGGTCGCCGACCTCGCGGCGGTGGCTGGCGACGAGGGGGAGGGCGACGTAGAAGAAGAAGAGGAACACGAGGACGGTCCCCACGCTGAGCCGTACCTCCCGGCGCACGAAGGGGCCGCGGTGCCACCAGCGCCGTCGCGGTCGCTCCTCTGGGGGGTCGGACTCCGCCGTGGGGTCGGGCTCCATCACCGCTATGTTGGCACGGCGCGACCCCTCGGACCTGCCATGCTGAGAGCGTGGCCGAGTCGCGCGAGGAGCTCCCACCGGGCGGGTGGACGCCCGGAACCGGCCCTGCGGCGTCGGTCCCGGAGGGCACGCCGGTGACCGTCCCGGGCACCACGACGGTCATCAACGAGACTCCGTCCGAGCTGCGCGACCGGGCTGTGGGCCCGGACGCACCCCGCCGGGAGCGGCTCTTCGCGGCGGCGTCGGCAAAAGGCATCCCGCTGCGCACGATCCTGACCGTCGATGCGGTGGTCATCGCCACCTGGGTCCTCTACCGGCTCATCGGTCGACTCCGGGAGATCATCCTCTGGATCCTCATCTCGGCGTTCATCGCGCTCGTGCTCAACCCGTCGGTCGTCTTCCTCCAGCGCCACCGGTTCCGGCGCGGTAGCGCGGTGGCCACGGTCTTCGTCGCGGCCGCACTCGCCTTCGCCGGCCTGCTCGCGCTGTTCGGCTACCCCCTCGTGAACACCCTCACCCATGTGGCCGGAAGCCTGCCGACCATGGTCGACCAGGTCCAGAAGGGGCACGGCTGGCTGGCCCACACCCTCCAGCGCCTCCACCTCCTGACCTGGGTGCAGAAGAACGCACCCCGTCTCAAGGCCGCCGCCCAGAGCCTCGGCAAGCCTGCGTTGTCGGTCGGCACCAACCTGGCCTCGGCGGTCTTCTCGACCATCCTGGCCCTCAGCACCATCGCCTTCCTCTCGCTGTTCATGCTGCTCGAGGCCCCCCAGCTCCGCGCTGCGTTCCTCGGGGCGATCAACCCCGGCCTGCGCCGGACCATCGAGGAGGTCTCCGCGACGGTCTCCCGCTCGGTGACCTCCTATGTGCTCGGGACCGTCGCCCTCTCGTGGCTGTTCGGTGTGGTCATCTTCGTCACCATGCTCGTCCTCGGGGTGCCCTTCGCCCTCCTCATCGGCCTCTGGGTGGCGCTGGTGGCCATGATCCCGCTGGTCGGAGGCCTGATCGCCGGGGTGCCCAGCGTGCTGCTCGCGGCCCTGCACTCACCAACCGCCGGCGTGATCGCCCTGGCCGTGTTCATCGGGTTCCAGCTCGTCGAGAACCACTTCCTCTACCCGGTGGTGATGAGCCGGACCGTGCGGATGAACCCGCTCTGGGTGCTGTTGGCGGTGCTGGTCGGGGCCAACCTCGGCGGGGTCTTCGGCTCCTCGCTCGGCGCGTTGACCGGGGCCCTCGTGGCCATCCCGGTCGGGAGCGCGATCCAGGTCATCTTCCGTGAGGTCTGGCAGCGCACCCGGTCCACGCACGACCCCGAGGGGCCGACCGGTGCACCGGACGCGCCGTTCGAGGGGGTCGACGGGACCGGCCCCGCCGAAGGGGCGGTCGGATGGAACGGCGCCGCCCACGCCCCCTCGGTCCAGGGTGAGCGGTGAGCCCGACCTCCCCCCGGGTCCGGGTCGACGGGGGCGTCCTGCCACGGTTGGCGTCCGGACCGTCCCGTAAGCTGCAGTGATGGATGTCCTGGTGGTGCTCCCCACGTACAACGAGTCGCAGAACATCGACCACGTGCTACGCAGGATCCGCACCGCCGTCCCCGCTGCCACCGTGCTCGTGGTCGACGACGGGAGCCCGGACGGGACGGCCGACATGGCCGAGCGGATCGGGAAGGAGCTCGGCAACGTCGACGTCCTCCGCCGGCACGACAAGTCGGGTCTGGGCAGCGCCTACCGGGCCGGGTTCCGCTGGGGGCTCGAGCGGGGGTTCGACGCCTGTGTCGAGATGGACGCCGATCTCTCCCACGAGCCCGAGGCGCTCCCTGCGCTGTTGGCGCCGCTGGAGGACGGGAACGAGCTCGTCATCGGGTCGCGGTACGTCCCCGGCGGTTCGATCCCCAACTGGGCCTGGCACCGCCGGCTGCTCTCGCGGGGGGGCAACCTCTATGCCTCGACGCTGCTCGGCCTCGGTGTCGCCGACTCCACCGCCGGATTCCGGGCGTACGCCGCCTCGGTGCTCGAACGCATCGACCTCGACCGGATCAAGGCCGAGGGGTACGGGTTCCAGATCGAGATGACCTACGAGGCCAAGCGGCAGGGGGCACAGGTCCTCGAGGTCCCGATCCGCTTCATCGACCGGGTTGAGGGCGAATCGAAGATGTCCACGTTCATCGTGGTCGAAGCCCTGGCCCTGGTGACCTGGTGGGGAGTGCAGCGGCTCCTCGGCGCCGACCGACGTCGTCCGCAGGCCGTGCGCACCTGATGCCCGTGCCGTGACCGGCACCGGACAGGTCTCGCCCGCCGACCGCATCCCAGCTCACCCCGCACCGCGCGTGCCGTGGCGCGTCCCGGCGCGTCGGTAGGCGGGCCGGGAGTGCTCGCCACGATCGACCGGGGGTCCGGCCCGCCGGTGGTCCTCCTCCACGGCCAACCCGGCACCCACGCGTCGTGGGATCCGGTGGTCGGCCTGCTCGAACCCTCCCTTCGGGTGCTGGTCCCCGACCGCATCGGGTACGGAGCGACCGAGGGCGAGGCGCGCGGGGTGGCTGCGAACGCGGCACTCGTCGCCCGTCTCATCGAGGCGCGTGACGCGGTGCCTGCCACGATCGTGGCGCACAGTTGGTCCGGAGCGGTCGCCGTGCTGCTGGCCGACGCCCACCCCGGGCTCGTCTCGTCGCTCGTCCTGGTCTGTGCATCCTGCACCCCGGACAGCCTGGACACCGTCGACCGCGCGCTCAATCTGTCGGTGGTCGGAGACGTGCTCACTGTGGCCGGGCTGCTTTCGTTCGGGGAGGTCCTCCCGCGGCTGCGCCCGCTCATCCGGTACGCCCCGGCGCGCTATCGCGACCAGCTCTCGACCGCCTTCCCGGACCGCGGCGACCTGGGCGGTGAGGGGGGAACCCTGAGTCGCCGCCGCCGGACCTTCCTCATCGAGCAGCGGGCCCTGATCGCCGAGCTCCCGGCGGTCACCGCCGCTCTGCCGCGCATCCGGGTCCCGACAGCGGTGGTGGTGGGCGAGTGGGATCTGGTCGTGCGGCCGGAGGCCGGTCGCACCCTGGCTCGGTCGGTTCCCGGAGCCGAGCTGGTCACGGTGCCCCGGGCCGGGCACTTCGTGGCCCGTGACGCCCCCGAGGTCCTCGCCGAGGTCATCCTCCGCTACGGCCGCCGGCCGGTCCGCGGCGATCCGGTGGCGTGACCCGCCCGATTCAGCCAACCGCCGCCCGGGGTGCCGCGTCGTCGGCGGTCGAGAAGGGTTGCCCGGGAGCCAGCGCATCGAACACCGCGGTGAACTTGAGGGTCGCCTCGACCAGCTCGGCCTCGGCGCGCGATCCCCGGACGACGCCGACCCCGGCAACCATCCGGGCAGCAGGCCCGGCCACGGTCACCGCCCGGATCCCAATGACCCAACGGCCGTCGCCGGCCGCGTCGACGAAGCCCACCGGTCCGGCGTAGGTCCCGCGCCGGTCGGGCTCGAGCCGGTCGATGGCGGCAAGGGCTGCGTCGCGGGGAACCCCGCCGACCGCCGGCGTCGGGTGCAGTGCGGCCACCAGATGGAGTGCGCTCGGCGTCCGGGTGCCACCACCCGGGCGCGGCCCGTCGCCCGATGCCAGGATGCCGGTCACCGGGGTGCCGAGGTGGGTCATGTTGTGGAGGTGGACCAGATCGGGCCGGTCGGGCATCTCGAGTTCGACGCTGAGCGGGGAGAGTGTGTCGCGGACGGCGTCGACCACCAGCCGGTGCTCCTCGCTGTCCTTGTCCGACTCGAGGAGCTCGCCGTCGTGGCCCTGCCCGCGGCCGGCGCGCCGTGCGCTGGTCCCGGCGAGCGGCAGGCACCGGAAGCGGTCCCCGATGCGCTCCACCAGGAGCTCGGGGCTGGCCCCCACGAATTGTCCGGCTGGCGAGGGGAGGGAGAACAACGCACAGCTCGGCTCGAGCGCCCCCCACCGTCGGAGCAGGCCGGCGACGTCGATCGGTCGGGACAGGGTGACGTCGGCCTGGCGGGCGAGGACGACCTTGGCGAGCTCGCCGCGGTCGATGGCGGCCACCGCGTCGGCCACCGCGGCCCGGAACCCGTCGTCCGAGGAGCGGGGCACGATCCGGGCGGTGGCCGCTGTGTCGGGGTCGCCGCCGGGCGGGTCCATCCGGTCCGGGTCGGCCGCGGCGAGGAGCCGGGCCCGGAGCTGTTGGCCGGTTCCGGGATCACGCTCCGGGTCGGGCAGGCCGCTCGGGTCGTCGGCGACCACGGTCACCCATTCGGTGCCGTCCGGTTCGCGTGCGTAGAGCAGGGCGGGCACGGTGAGCTCCGCCGCCGCTGCGCGGTCGAAGGGGAGGGCCCCGAAGGCGCGCACCGCGTGGCCCGCGGCGGCGCGAGCCGTGCCCGCGAGGCGGTCGTCGCACCGGATCGCGGCGAGGTCGTCGAGGGCCCGGTCGAGCTCGTCGGGCGCGGTGAGGCCGTGGGGGAGTCGGAGCGTGGCAGCGACCCCGAGACCGACCTGGAGCCGTCCCTCGGCGGCGAGGAACACCCCGGTCCGACCGGCCAGGGCATAGGGGTCGAGCGGCGGGCCGTCGGGGAGGGGCAGTCGCAGAGCCACCGCGGTCACGGCCGACCGCTCCTCGTCGCGGTGATCAGCTGGCAGAGCCCCCCGCTGAGCGCCCGCCGATTGACCGTCGAGAACCCGGCCCGGTTGAGCATTGCGCGGAGCTCGTCGGTGCTCGGCAGATAGGCGGTCGACTTCGGGAGGTACCGGTAGGCCGACCGGTCGGAGAGGAGCCCGCCGATGAGGGGCACCACCTGACGGAACCAGAGGCGGTGGCCGGCGCGGAGGGGACCACGCACGGGCTCGGCCACCTCGAGCAGGCTGATCCGACCTCCCGGGCGGACGATGCGCCCGAGCTCGCCGAAGACGGCCGCGAGCTCGGTGAAGTTGCGGAGCGCGTAGCCGCAGGTGACGCCGTCCACCGCACCGCCGCGGACCGGCAGGGAGGCCCCGTCTGCCTGGGCCAGTGGGCGGCCGGCGCGGTTGGCGGTGAGCATCCCCCAGGAGAGGTCGATGCCGATCGACCGATGGCCGCTGCCCGCGAGCAGCCGCAGGAAATCGCCGGTGCCGCACGCCAGGTCGAGGACGATCGAGCCGGCAGGCAACCCGAGCGCCCGGAGCGACTGCCTGCGCCACCGCTGGTCGAGGCCCGCGGTCATCGTGCGGTTGACCAGGTCGTAGCGCGGGGCGATGGCGTCGAACATCGAACGGACCGTCGCGGTCTTCTCCGCGCCGGTGGGCAGGCCAGCATCCCGTGCACGGGCCGCGGTCTCGAGGGCGATGGTGGCCGTCGTGGCACCCCGACCCTCGGGCAGTCCGCTGTCGGCGTCGGTCAACGGTCGGCCGCCGTCCGCTCGCCGTCGGCCCACGGGAGCTCGTCGACCCCGTCCCGCTCGATGAGGTCCCAGATGGCGCGGCGCTCCCCGTCGGTGCCGACCTGTTCGACATGGTCGAGGGCCGCCTGCACCAGTGTGCGGGTGAAGTGGTGGCCGACCAGGGTGTTGACTGCCGGGAGCAGCTCGGCGTAGGCCTGCAGCAGCCGCTCGACCGGCGCACCCGCCGAGGTGCGGTCCGCGTCGCGCGGTGTCGCCGGACGCACGTCCGGACCCGGATCGCCACCCGCGCGGAGCGGGTCGCGCACGAAGCGCGAGAACAGGTCGACCGCCCTCCGTGCGACGGTCTCGGTGGCCTCGTGGTGGAGGCGGGCGAGATCGAGCAGATCGGGGAGGGGGATGCCCCACTCGAGCAGGAGCAGCGCGGCGCTCGCCGCCGCCACGTCCTCCTCCGTGTAGCGCTCGAGGCCGGCGACCCGACGGGGAATCAGCAGCTTCTGGGCCTCGACGGCCTTGAGCAGGGCCAGCGGGATCCCGGTCTCCGCTGCGAGCTCGACCAGCGTGTAGGTCGGGGGCTCCTCGGGGGCGGTGCCACCCGCTCGGACCGGGTCGGGTACCTCGCCTGGTGTTCCGCCGCTCCACTCGGGCCCCGGGCGGGGAAGTCCCGAGAGCTCGCCGAGCAGCGCCTCGTCGGCCGCGTCGAGCTCCCCGGAGACCAGGCGGGCGATGGTGGCGAGGGTGAAGCCGCGCTCCTGGAGGGCCCGGATCCGGGCAAGTCGTGCCAGGTGGACGTCGTCGTACCAGGCGATCCGGCCCTCGCGTCGCGGTGGGTCGAGGAGGCCCTTGCTCTGGTAGTAGCGCACGGTGTCCACCGACACGCCCGAGCGTGCCGAGAGGTGTTCGACCCGCATCTCCATGCACCCACTCTAGGAGTGCATGCTCGCATTGTACGAGTCACCGGCCGCTCGACCAGCTGGCCAGGGAGTTCGTCAGGCGTAGTAGCGGTAGACCACCTGGGCCACGCAGCTCGGCTTCGACGAGCCCTCGGTTTCGAAGGTGAGGTCGATGACCACCTGGACCCCGTCGGCGACGACGTCCACCTCTGCGATGACCGCCCCCATCCGGAGGTTGCTCCCGACTGGCACCGGCGAGGGGAAGCGCACCTTGTTGCAGCCGTAGTTGACGCCGAACGAGGTGCCTTCGACGGTCAGGACCTCGCCGAGGAGCACCGGGGCGAGCGAAAGGGTGAGGTACCCGTGGGCGATGGTCCGGCCGAACGGACCGGTCTTGGCACGCTCGGGGTCCACGTGGATCCACTGGTGGTCGCCGGTCGCGTCGGCGAACCGGTCGACCTGGTCCTGGTCGACACGGTGCCATCCGGTGTAGCCGAGATGGGTGCCGATGAGCGGCTTGAATCCGTCGATCCCCTGCACGGTGGTTGCCATGGCCCCGACTGTACGGGAGCCCGGAGGCGCACGCCCACCCGGGCAGCGGACCGACGAAAGGGAGGTGAGGGTTGCCTGTCGCGCCGGCTGAGCACCGCCTCAGCGTGGCGTGCTCGTTACGATCGGGTCGTGGCGATCGAGCACAGGCATCGCGATCTGAGGGGTGGTGGCGCGCGGGCCGCCGTCTTCGGGGTCAGCGACGGCCTCGTCTCCAACCTGGCCCTCATCCTGGGCGTGGCCGGCGCCCACCCGGCGGCGGGGGCGGTCCGACTGGCCGGCCTGGCCGGGCTGGTCGGCGGCGCGTTCTCGATGGCGGCGGGTGAGTACGTCTCGATGCGGGCGCAGTCCGAGCTCATGGAGCGCGAGCTCGACGTCGAGCGCGAGTCCCTCCGGCACGATCCCGACGACGAGCGCCGCGAGCTCGCGGCCATCTACGAGAGCCGTGGTCTCGAGTCCGGCCTCGCCGAGGAGCTCTCGGCCAAGATCATGCGCAACCCGCAACTGGCCCTCGAGACCCATGCACGCGAGGAACTCGGCTATTCGCCGGGGCAGACCGGCAACCCGGTGCAGGCTGCCCTCTCGTCATTCGTGGCCTTCTCGGTGGGTGCGTTCATCCCGCTCCTGCCGTGGCTGTTCACCGGCGGCACGGCCGCGATCCTCTGGTCGATCGCCCTCGGCGGCATCGCCTCACTGGCCGTCGGCGCCGCCCTCTCCATCTTCACCGGCCGGTTCTGGCTGTGGTCGGCCGTCCGCCAGCTGCTCTTCTCGGCCGCCGCGGCCGCCGTGACCTACTCGATCGGGCACCTCATCGGCTCAGGCTGAGCCGGCCCGTCCGGCGACGACCGCTGTGTACGAACGGTCGACGTGGTCGACGGTGAGTCCCATGGCCCGGTAGAGCGAGACCGCCGGCAGGTTGGCCGCGTCGACGTAGAGCATGCCGACGGTCAGTCCCTGGGCGGCGAGCCAGTCGAAACCCGCCTGGGTCAGCGCGCGCCCCAGCCGCGGCCCTGGAGGTCCGGGTCGACACCGATCACGTAGATCTCACCCATCGGGGGATCGGAGGCTGTGTGGATCTTGGTCCAGCACGAACCCGCCATCCGGCCGTCCTCCTCGAGCACCAGGAATCCGTTCGGGTCGAACCACGGCTCCCGTTCGTGTTCGAGGAGGGTGCTGCGGTCCCAGTGGCCTTGTTCCGGGTGGGTGGCGAAGGCCCGGTTGTTGACGACGAGCCAGGCGTCCTCGTCCGCGCCGACCCGAAAGGGTCGGGTCCGGATGGCGACCGGGGGCCGACCGGCGCCCGCGGCGTGCTCGAGGGGGAGGCGGCACCGCATCTGGAGGAGGTCGCGCTCGCGGACGAACCCCCGGGAGACCGCCTGGCGGTCGTCGGCCTCGGAGGCCCGGGTCGCCCACAGGCGGACGGTTCTGCCGCCCGCGTCGCCCACGGCCTCCAGCGCGAGGTCGATGAGGGCGCCGGCCACCTCGTCCGCCCCGGGTCCGGGCTCGGTCGCCACCTCGAGCACGTAGGGATCGCCCGCCGACCGCGCTGTCCAGCTGCGCGTAGCCGACCAAGCGACCAGCGGGACCCCGCCTGGCCAGGAGGGCGAGGAACGGCGGGGGACCGGACGCTCCGGACGGATCGGACGCGACCCGGTCCAAGGCCCGTCGGCGGTCGTCGCTGAGCGGATCGTGACCGGAGGCGGCCCGGATGCGGGCCAGCAACTGGCCGACCTCGGTCACCGTCGGCGTGTGGGGCGTGGGGTCGGCGTCCACCTCCACTGCCTCCATGCCCGAGAACCTACCGGTAGTCTCCGGCCATGGCCCGACCCCGCACCCCGGCCGGGCGCGCCCGGGTGACCGACGAACGCCTCGGACGGCTCTATCCCGGCACGGCCGTCGAGCTCTGCGCGCTCGACCATGCCAACGCATTCGAACTGCTGGTGGCGACCATCCTCTCCGCGCAGTGCACCGACGAACGGGTCAACCTCACCACCCCGGCGCTCTTCGCCCGCTATCCGGACCCGGCCTCGTTGGCCGCCGCCCACGACACCGACGTCGAGGTGCTCATCCGCTCGACCGGGTTCTTCCGCGCAAAGACGCGCAACCTGATCGGCATGGCAGGGGCCGTGGTCGCCCGGTTCGACGGAGAGGTGCCGTCCCGGATGGAGGACCTGGTCACCCTGCCGGGTGTCGGCCGCAAGACGGCCAACGTGGTCCGGAGCGTCGCGTTCGGGCTCCCCGGCCTCCCGGTCGACACCCACGTCCAACGCGTGAGCCTCCGCCTCGGGCTCACCGAGGAGACCGACCCGGTCAAGGTCGAGTACGCGCTCAACGCGATGATCCCGCCCCCGAGGCGCGGCGCGTTCAGCCTCCGGGTCATCCTCCACGGCCGGGCCACCTGCAAGGCCAGATCACCGAGATGCGCGGACTGCGAGCTCGCCGACTTCTGCCCCTCGGCGCCCCGGTTCCTCGTCAATAGTCGCCAGAACTGACATTTTCGAGGAAAATCGCTGGGGAGCAGGGATTACGGCCACAGAACCGTCTACCCGGGCGAAATCTGTGAGGGCACAACCGGGTCGGCGACTGGATTTTCCTCCCAAAACATGATGATCTGGAGGCCTCGGAACCGGTTCCCGCCAACTGGTTCCGCAGAGCGGAGTTCGGGATCCGCCGCCCGACCCGCTCGCGCGAAGGCACCCTACGGGGTGCCTTCGCCGCGTGTAGAGGACGGTCGCCCGGGACGAAGGCACCCGGCGCATCGAGGACGGACCGGCCGGGGCCAGGCGGGCGTTGCTATCTGCGCCCGAGGGTCGCGGCCAGGCGGGACAGCCGGCGGTTCGCGTCTGTCGAGGGCGCGTTCGACGGCGAACAGCTCCTTTGCCGTCTCCTCGTCCTTGGCCGACTGCGCGGCGTCGGCATGCACGGTCACCCGACGGGTCAGCTCGTCGAGCGCGGTGGAGAGCGAGGACAGTTCTGCGGAGCTGGCGGCCATCGGAGGATCATGGCACCGCAGGGCCGTGCGCGGACACACCAGCGCGCGTCGCGCCCCCCGGGGGCTTCGACGGGGTCCGGTAGCATCGTTCGGCTATGGGTCTCCGTCGACTCGACCTCCGCGGCATCGCCGGTGGCAAGCGCGCACTCGCGGCCGCCCTGCCGCGTCCGGTGAACGAGCAGGACCGGTCCTCCGAAGCGGTCGCGTCGATCATCGCCGAGGTGCGAGCCGGGGGTGATGCCGCGCTGCGCGGCCTGACTGCCCGTTTCGACCACGTCGACCTCGACGAGCTCCGGGTCCCGGCGTCGGAGATCCAGGCCGCGCTCGGGCGGATCCCTCCGGCGCTGCAGGACGCCCTCGACGTCGCGCACGACCGGATCCTCACCTACCACGCCCACGAGGCCGCCGATGCGGCGGAGGACTACGCCTCGGGTGGCATCACCGTCCGCCACCTGGTACGACCGGTGGGACGGGCAGGCTGCTACGCCCCGGGTGGTCGCGCCCGGTACCCCTCGACCGTCCTCATGTGCGCTGTGCCGGCGCACGTGGCCGGTGTCGAGGAGATCGTGCTCTGCGTCCCGCCGGGACCCGACGGGTCGGTCGACGACGCCACCCTGGCCGCCGCCGCCGTGGCCGGGGTCACCGAGGTCTACCGGGTGGGCGGGGCCCAGGCCATCGCGGCCATGGCCTACGGAACCGAGAGCATCCGGGCCGTCGACGTGATCGTCGGTCCCGGCAACCGCTATGTGGCAGAGGCCAAGCGGCAGGTCTCGGGGGTCGTCGGGGTGGCCGCGGCATTCGCCGGACCCTCGGAGGTGGTGGTGATCGCCGGTCCGGAGACGCCGCCCGAGCTGGCCGCCATCGACCTGGTCGTGCAGGCCGAGCACGGTCCCGACGGCCTGGCCTGGCTGATCACCTGGTCCGAGGGCGTCGCGGACGCGGTCACGGCACACGTCGACCGGATCGTCGCAGCGTCCCCCCGGCGGGCGGATCTCGAGGCCACACTCGCCAGCGGCGGGTACGCCGTCCTGGTCGACGGGGCCCGCCAGGCCTGCGCGGTCTCCAATGCAGTGGCCCCCGAACACCTCGAGATCCTGACCGCCGACGCCGGCTCGCTCCTCGGGCAGATCACCGCGGCCGGAGCCGTGTTCCTCGGCGTGAATGCACCGGCCAGTGTCGGTGACTACGTGGCCGGACCCAACCACGTGCTGCCGACCAACCGCACCGCCCGGTTCGCGAGCGCGCTGCGGGTCGACGACTTCCGCAAGCACATCCACGCGGTGAGCCTCGACGACGACGCGCTGTTGACCCTCGGTCCCCATGTTGTGACCCTCGCCGAGACCGAGGGCCTGCCGTCCCACGCCGAGTCGGTGCGGTTGCGATGGCCGGGGTAGGGGAGCCGGCCCCGGCCGGGCCGGCCGGCCCGGCGCGCCCGCTCCCGACGGTCCGCCCGGACCTCGGCACGCTCGCCGACTACCACTCGGCGCAAGTGGAGGTCGCGGTCCGACTCAACACCAACGAGTCGCCGATCGGGCCGCCGCCCGGGTGGTACGAGGACCTGGCGGCCGGCATCGCCGGGATCCAGTTCAACCGGTATCCGGACCGCGAGGCCCTTGCGCTGCGCGCCGCCCTGGCCGAGAGCCACGGGGTCACCCCCGACCGCATCTTCTGCGCCAACGGCTCCAACGAGGTGCTCCAGTGCCTCTTGCTTGCCTACGGTGGACCGGGACGCACCGCCGCGCTCTTCGAGCCGACGTACACCCTCCACCGTCACATCGCCCGCATCACCGCCACCGCGGTGGCCGCCGGCGCCCGGCGCGACGACTTCGCGCTCGACCTCGCAGAGGTACGGCGGGTGATCGCCGAGGCCGACCCGGTGCTGACCTTCCTCTGCTCACCCAACAACCCGACCGGACGGGCCGACTCGCCCGAGCAGATCGCCGAGGTGGCCTCCCTCGCCCCCGGACTGCTCGTGGTCGACGAGGCCTACGGGCAATTCGCCCCCTCGTCGGCCCTCGACCTGCTCCGCGACGGCGGAACGGACGCCGGCCGCACCGTGGTCGTGCGCACCTTCTCCAAGACGTGGTCGATGGCCGGCGCACGGCTCGGCTACCTGGTTGCCGCACCCGAGGTGGTCCGGGCCTGTGAACTGGTTGCGCTGCCCTACCACCTTGACGCCGCCAAGCAGCTGGCCGGCCGGCTCGCGCTCGAGCACGTGGCGGAGATGGAGCAGCGGATCGCGCTCATCGCCGAGGAGCGCGGGAGGATTGCCGCGGCGTTCGCCGCCCTTCCCGTCGAGAGCTGGCCCTCGGACGCCAACTTCCTGCTGTTCCGCCCGACCACCCGGGACGCCCGGGCGGTGTGGTCCGATCTCCTCGAGGCCTCCGTGCTCGTGCGAGACTGTTCTGGCTGGCCGGGCGTCGAGGGATGCCTGCGGGTGACAGTTGGGCTCCCCGCGGAGAACGACCGCTTCCTGGCCGCGTTGACCGAAAGCCTGCGATGAGTGCACCCACCCCCACCCCACCAGTCACCACCCACCGCACGGCGGAGGTCGGACGGTCGACCAAGGAGACCGCCATCGAGGTCCGGATCGACCTCGACGGGACCGGGACCACCGAGATCTCGACCGGGTTGCCCTTCTTCGACCACATGCTCGGCCAGCTCGGCCGCCACGGCGGGTTCGACCTCACCGTGGAGGCCGAAGGGGACCTCGAAGTCGATGCCCATCACACAGTCGAGGACGTGGGGATCGCCCTCGGCGAGGTCGTGGCCACCGCACTCGGTGACAAGGCCGGTGTCCGGCGGTTCGCGTCGGTGTCGGTGCCGCTCGACGAGGCGCTTGTCGAGGTGGCTGTCGATCTCTCGGGCCGCCCCTATCTCGCCTACGACATCGAGTTCGCCCCGGACACCGCGGGCCTCGGCTCTCCGCCGTTCGACCCCCAGCTGGCCGAGGAGTTCTGGCGGGCGTTCGTCACCGCGGCGAAGATGACCCTCCACGTGCGGTTGCTCTCGGGCAGGAACACCCACCACATCGTCGAGGCCTCCTTCAAGGCCGTGGCGCGCGCCTTGCGGGATGCCGTGCGCGTCGAGGGCGGGGGCATCCCGTCCACCAAGGGGTCCCTGTGAGCGGTCCGGACCGCGCCGGGCGCACCCGATGACCATCCGCCGCCCGTGATCGCTGTCCTCGACTACGGCATCGGCAACCTGCGCTCGGCCGAGAAGGCCCTGCAGCACCTCGGCGCGGACGGCCGGCTGGTGGCCGATCCGGACCGCGCCGCCGAGGCCGACGGCGTGGTGCTGCCCGGGGTCGGCGCCTTCGGGCGGTGTGCGGCGGCGCTGCGTGCGAGCGGGCTCGCAGCCGTCGCGCTCGACGCGGTGCGGCGGGGCCTACCGTTCCTCGGGATCTGCGTGGGGTTCCAGCTGCTCTACGAGGCCTCCGAGGAGGACCCGGGCACAGACGGCCTCGGCATCCTCCCCGGCACCGTGCGGCGCCTGTCCCCCGGGGTCAAGTGTCCCCAGATGCAGTGGAACGTGCTGACCCCGGTGCTCGGCGCGGGCGAGCAGCCCGGCGCACCCGGCGGCCTGCTGGCGGGCGTCCCGGACCCGGCCTGGGTCTACTTCGTGCACTCGTACGCACCGGAGCCGACCGCCGAGACGACCTCCGTCTGCGAGTACGGCGGAACGGTGACCGCCTCTGCGGCGCGCGGCCCGGTCTGGGGCACCCAGTTCCACCCGGAGAAGTCCGGGACGGTCGGCCTCGGCATCCTGGCCAACTTCGTCCGGGCCGTGTCCGAGTCCGCGGCTCCCGGCACCACGGCTGCGGTGAGCGCGCCGGGGTCCGGTCGCGGGCCCCGGCCCTGATGGACCTCTATCCGGCCATCGACATCCGGGACGGGTGTGCGGTCCGCCTCGCCCAGGGTGACTTCGAGCGGCAGCGCGACTACGGCGACCCGCTTGCCCTCGCCGCCACATTCGCGGCCGGCGGCGCGCCCTGGCTCCACGTGGTCGACCTCGACGCGGCCCGCACCGGACACCCGGTCAACCGGGCCTCGGTCCTCGCCATCGCCGCGGCGGTCGACGTCCCGGTGCAGAGCGGCGGCGGGGTGCGCACCGAGTCCGACGTCGAGGAGCTGCTGAACGGCGGCGTGGCCCGGGTGGTCCTCGGCACGGCAGCCCTCGAGGATCCCGGCCTCGCCCCGCGAGCCGCGGCCGCATTCCCCGGCCGGATCGCTGTCGGGCTCGACTACCGGCGGACACCGGACGGCCGGGCGGAAGTGGTCGTCCGCGGCTGGAAGGAAGGGTCCGGACGGACCGTCTCCGACCTCCTCGAGGAGGTCGCGGGAGCCGGACTTTCCGCGGTGGTGGTCACCTCGGTCGCGCACGACGGCATGCTGGCCGGTCCCGACGTGGAGGGCCTCGCCGCGGTCCTCGGCTCCACCGGCGTCCCGGTCATCGCCTCCGGCGGGGTGGCGTCCGCCGGAGACCTCGAGGCGTTGGCCCGCCTTTCGGCGGCGCCCGATCCCGGCGCGGGCACCCGATCCGGCCCCAGACGGCGTCTCCTCGGGGCCATCGTGGGCAGGGCCCTGGTCGACGGCCGGTTGACCGTCGAGGAGGGGGTGGCCGCGTGCGCACGGTCCGGGTGATCCCCTGCCTCGACGTGGATGCCGGCCGGGTGGTCAAGGGGATCCGGTTCACCGACCTGTTCGACGCCGGCGACCCGGTCGCGTTGGCCACCCGCTACGACCGTGAGGGAGCCGACGAGCTCGTGTTCCTGGACATCACCGCGTCGTCCGAGCACCGCGGGACCATGGTCGACGTGGTCTCCCGTACCGCCGAGGTCGTCTTCATCCCCTTCACGGTCGGGGGAGGCGTGCGCTCGGTCGACGACGCGCGCCGGCTGCTGCGGGCGGGGGCGGACAAGGTCGGGGTCAACACCGCGGCGGTCGACCGGCCGGGCTTGCTCACCGAGCTCACCGACGAGTTCGGCAGCCAGTGTGTGGTGGTGGCCATCGACGCACGGCGCCGCCCGAACGAGAGCGCCGCGGAACCGGCCTGGGAGGTCTTCACCCACGGCGGTCGCACCGCGACCGGGCTCGACGCCCTAGCCTGGGCGGAGCGGTGTGCGGGCCTCGGCGCCGGCGAGTTGCTCGTGACGTCGATGGACCGGGACGGCACCCGCGACGGCTTCGATCTCGAGCTCACCCGGCGCATCGCCGACCGCTGCCCGGTCCCGCTGGTGGCTTCCGGTGGTGTCGGCGAGCTCGACCATCTGGTCGAGGGTGCCGTCGAGGGTGCCGCCGACGCGGTACTCGCTGCCTCCATCTTCCATCTCGGGGAGTTCACGGTGGGCGAGGCCAAGGCGCATCTGGCCTCTGCCGGCATCGCGGTCCGCCCGGTCTGAGCCCGCCTGCTCACGGAGCGCATCGCACGGGAGGCCCCGCTCGGGTCCGGCGGGGCGGCGATGGGCCTGCGGTAGCCTGGGTCGGTGGGATCGACGACCTCCGAGGCGCCAGCGACCAGCAGGAACGGGGACGGCGACGTGCCGAAGCTCCCGATCAACGTGCTCGCCGATCGCGTGCTCGTCCAGGTGGGGCAGGCCGAAGGCGAGCGGCGCTCGCGTGCCGGCATCCTGATCCCGGCAACCGCGCAGGTCTCCCGCAGGCTCACCTGGGCCGAGGCGGTCGCCGTCGGGCCCCACGTCCGCTCGGTCAAGATCGGGGACAACGTCCTCTTCAACCCCGAGGACCGCTTCGAGGTCGAGGTACACGGCGAGGAGTACGTGATCCTCCGCGAGCGGGACATCCACGCCGTCGCCGCCACCCGCTTCGACGGCGGGACCGGCCTCTACCTCTGATCGGGCCGGTGTCGCGAGCAGGCCCGACCAGGACGACCACCCCTTCCCAGCAGATCGATCCACCAGGAGCAACGACGGTGTCCACCTCACCCACCCCCGCATTCACGGCCACTCCGGTGTCCTTCACCGAAGCCGAGCTCGACCGGATCGCCTACAACGCCGACGGCCTGGTGGGCGCCATCGTCCAGGACGCCACCGACGGTGCGGTGCTCATGTTCGCCTGGATGAACGCCGAGTCGCTCCGCCGGACGCTGGAGACCGGCCGCACCTGGTTCTGGAGCCGCAGCCGCCAGGAGTTCTGGTGCAAGGGCGAGACGTCCGGGGACCGCCAGTACGTGCGCGCCGTCCGCTACGACTGCGACGGGGACGCGCTCCTGGTCACCGTCGACCAGGAAGGGGCAGGCGCCTGTCACACCGGCAACCGGTCCTGCTTCTTCCGCGCCTTCGGCGCCGACTCGTGAGCGCGGGGTGGTGACCGCCACCGCCGGACCGGGGCCGAAGGGTTTCCGCGCCCTCGCCCGGCACCACCGCATCGTGCCGGTCTGGCGAGAACTGGTGGCGGACACGGTCACGCCGGTGGCCGCCTTCCTGCAGATCGTCGGCACCGCCGGCACGCCAGGGTTCCTCCTCGAGTCGGTCGAGGGTGGCGAGCGCTGGGGGCGCTACTCGTTCATCGGCCGCAACCCGCTGGCGACGATCACCGCCCACGGCACCGGGATCCGCACCGACGGTGCGCTCGATCTGGATGCCGCGACCGGTGGGCGGGTGAGCGGGTCCGGGGGCGTCCTCGCCGCCCTCGAAGCCGTCCTCGGGGCCTTCGACGCGCCCGACCTCCCCGATCTGCCCCCACTGCACGCGGGCCTGGTCGGCTATCTCGGTTACGACGTGGTCCGCGAGGTCGAGCACCTGCCCCACCCCCCGCCGGACGACCTCGGCCAGCCCGATGCGGTCCTCGCGGTGATCGGCCAGCTCGCCGCCTTCGACCACTGGCGCCAGCGGGTGGTCCTCATCGACAACGTGGTCGTCGACGCGGCCTGGGGCCCCGAGGACCTGGACCGGGCCCGCCTCGAGGCCGAGGAGCGACTCGACCGGTTGGCCGCCGACTGCGTGCGACCGGTGGACGAGCCACCGCGCCCGCTCCCCACCCGGGGGGCGCTGCCAACCGACGTCTCCCGCACCATGTCGGACTCGCTCTACGAGGACGCAGTGCGCGCCGCCCAGGAACACGTGACTGCAGGCGACATCTTCCAGGTGGTGCTCTCCCAGCGCTTCGACCTCCCCGATCTCGGCGCGGACCCCTTCGACGTCTACCGGGTCCTGCGACTGGTCAACCCGAGTCCCTACCTCTACTTCCTCCGCTTCCCCGAGGTCACCGTCGTGGGCGCCTCCCCCGAGCCGATGGTCCGCCTGCGCGACGGGACGGTCATCTCCCGGCCGGTCGCGGGCTCGCGCCCCGCGGCACGACGCCAGAGGAGGACGAACGGCTCGAGGGGGAGCTCGTGGAGGACCCGAAGGAGTTGGCCGAACACGTGATGCTGGTCGACCTGGCCCGCAACGATGTCGGCCGGGTGGTCACCTTCGGCACCGAGCAGGTCGACGAACAGATGGTGGTCGAGCGCTACAGCCACATCATGCACCTGACCTCACAGGTCTCGGGCAGCCTTGCTCCGGGCAAGGGCCCGGTCGACGTCCTGCGGGCGACCCTTCCCGCCGGCACGCTCTCGGGGGCGCCCAAGGTACGGGCGATGGAGATCATCGACGACCTCGAGCCGACCAAGCGGGGGGTGTACGGCGGCGTGGTGGGCTACCTCGATTTCTCGGGCAACCTGGACACGGCCATCGCCATCCGCACCATGACGGTCGGGCCCGACGGGCGGGCCTCGGTGCAAGCCGGTGCGGGCATCGTCGCCGACAGCGACCCGGTCTCGGAGAACGCCGAGTGTGCGCACAAGGCGGCGGCGCTCCTCGCGGCGGTGGCCATGGCGCGGGCAGCCGGCAGCCCGTGTGCATCCGGCGCGCGGGCGACGGGGGACCCGTGACCCCGACGTCGGCCGACGCCTACCACGCCCTGCGCAACGCGGCGGCTGCGAGGGTGGTTGCGCGCGACGTGCTCTCGGTGTCCGGCCCCGAAGCCCTCGGCTATCTGCAGGGGCAGTGCAGCCAGGATCTGGCCGCCCTGCAGGTCGGAGGCTCGACCGAGTCGCTGCTGCTGAGCCCCCAGGGGAAGATCGATGCCTACCTGCGGGTCTCCCGCGTCGCCGACGAGGACTTCGTCCTCGATACCGACAGCGGCGTCGGCCCGGTGGCGCAGGCACGCCTCGAGCGGTTCCGGCTGCGCGCAAAGGTCGAGATCGCACCGCTCGCCTGGGAGTGCATCGGGATCCGCGGACCCGACGCCTCCGCTGCCGCTCGCTCCGGATCCGCGGGCCCGGCGATGACCGTGCCGGTGGTCTGGCCGGGCCTGGTCGGGATCGACCTCCTCGGACCGGCGCCGGCTGCAGGACCGCTCGCCTGGGTCGACGAGACGGTGCCCCGTGCCGACGCCGGGTCATGGGAGGCGGCCCGTATCGAGGCGGGGATCCCGGTCGGCGGTCGGGAGATCACCGAGGCGACCATCGCGGCCGAGGTCGGACTCGTCGACCGGACGGTCTCGTTCACCAAGGGCTGCTTCACCGGGCAGGAGCTCGTCGCCCGCTTGGACGCCCGCGGTTCGAAGGTGGCCCGCCGGCTCTGCGGTGTGGTGGGGATGCCGTCGGACCCCGACGCAGGCCTCCCTCCGGTCGGGACCGCCGTGCTCACCGCCGACCGAGCCCACACGGTCGGCGCCCTCTCGTCGGTGGCCTGGTCACCCGGGATCGGCGGGTGGGTGGCCCTGGCCACTCTGCACCGGCGGGTGGCCCCTCCCGAGCCGGTGGTGCTGCGCTGGGACGATGCCTCCGGCATTGCTGTCGAGGCGGCGGCCGAGGCGCGCCCGCTCCCGTTGGTCGCCTGATCCCGATCGGGGTCGGACGGATCGGTCAGTGCCGTGGCGTCCGCACGCTGTGCGCGGCGCGATACTTTGCGCCGGCCACCCGCCACCGCCCGCCGGACAGCCCGACGGTCCGACCGGGGTGGGTGCCGAGAGTGGGGGAGAGCCATGACGACCGACGTGCCTTCGGGGGAGACCGAGGCATCGCCATCCGACGGGCGGGTCGGGATGGACGCAGAGCACATCACGACCTCGACCCGGGACCCGGCCGAGATGGCCTCCCAGCTCGAGGGATGGCTCGAGCGGATCCTTCCCGCCGGGAGCAGCCCGACGATCACCGAGGTCACCAGCCCCGAGAGCAACGGGATGTCCTCCGAGACCCTGCTGTTCACCGCCCGCTGGGACGAGGGCGGGGACCCGGTCGACCACCGCCTGGTGGCCCGTATCGAGCCCCCTGCCACCGCGTACCCGGTCTTCACCACCTACGACCTCGAGATGCAGTTCCGGGTCATGCGGCTGGTGGGCGGGCACACCACGGTCCCGGTGCCCGAGACCTTCTGGTACGAACCGGACCCCACGGTGCTCGGGGGCCCGTTCTTCGTGATGGCGCGGATCGAGGGCCTGGTCCCACCCGACGTCCTGCCGTACACCTTCGGCGACAACTGGGTCTTCGACGGCTCCGACGCCGACCGGCGTGCCCTCCAGGAGTCCGCGGTCCGGGCGTTGGCCGGTATCCACTCGGTGACCCCGGCTGTCCACGACCTCTCCTTCCTCGAGCTGCACGAGCCGGGGGCGACCTCGCTCGAGCGCTGCCTCAACCACTGGATCGCCTACCACGACTGGGTGGTCGGCGACGCACGGTCCGCGCTGCTCGACGAGTGCTTCGCGTGGCTGGCGGACAACCTGCCGACCGACGTGGGGGCCGACGCCCTGTCCTGGGGGGACGGCCGCATCGGCAACATGATGTTCCGGGACAACCAGGTTGTGGCCGTGTTCGACTGGGAGATGGCGGCAGTCGCCCCGCCGGAGGTCGATCTCGGATGGATGTGCTACCTCCACCTCTTCTTCCAGGACCTGGCCGTCGATCTCGGGGCGCCGGGGCTGCCCGACATGTTCCGCCCACGGGACGTCTGCGAGTCCTACACCGCGGCCTCGGGCACCACGCCCGGGGACCTTCGCTGGCCGATCGCCTTCGCCGCCATCCGGCACGGGGTGATCATGCGGCGGGTCACCGAGCGGTCGATCTTCTTCGGGGAGGTAGAACGGCCCGAGGACATCGACGACCTGATCATCCACCGTGCAACCCTCCGCGGGATCCTCGACGGCTCCTACTGGAAGGGGGTCGCCCTCTGATCGTGCTCGGACCGGCCAACGATGACCCTCAACTCGAACGTTAGGGAACAGTAACCCTGAACTGGAGAGTAATAGATCAGTCGAGGGTTCGATGGGGGGCCGTCCGGGGTTCGACGGTGAGACCGTCTGCCGCCGTGTCAGACCCCGAGGCTGCCCTTGGCCGCTGCTTCGAACACCCGGTAGGGAAGGAGGCGCTTGCCGATGATCCCGACCCGCTCACCGACCTTCCCGACCGAGACCCGGCGGGGTGGCCGGGACGCGACGCAGCACGCGGTGGACGGCGGCCGCGACGTCGGTCGCAGGCACCCCGGCAGCCTCGTCCTCGGCCATCTTCTCGACGGCCCGGGCCGTGGCCGCGGCGTACCGGTCGGCACCGTCGGGTGTGGCCACCTGCCGACGGCTCTCGGTGAAGTCGGTGTGGACGTTCCCCGGCTCGACGAGTGTGACCTGGACACCGAAGGGCGCGACCTCGTAGGCGAGGGCCTCGCCGAATCCCTCGAGGGCGAACTTGCTCGCGCTGTAGAACGCCTGGAACGGGATGCCCACGATCCCGCCGATGGAGCTGATCAGGACGACCCGGCCCGACCCGTGTGCCCGCATGGACGGCAGCGCCGCCTGCACCGTACGGACGGCCCCCCAGAAGTTGGTCTCGAGCTGCTGTCTGGCCTCGGCGATCGGGGTCAGCTCGACCGGTCCGGCGAGCCCCCAGCCCGCGCAGGCCACGACCGCGTCGATGCGGCCGTGCTCGCCGATGATCGAGGCCATCCCGTCCGTCACCGAGGCATCGTCGTCCACGTCCATGACGCGGGCCTGCCAGGTTCCCGGCGAGCTGCCTCGGCGACTGACCCCGACCACCGACCATCCATCGGCGTCCAGGCGGTCGGCGATGGCTCGACCGATGCCGGCTGAGGCACCGGTCACGACGGCGAGTCTCCCCATGCGCGGTTCCTCCTCTCGGACCCGGCTCGGATCTGCTCTCCGAAGGGTCTTCTTAGCCCGCCGGGGATGCCGGCGCCGGGGGAGCAGACGGGGTCGCGGCGGTCCCCGGGTCGGGAGGCTCCTCCGGCACCGCCTGCGGGAGCGCGATCGGAACCTGGCGCGGAAGGGAGTGGGAACGCGGATCGAGGGACGAGGGACTTGCCGACGACGCTCCCGGAGGGGTGGGGGGGACGGCCGGGCGGAGGGCCACCAGCATCCGGGTCCCGGGGTCGCGGCCGACCGGGGACTCGACGTGTACACGGGCGCCCATCGCGGTGGCCAACTCGGCGACGATGGCCAGGCCGAGCCCCGACCCCTGTCTCCGACCCCGGACCCGGTCGGAGCTGAAGTGTCGTTTGAAGACTTCGCCCAGCTGGTCGGACGGGATCCCGGGACCGTCGTCCCGGACCCAGACGGTCGGCGTGGCGCCGGGCCCGCCGGGCGTGGCATCGGAGCCTCCGACGACGCCGACCAGGATCCGGCTCCGCGCGAAGGAGGCGGCGTTTTCGACCAGGTTGGCCACGATCTGGCCAAGGCGGTCGGCATCGGCCTGTACCCAGAGGGGCCCCTCCGACGCCGGAGCCAGCTGCAGGTCGAGGCCGAGCTCCTGGGCGTGCGGGCGGAACCCGTCGACCACCTGGCGCGCCACGAAGGCCGCGTCGACCGGACGGAGGTCGAGCGAGAAGCGGTCGGAATCCAGCCGGGCCAGGTCGAGCAGGTCCTGGACCAGTCGCTCGAGCCGCCGCGCCTCGGAGCTGATGACCGAGGCCGCCCCCGCCGGATCGTCGGTTGCGCCGTCGATGACCGCGTCCGCGTACCCGCGGATCGAGGTGAGCGGGGTACGGAGCTCGTGGGAGACCGAGAGGAGGAACTGGCGCTCCTGGTCACGGGCCCGCGCCAGGTTGGCTCCCATGACGTTGATCGAGGCGGCGAGCTCGACGAACTCGGGATCCTCACGGCGCCGGACCTCCACCGTGGCGTCGAGGTCACCCGAGGCGATGCGCCGGGTCGCGGACACCGCGTCCACGAGTGGGCGGGTGAATCGGCGGGCGAGCAGGGCGGCCACCAGGGCGGCGAGCAGCAGGCCGATGACCCCGACCAGGAAGAAGTACTTGAATCCGTCGGCGGGGTCGTGGGCCTGGCGGGTGATGACCACGACCGGCACGTACCCGGTGACCCCGGTGAGGGGGGTGGGGACGGCGGTGTAGACGAGGAGTGACGTCGTGTGCCCGCTGGTCTGCTGCCCGGCGAGCAGGGTGGGGACGTCGAGGTCCGCAACCGTGAGGTCGTCCGGCAGGGGGCGGCCGGTCACCGTTCCGTGAGGGTGCAGGAGGACCACCTGGACGGTCTGGAAGTCCCCGGCCTTGCGGATGAGTGCGATCTCCCGGTGGAAGGCGGCCGCGGTCAGCGTGGTCCGATCGGTCAGGGTCCTCGAGATGGCGCTGCCCTGGCCGACCAGCTCGCGTTGGGTGATCGACACGGCCGAGTTCCGGATCAGGACCGAGCTGACCACGCTGGTCGCGACCAGGGTCGCAGCCACCAGGGCCAGGATGGCGATGGTCAGTCGGCGTCTCATCCGAGTCGGTAGCCGACACCCCAGACGGTGGCCAGCGGGAGGTCGTCGCCGAGCTTCTTTCGCAGCTGGCGCACGTGGACGTCGACGGTCCGTTCGTCGCCGTACCAGTCCTCTCCCCAGACGCCGGCGAGCAGCTGGCGGCGCGACAGCACGAGGCCCAGATTGTCGGCGAGGTACGCCAGGAGATCGAACTCGCGGGTCGCGAGCGCCACCGGGGTGCCGGTGACCCGCACCTCGCGGCGTCCGGCGTCGACCGCGATGTCTCCGATCTCGACGACGGTCGGCGACCCGGACTGGGGGGCGTCCGTCCGGCGCAGGATGGCGTGGACCCGGGCCACGAGCTCCCGAGCCGAGAAGGGCTTGGTCACGTAGTCGTCGGCTCCGAGCTCGAGACCCAGGACCCGGTCGACCTCGTCGTCGCGGGCACTCAAGATGAGGACCGGGACGGGGACCGCGGCCCCGGATGCGCCGTTGCCGCGCAGCCGGCGGCAGACGTCGAGGCCGTCGAGATCGCCGGGCAGGCCGATGTCGACGATGACCAGTTTGGGGCGTTCCCGGTCGATGAGGCCGAGCCCGGACTCGGCGTCTCCGGCCTGGAGGACACGGAAGCCGTCGCGTCGGAGGTACATGGCGACGAGATCCGAGATGTGGTGGTCGTCCTCGATCACCACCACGCACTCCTCGGTCTTGGTCACCGGACCAGCCTGCCACTGCTTCGACCCGCCCAGCTCGCACGGTTAGGGAAGTGTGAGCACCGGTAGGCTTCGGAGGTCATGCCGGCCTACCTCGACACGATCCTCGCGGCCCATCGCGCCGCCGCCGCGGCCGATCCGCGTGACCGCGGTGCGGCGGTCGCCTCGGCCATGGCCGCGACCAGCGCGCTCGGGCTGGGTCCCGCACCGGAGGGTCAGCGCCCCTTTGCGGCCGCCCTTCGCACCGCGGCGGCGCACCGGGGGATCGGGATGATCTCCGAGATCAAGCGGCGGTCCCCGTCGAAAGGTGACCTCGCCCCCGATCTCGACCCTGCGCTCGTGGCCGCCGACTACGAGGCCGGCGGGGCGGCCTGTCTCTCGGTGCTCACCGACCTGGAGTTCTTCGGCGGCAGTTCGGCCGATCTGCGGGCGGCGCGGTCCGCCTGCGGGCTGCCCGTGCTGCGGAAGGACTTCACGGTCGACACCCTCGACGTCTGCGACGCGCGGACGATGGGAGCGGACGCGGTGCTGCTCATCGTCGCCGCGCTCGACGACCAGGAGCTGGCGTCGCTGCTCGACCTGGCCCGGTCCCTCCGGCTGGACCCGCTCGTGGAGGTCCACGACGACGCAGAGCTCGACCGGGCGCTGGCGGCCGGTGCCGATCTGGTCGGCATCAACCAGCGCGACCTGCACACCTTCGAGGTCGACCATGAACGTGCCCTTCGGCTGGCCTCGCGGCTGCCCGATCGGGTCGTCTCGGTCGCCGAATCGGGCATCCGGGACGCCGGGGACGTCCGGCGCCTCGCAGACGCCGGATTCGACGCGGTCCTGGTGGGGGAGACCCTGATGGGCGCGTCGGACCGCGAGTCCGCGGTGAGCAGCCTGCTCGGAGCCCTCCGGTGAGCTCGGGCCGGCCTCGTGGCGGGACCACCCGGTGACCGGCTCCGAGCCCGACGAGGGTCCCGGCATCTTCGTCAAGATCTGCGGGATCACCTCCGAGGCCGACGCCTTGCTGGCCGTCGGGATGGGGGCGTCAGCGGTCGGATTCGTCTTCGCCCCGTCGCCGCGGCAGATGGCCCCGACCGCTGTGGCCGACATCGTGAAGCGCCTGCCCCACGAGACGGTGACCGTCGGGGTCTTCCGCGACGAGGCACCGCTCCGGGTCATCGACATCGCAAACCAGATCGGGCTGCGCGCCGTCCAGCTCCACGGGGTCGAGTCGGCCGCGGACACCCAGTGGGTCGCCGCGCGGACCAACTGGACGATCAAGGCCTTCCCCGCGGGCCACCGCAACATCGAGCGCTTCAGCGGATACGGCGCCCAGACCCTCCTCATCGACGGGGCCAACCCCGGAACCGGCGAGCTCTTCGACTGGCGCCTGGCCGAAGGAGTCGTGGATCCGACCCGGCTCATGGTGTCGGGCGGCCTCCGCCCCGACAACGTCGGCGGGGCCATCGAGCATCTGCACCCATGGGGCGTGGACGTCTCGAGCGGGGTGGAGTCGGCACCGGGCGTGAAGGACCCGGGCAAGCTCCGGGCGTTCATCGGTGCCGCCCACGACGCCGCCCACCGGGTGGCCACCGAGCAGCGCTCGACCGCCGGCGCCCTGGCCGACGATTCTGCCGCCGGTGCCGCGGGGGACGGCACGGCAGGGCTCTTCGACTGGCAGGACGAATGACCTGCGACAGCATGGGCGACCCGGGCCCGTCCGGCCGGTTCGGTGACTTCGGCGGCCGCTACGTACCCGAGTCCCTCATCCCGGCCTGCATCGAGCTCGAAGCCGCCTTCCGCGAGGCCTGGGCCGACCCGGCGTTCCGCGTGGAGCTCGACCGCATCCTGTGCCGCTACGGGGGGCGCCCGACCCCGGTCACCGACTGCGCCGGGCTCTCGGCAGAGCTCGGGGTCCGGGTCCTGCTCAAGCGCGAGGACCTCGCCCATACCGGTTCGCACAAGATCAACAACGTCATCGGTCAGGGCCTCTTGGCAAAGCGGATGGGAAAGACGCGGCTCATCGCCGAGACGGGGGCCGGCCAGCACGGTGTCGCGACCGCGACCGCCGCCGCCCTCCTCGGGATGGCGTGCGTCGTCTACATGGGAGAGGTGGACACCCGGCGCCAGGAGCTCAACGTCTTCCGGATGGAGCTGCTCGGTGCCGAGGTCCGCCCGGTGACCAGCGGCAGCCGCACCCTGAAGGACGCGGTCAACGAGGCGCTCCGGGCGTGGGTGGCCGAGGTCGAAGACACCCACTACTGCCTCGGATCGGTGATGGGTCCGCATCCCTATCCCTGGATGGTGCGCGAGTTCCAGCGGGTCATCGGTGACGAGGCCCGGGGCCAGTGCAGGGAGATGCTCGACGGCGCCGATCCCGACGTGGTGGTCGCCTGTGCCGGGGGCGGCTCCAACGCCGCCGGCATCTTCGCCGGATTCGCCGACACGACCGAAGCCGCCCTCGTCGCGGTCGAGGCGGCCGGCGGGGCCGCGCTCACGACCGGCATCCCCGGGGTCCTCCACGGCATGCGCAGCGCACTCATCCAGGACGAAGCGGGACAGATCCTCGAGGCGACCTCCATCTCGGCCGGGTTGGACTACCCCGGCATCGGCCCGGAGCACGCCCACCTGGCCGACGTCGGCCGGGCCCGGTACGTGTCGGCCGAGGACGGGGAGGTGCTCGAGGCGTTCCAGCTCCTCGCACGCACCGAAGGCATCCTGCCCGCGCTCGAGTCGGCCCACGCCATCGCCTGGGTGGCGGCCGCCGCGTCCCGCGGCGAGCTCGCCCCCGGTACGACCGTCCTGGTCAATCTCTCAGGCCGCGGCGACAAGGACGTGGCCCAGGTCCGCGACATCCTGCGCGCCCGGACATGAGCGCCCCGACGGTCCCCGGCGGCCTGGAGAGCGTCCTGCGGCTCCGGCGCGATGCGGGGCACAAGCTCCTCGTGCCCTACGTGACCGGCGGGATGGACGACGAGTGGCTGCTCACCCTCGAGGCACTGGCCGGGGCCGGGGCCGACGCCATCGAGGTCGGGATCCCCTTCTCCGATCCGATGATCGACGGGCCGACCATCCAGGAGGCTTCCCGGCGCGCCCTCGAACGGGGCACCACGCCGGACGGGATCCTGGCCGACCTCAGCCGGGTCGACGTCGGCGTGCCGCTGGTCGTGATGACCTACTACAACCTCGTCTACCGGGCCGGACACGCGCGCATCGCCGGGCTCATGCACGAGTCCGGTGTGTCCGGCGCGATCATCCCCGACCTCCCGCTCGAGGAGGTCGGGTCGTGGGCCGCGGCAGCGGACGGTGCCGGCGTGGCCACCGTGCTCCTCGTGGCGCCCTCGACGCCGACCGATCGGATCGGGCCGATCTGCGACCGCTCCCGCGGATTCGTCTACGGGGTCGGACGGATGGGGGTGACCGGCGAGCGGGCCGTCCTGGCCGAGTCGGCGCGGGAGGTGGCCACCCGGATCCGGGCCGCGACCGACCTGCCGGTCTGCGTCGGCATCGGCGTGTCCACGCCGGAGCAGGCTGCCACCGTCTGCGAGGTGGCCGACGGGGTGGTGGTCGGCTCGGCCCTCGTGCGCAGGCTGCTCGAGGGGGAGGGACCCGACGGAGCCGCGGCGTTCGTCTCGGGGCTGCGACAGGCGCTCGACGCCCGCTGACCCGAGCCCACTCGCGCGGGGTCACGAACCGGCGCGCCGCCGCACGACCCTCCACACGGCGCGGATCGTGGACGTGCGCGTCCGCTGCGCCTCGGACCGGTGCTCGAGACGCTTGCGGATGAGCTCGCGCCGCTCCTGGAGGTCGCGGAAGGTGATGGTCTCGGACGGATCAATGTCGGCGAACCCCATGGCCGCCCGGTACCCGTCGAGGTCGAGGGTGTCGGGTGTGATCTCGATGCCGACCTCGCGGGCGATCCGTTCGCCGTAGTGCTCGGTGAAGTAGGAGGCGATGGCCATGATCTCGCCCAGGAGATCGATGTCCGGCGCCATCGACGCGATGGCCCCGTTGAGGAAGAGCACGTCCTTCACGAACAGCATGAGCTCTTTGGGCAGACGGGCGCCGTAGCCGAGGAGGGCCTTGGTCACCTCCCGGAGCTGGTCCACCATCTCGTCGGCGGTCAGCGTGGTCGGGTCGACCGGTGGGCGGTCGAGCCCGAGGTCGCTGATCACCCGGTCGATGTCCACGCCTACCGGCAGTGCCCCGAGATCACGTAACGCCTCGACCTGGAGGGTGACGTTGTTGGTGGTGGCCCCCATCTCGAGCCGGAGGAAGGCCTGGCGTTCGCGCTCGTCGAGGCGGCCGGTGATCCCGAAGTCGAGCAGTGCCACGGTGCCCCCGGGCTGGACCAGCAGGTTGCCGCCGTGCAGGTCGCCGTGGAAGACGCCGTAGATGAGCACGCCCTCGAGGAAGGCGATGAGGGTGGAGCGAAGCACGGCTGCGGTGTCGATGCCCCCGGCGCGCATGCCATCGGCGTCACCCCAGGCATAACCGTGCAGGTGCTCCATCACCAGCACCCGCCGGGTGACCAGCTCGGGATGCGGCCGCGGGACCACCACCGAGCGCTGCCCCTTGGTGGAGAAGACACCCGCGATGTCGAGCATGTTCTGGGCTTCGAGCCGGAAGTCCAGCTCCTCCACGATGGTCTCGGCGAAGAGCTCGACCAGTGCGGGCGGATTGGTCAGGGCAGTCACCGGGATGCGCCCGACCAGCTGCGGTGCGATCCAGGCCATGGCCGCGATGTCGAGCCGGACCAGGTCGGCGACCCGGCTCCGCTGGACCTTGACCACCACCCGCTCGCCGGTCCGCAGGGTGGCGGCGTGGACCTGGGCGATCGAGGCAGACGCGATCGGGGTCCGGTCGAACGAGGTGAACACCGCGGCGAGGGGTTGGCCGAGGTCCTCCTCGATCGTGCGGCGGACCACGGCGAAGGGCTCGGGGGGGACCCGGTCGCGGAGGAGCCGGAACTCCTCGACCAACTCCTCCGGAAAGAGGCCCTCCCCCGACGAGATGATCTGGCCGAGCTTGATGTAGGTCGGGCCCAGGTGCTCGAAGGCCGGGCGCAGCCGGCGGGAGAGGCCGGCCCGCGACGCCGGGGTGCCCCGCTCGCGGCGGCTCCAGGTGAGGAGCGCCCCTCCGAGATACCGGCCGACCGTGGCGACGCGGAGCAGCGAGGGCATGTGCCGCGGCCGGACCAGGCCGTGCGCGAGCGCCGCCGCATGTGCCCGGAGGGTGTCGATGCCGACCTCGCCGCTCGCGTCGAACCGCCATGGCATCGTGGCGGGGTCAACAACCCAGGGCGCGTCCCGAGTGAAGGCGCCGATCGCGAGGTCTGCCGGGTCCGCGCTGTCCGCAGCTCCGTCCTCGGGACGGATCCCGTGATCCGTCCCGTCGGGCGCGTGGGTGAGGTGGTCGATCATGGGTCCTCAACGGTAGGTGGTCCGCCCGGAGGACCGAGCGCACCGCCGACCAGCGTGCCGAGCGCAGGGAACTACGCGGGAACGATCACCAGGCACCCGTTGTGCCCGCCGAACCCGAAGGAATTGGAGAGCACCGGAGCGGGCTCCCAGGGGCGGGCAGCGCCGGCAACGATGTCGAGGTGGATGTCCGGATCGGGCTGCTCGTAGCCGGAGGTCGGCGGGATCAGTCGGTGCCCGATGCTCAGGACGGCGGCCACGGCCTCGATGGCCCCACTGGCCCCGAGACCGTGGCCGGTGATGCCCTTGGTCGAGGTCACCGGGGGGGAGTCGGGGCCGAAGACCGTGCAGATGGCATCTGACTCGGCCTTGTCGTTGAGCGGGGTGGACGTCCCGTGGGCGTTGATGTGGCCGACCTGTTCAGGGGTGACGTCGGCATCCTGCATGGCCAGCGTCATGCAGGATGCCGCACCCGCACCGCCGGGGACCGGCGAGGTGACGTGGTACGAGTCGGCCGTACTGGCCGCACCTGCGAGCTCGCCGTAGATCCGGGCGCCCCGGGCCGTCGCCCGATCCCAGTCCTCGAGGATGAGCGCCGCCGCCCCTTCGGTGATCACGAAGCCGTCGCGGCGCACGTCGAACGGGCGGGAGTGTCCTGAGGTCGAGAGGGCGGTCATGTTGCGGAAGGCGGCGATGCCGACCCCGGTCATGCCCGCCTCGGAGGCTCCACCGAGGGCGACGTCGCACCGTCCGGAGGCCACCAGACGGGCGGCGTGGGCGATGCTGTGGGCGCCCGCGGCACAAGCAGTGATGACCGACTCGGAGGGGCCGTGCCAGCCGAAGCGGATGGACACCGCGGCTGCGCCCGCATTCGACATCATCATCGGCACGAGCCGGGGTGAGACCCGGTCCGGACCCTTCTCTCCGAAGACCAGGATCTGGGTCTGCAACGTATCGAGGCCGCCCACTCCGGTACCCATGATGACCCCGGACCGCTCCGGGTCGGCGTCGAGCGCGCCGGCGTCCTCGAGGGCCATGGCAGCCACCGCCACGCTGAACTGAGCGAACCGGTCGATCTGTCGGGCCTCCTTGGCGGAGAACCAGGCCGAGGGGTCGAATCCAGGGACCCGCCGTTCGCCGACGGGTGGCGGGCCGTTGAGCCCGGTCCACAGGGCTTCGGTACCCACACCGCAGCACGAGACGACGCCCAGACCGGTGATGGCGACCCGGCGTCCGGGGATCGGTCCCTCCGGGCCGACACCCAGCAGCATCAGAGCTTGGAGGCGATCAGGTCGTAGGCCTGCCCGACGGTCTCGATGTCCTCGAGTTCCGTCTCCTCGACCGAGACGTCGAACTGCTCCTCGAGGGCCATCACCAGCTCGACCAGATCGAGGCTGTCGGCGTCGAGGTCCTCGGAGAACCGTGCGTCCCGGGTGATCTTGTCCGCGGGGACCTGGAGCACCTCCACCGCACACTCCTTGAACTTCTCGAACGACTCATCGTTGCTCACTGCGTCTCTCCTTCATCGAGGTCCAACACTGCGGTCCTTCATCCCACTGCACGGCATCCCGGTTCGGCGCACCGCATCCCGGCTGACGACCGCTCATCCCAACGCCCGGTCGCCGGCACGGTGCCCTCCACGCTCCTGTCGCCGGTCCGCCCCGGAGCGACGAGCTCAGAGACCCATGCCCAGCCCACCGTCGACTGCGAGCACGGCCCCGGTCACATACCCGGCCCCGTCCGAGGCCAGGAACCCGACGGCTTCGGCGATCTCCTCCGGACGGGCGACGCGCCCGAGTGGTACCCGCGCCGAGAAATCGGCGACCCGGTCCTCACCGAGTGCCGAGAGCATATTCGTTCCCACCAGACCCGGCGCCACCACGTTGACAGTGATGGTGCGGCTGGCCACCTCGCTCGCGAGCGCCCGGGCCATGCCGACCAATCCGGCCTTGGACGCCGCATAGTTGGCCTGACCGGCCGAGCCGATGAACGCGGCGATCGACGAGATCAGGATCACCCGGCCCCGGTGGAGGCGGAGCATCTTGGCCAACGAGCGCTTGGTCACTCGGAACACGGCGGTGAGATTGGTGTCGATGACCTCGGACCAGGCCTCCTCGCTCATCCGCAGGGCGAGGGTGTCCCGGGTCACGCCGGCATTGGCGACCAGCACCTCGACCGGCCCCCAGGCCGACTCGATGGCCACGAAGGCCTGCTCGACCTGGTCGGGGTCGGTCATGTCGCAGGTCAGCGACAGGAAGCGGTCGGACCCAGCCGCCATCTCGTGCTCGGTCTTCCCGGTCCGAGAGGTGATGGCGACGCGGTCGCCCCGCTCGAGGAACCAGTCGGCACAGGCCAGCCCGATGCCCCGGGAGCCACCGGTGACCAAGACCACCCGCCCGGCGTCTCCCTCGGGTGCGTCGCTCGTGGTCACCTGGCCCCCGAGCTCACGAGGCGGCCTCCGTGCTGCGGATCCAGGCCACGGGCTGGCCCTCCACCACCCGTTCCCCGCGTACCCCCAGCCAGCGGACCAGGATCCCGTCGAACGGCGTGCGCACCTCGGTCAGGCCGACCGTCCCCACCAGGTCACCGACGCCGAGCAGTGAGCCAGGCTCGGCTCCCGCGCCGCTTCCGGGGGCTGCAGTCGCCTCGGCGAGGGCGGAGCTCTCCAGCGCAGCGAGGTGGACGGCCGGCTCGAAGACGCCCGATGCCGGGCTGACCACGACGCGCTCGGAGGTGTAGAGGTGCTCGCCTTGATGGGTCGGGCCCGAGGCGGTCCATTCCTCGGCGCCGGCGATCGTGTCCATGAGCTTGTCGAGGTCGTCGGGGACGGCGACCGCGACCCCCCGCACGTCGGGGGTGGCTCGGCGCACCATCCCGGTGAGCACGCCCCCCGGCCCGAGCTCGACCATGGTCGTCGCCCCGCGTCCGCCGAGGGTCTCCAAGGAGTGCCGCCAGCGCACCGGACTGCAGAGCTGCGCCGAGAGCAGGCCCGGCCACTCGGCCGCGTCGGTGTGGACACGGGCGTCGACGTTGGCCACCACCGGGACCTCCGGTGCGTGGAAGCTCACCCCAGCGAGCTGTTCACGCAGGTGGGCACGGGCGGGGAGCATCATCGGAGTGTGGAACGCCCCGGACACCGGGATCGGGAGCACCTTGCGGGCCCCGAGGTCCTTGGCCCGCACGGTGGCGAGGGCGATCCCCTCGGCGGTGCCGGCGATCACGACCTGTCCCGGGGCGTTGTAGTTGGCCACCCAGACGTCGGCCTCGGCCAGCTGACAGGCCGCCTCGGCGTCGTCGTCGGCGATCCCGATCAGGGCGGCCATCGTCCCCGGACGCTCGTCCGCGGCGGCCTGCATCGCCCCGCCCCGCTCGATGACCAGGGAGGTCCCGTCGGCAAGGGAGAGCGAACCGGCAGCCACCAGCGCGGTGTACTCGCCCAGGCTGTGGCCCGCGCACGCCCCCGGGAAGAGTCCGACCCGCTCGACTGCGTCGAGTACAACCAAGCTCATCACGAAGGTCGCGAGCTGGGCATTGGCGGTCCGGGTCAGTTCGTCCATCGGGGCGTCGAGGAGCAGCCAGGTCAGGTCGCGCCCGGCGATCTCGGAGGCCTCGCCGGCGACTTCGAAGGAGGGGTGCTTCACCCAGGCGTGGCCCATCCCGGATCGCTGGGACCCTTGTCCTGGGAACGTAAAGGCCAGCACCCACCGACTCCTCTCGAACGACCCCGGCACAGTCGGCCGTGGCGGCTGGACCAGTGTGACACGGCCATGTCGGTCGGACCTGATTACCCGGAGGTCACCTCGGCGGTCAGCGGCGACCCGGCTGCCGCGCCGATCGCGCCGTTCGATCGGGGTCCCACCGTCTGCGCCCCCGGTGGCGATGGTCAGATCTCGAGCAACTCCTCTGCTCTGGCGAGCCAGAACTCGACCTCGTTCGGTTGTCCTCGTCGGATCGGCCAGTCGATCAGCCGGATGAAGAGATGCGCCAGATAGACCTGCGCCCGGAGGGGGTCCAGCTCGTCGAAGGCCGCGGCGAACAGCCTCGTTCGGACACCGGGCTCACACGGAATGGTCAGGCTCGTCACGGCGAGGATGACCAGATCGAATGCAGCGTCACCGACCACGGAGAAGTCGGTGTCGACCACTGCGGCGAGCGCCCCGTGGTCGATCAACAGATTGCCCGGGTGGAGATCCCAGTGAACGATGTCGTGCCCGAGGAGATCCCGGCTGTCGATGCTGGAGCCGAAGGCCTCGACCCGTTCGACAAGAGATCGCGTGCGATCGTCGTGGTCGCGTAGAGATGCGTGGCGGCAGTACCCGACCCCACCCAGCACGAGCGTCCCGATCAGGGCCGCGGGCCAGTGACTGGGATCGTCCGGCAGGGCCAGGCCCAGTCGTCGGACGTGGAGTTCGAGGAGATGCTCCACGAGCCGGTGGTCGAGGTGCTCGGGTGGAGTGCCCGGCATGAACTCTTGGATGACGAAGCGTGCCTCGCGGGTGTCGATCGCCCATGTGGTCGGCACCGGCCAGCCAGCGCGTTCGCGGAGCCGTTCTGAGAGGACGACAGCCTCTCCGCGTAACGGTCGAGTCTCTGGCCTCGAGTCCCACTTGATCACGAGCGGACGACCAGCAGGTCCGATGAACCTGTGCGCCCCGGTCTCTCCACCCCTCATCCGTCCGACGGCTCGGTAGGACTCTCCGGTCGCGTTGGTGAGCAGTGTGGCTGCCCGTTCGGCGCCGATCTCCGGGCTGTCTGCCACCCTGTCAGCTTTGCACCCTGACCGATTCGGCTCGCACGGGGGACGAAACCGCCGGGTCGGTGACCGATGCCCGGGACCTGGGGAGATATGCGACGATGCATCCAGCGACGGCGGAGAGCACAGTCAGATCGTGAGGAGGGTTCACATGCGTCGACCGACGATACGTAGTGCGTTGTCCCTGGTCCTCATGGTCGTTGTGGTCGGCGTGTTGTCCTTCGGCGTCAGGGCGTACGCGGTGCAGGAGTTCGTCGTTCCGACGGGCTCGATGATTCCGACGCTGCAGATCGGGGATCGGATTGCCGTCGACAAGCTCTCGTCCACCATCCATCGAGGTGACATCGTGGTGTTCAACCGCGCCCCCGGTGACCACGATCCGCAGTTTCCCGTGCTCGTGAAGCGGGTGATCGGCCTCCCGGGAGAGACGATCGCTTCGGTCGGCGACACGATCGTGATCGATGGGAAGCCGATTGCGCAGCCCTGGCTGCCCGCGCTGACAGGTACCTGCTACCAGGTCTCTGCCAACGTTCCGCGGACCACCATTCCGGCTGGGCAGTACTTCGTGATGGGTGATTGCCGTGGTGATTCCGATGACAGCCGCTACTGGGGCACGGTTCCTGCGTCCAACATCATCGGAAAGGTCTCGGCGGTCATCTGGCGCCACAATCACCCGTGGCTGCACTGGTTCTGATCGTCGAACCGCCGGTGCCCATCACCAATGACGGCCTCACGCTGAAGACACTCGAGGGTCATTCGGTGTGTCGGAGGTGTCCAGTCACCGCAATGCTCGCAGTACGTCCTCGCTACGGCCGAGACGTTCGGTCTGTGGGAGTCGTCACCTCAGAAGGGTTGGCGTCAGCGGTGTCCTGGTTGCCGAGCGGACCGCCAGGGACCGGGATGAGTTCGCTCGTGCCGTCGTCGTAGGTGAGGACCGGGCCATTGGGCGTCATGCCGATGACGACGACCTCTCGCTCTGGTGCTCCAGCGCTCATTGCTCCGAGCCTACGGGCTCACGCTTCGGATTCCTCGACCTGAGGGTCGGGACCGCAACCATGATCCACCTGTTGCGGCCACCGGATCCCCGCTGCCCGGTTGTGACCCGCTTGCGGCCCGACACGGCACGGCACGTCATGTCATTCCATCCCCCAGTGTCAAGGCTCTGAGCAGGGTAAACGCTCAAAACGGCTCGTGCCCGGGGCGGGAGTCGAACCCGCACGCCCTTTCGGGCAGTGGATTTTGAGTCCACCGCGTCTGCCATTCCGCCACCCGGGCTCGCTGGAGGTCTGTGGATCAGGTTCCAGGTCTCAACACTCCCCAACCATATGCTCATGGGAATGGCAGGCGTAATTGTGCACGGCGCACATCGTCCACTGTCAGCCAGCACAAAACATCACGGCGCACGAACGGCCGGCCTGTCTGTGCCCGTAGAGTCCGCGTCCTCCTGACGGACCTCCAACGTCACGATCGTGGACCCCTGGAGCGGCGAAGAGGATCTGCACGTGACGGTTCGCCGGGTTCGTGCGCTCGACGATCGGCGATGGTCGCCATACGCTCAACCGTTCCATTCCCTTCCCGGTCAGAAATTTCTTGTGCGAGGATTTCGTGTGGGCGCGAACCGCTGTCTGTAACGCGATGACCGGTGACGACGTTTGTTGTCACAGCAGAACTGTCTCTTGCGATGCCACTTTGGCGCGGTCGGCATCACCCCCAACTCGGCTAAGCCATCGTTTGTGACGCGCGGACAATCAACCACACACCCAATATTGACGACGTGACCGGTTGTGACCACTGAGTAATTTATGTCTGACACCAAATAGTTCGTCGGTTGCAGTGCGTCTCCAAAGTCCCTGCTAGAAGGATGTGTTCGGCAGTTCGATCCGCCGCGTCGTCCATTCGTTCGCGCGCACCTCCGCCCGCCCACATGTGGTTTGTTCCCGTGCAACGGGAGCCATTCGTGAAGCGACGGGTCAACTGTCAACAGATGTCGACAACGGTGGGCGAACGGTGGATGCGTGTCCACGGATGCGGTCGGCGGGACCTCGTCGGGTGCGGTGGAAGTCGCCGGAAAAGGTGTTGGTTTCGCATGCACGCGCAGGAACGAACGGTTACAGTTTTCCGACGACACAACGAGTGGGCCAAATCGGTTCCACTTCATAAATTCCCAAAGGGGGGGCTTTATGCGACGTCATGCACCTATCCGACTTCTGGTCTGTGCCGCGATGGCCGGATCGGCGGCATTTGCCGCGCTTGCCATACCTGGCGCAATTGCCGCGGCCGCGCCGCTCACGGTGACTTGTACGCATCTCCTCGGGAACCCGACCAGCCAGGCGGTTTCGGGTTGCAGCGGTACCGGCATCGTCGGCACCACCGAGGCGAGTGCTACGGGCACGCAGGTGACCAGCACCAAGACCGTCACGTGGGCCGACCACAAGACGTCGAAGATCACCTATACGTACGGAAACGTGACGCCCGACGCGTGCGTGGCACCGGCTGGATACAGCAAGTACCTGGAGGTCACCGAGAAGGCTGGCTCAAAGGTGTCGGGTGGCACCGCGACAAAACTGATTGGCGGTGCGGTCAGTGGCAAGGTCTGCATCTTCAAGTCGATCGCCCATCCGACCGTTGCGGCTGACGAGCGGGTGCAGAATCTTGGTTCACTCCACATTTGAGCAAACCCAGCTCATCCAGCTGAGTTTGTCGAGAGACCCCCGGCGTAGCCGGGGGTCTCTCGCGTCCTCACGGATGTTGGCGCGTCACGGACCGTAGGCTCTTGCGATGGACAGCGCCGGCCCGGAGGAACGCACCGGCACACCGACTGCAGCGTGGGCCGCTCTGGGAATTGACTCGGCGTTGACCCTGGACGCGGCGGAGCTCTGGTGGGTCGACCTGCCGTTCCGGAACCCGATCACGACGTCGGTCGGCACCCACAGCAACCGCCCCCTGGTCTTCGTCCGCCTCATGTGCAGGAGCGGCGGCCGTACGGTCGAGGGATGGGGCGAGTGCGCGGCACTCGGTGACACCACGTATCACCGCGAAGACGTGGCCAGTGCGTTCGACGTACTCGCACGGTCGCTGCTGCCGACCCTGGTGACCCGAGTCGCCAACGCAGGCGGGAGCTTGCCCGGAATGGCGGCGCTCGCCGACCTGGCGGGCACGGACGCCAACGCGCCGATGGCATTCGCTGCGCTCGAGATGGCAGTTGCCGACGCCCATCTCCGGGCCGAGGGCCGTTCCTTCGCCGATCTGCTCGGTGTCGCCGGACGGAGCGTTCCGGTCGGGGCCGTGGTCGGGACGCACCGTTCAATTGGCGATCTGACAGAGGAGGTCACCTCGCTTGTCGCGGAAGGCTATTCGAGGGTGAAGCTCAAGATCGGACCCGGTTGGGACCTCGCGCCGGTGGCGGCTGTGGCGACGCTCGCCGCGACGGCGTCGCACGGGGCGTCTCCCAACGATCCGCCGCCGCTCATGATCCAGGTCGACGCCAACGGTTCGTACCGCGAGGAGGACACAGAGCATCTGTCCGGCCTCGACCGGTATCCACTGCTCTGCATCGAGCAGCCGCTTGCGCCGGGCGACCTCGACGCGGACGCGAGGCTGGCGGCGCGGCTGGCCACGCCGATCTGTCTGGACGAGGACCTCGACGCTGCGGCGCGCATCGTCCAGGCGGTGACCACCGGGGCGTGCTCGGTGGTGTGCCTCAAACCCGCCCGCCTCGGCGGGTTGGGTGCAGCACTCGGGACCGTCGAGTGGTGCAGGGAGTCGGCGACCCCGCTCTGGCTCGGGGGCATGTTCGAATCCGGCTACGCACGCGGCGTGATCGCGTCTGTCGCCGCGCTGCGAGGGTTCAGTTGGCCGGGTGACCTGAGCCCGGCCTCGAGGTACCTGGCCGAAGACCTTGTGCCCGCACCGGTGCTCTCCCGGCAGCCGGAGGACGGGGCACTCGCGGTGCGTGTCACGACGGTTCCGGGCATGGGGCCGGCGCCGGATCGAGCTCTGCTCGCCCGCCGTTGTGTGCGTCGACTGGACGTCGTGGTGCCTGGTCGCTGAGACCCGGCCGGTGCCGGCGCCGGGACCTGGCAGCCCACCGAACCGCCCCTGGACACGGCGGGTGTGGGTGGGCCCCGCTGATGCGTACAATTGCCCTCCCATGCATCGGACCATGATCGAGCGACGGCTGACCGACGCCCACGAGCGGCTGGTGCGCGCACGGAGCGAGCTGGCGGTGCTGGACGAGCAGCTGGTGGTGGTCACCGAGATCGCCGACGACACCCGGCTGCGGGCCCTGGTCGCCGAGACGCCGGTTGCCGCCAAGGAACATGACGAGGCCAGCCGCCATGCGACGGCCCTGCTCCGTACCCGCGAGGCACTGGTCAAGCAGATCGCCGAACTCGAGCAGCGCCAGGACGATCTCCTGGGCCGGCTGGCGATCGGCCCCGGTTGAGGAACCGTCCTCGGCGGGATGGTCAGATGACGAGGCCGGGCGCGGTGCGCTCTCCGGGACACGACCTGTGTCCGACACCGTCTCCGGTGCCGGGCATCCCCCCACAGCGAGGAGTCGAGACACCATGACCAGGCGCGTGGTCATCGCAGAGGACGAGGCGATCATCCGGTTGGATCTCAAGGAGATCCTGCTCGACGAAGGGTATGACGTGGTGGGGGAGACCGGCCGGGGGGACGATGCCGTCGACCTGGTCCGCCGGCACGAGCCGGACCTGGTGATCCTGGATGTCAAGATGCCGGGGGCAGATGGCCTCGCGGCTGCCCGGGCCATCCGCGACCTCGACCTGCGGGTGGCGGTGTTGATCCTCACCGCGTTCAGCCAGCGGAACCTCATCGACGAGGCCCGCGACGCCGGGGTGGTCGCCTATCTCGTCAAGCCCTTCCAACGGATCGAGCTCATCCCCGCCATCGACCAGGCCGTTGCCCGCTGCGAGCAGGAATGGGCCATCGATGCCGAAGCACGCCAGGCGGTCAGCGACGGGCTCGTCGCCCAGCAGGGCATGGCCGAGAACAAGCTCGAGACCCGACGCCTCGTCGACGGTGCCAAGGCGGTCCTCATGGAACGGTCCGGCCTCTCCGAGGCCGACGCCTTCGGCTTCATCCAGAAGACCGCCATGGGGACCCGCTCCCGGATGGTCGACGTCGCCCGCCAGGTCCTCGAGGGAACGCTCGTCCCCTAGTCCGGGCCGAGCGACCGCCATGCCCGCGACACCGGCATCCACCCCTGCGGTCCCGGGCGCGTCCCCTGAGCGCCCCCTGCTCCTGCTCGACGGGATGTCCCTCGCTTTCCGGGCCTACTTCGCGCTCCCGCCGACTCTCGTCACCACGTCCGGTGTGGTGACCAACGCCGTCCACGGTTTCACCTCGATGGTGGTGAACCTCGTGCGCGACCACCGTCCCCGCGGCCTGGCCGTCGCGTTCGACCTCCCCGGCGAGACCTTCCGGGACGAGATCGTCGACGACTACAAGGCAGGGCGTGACCAGACGCCGGGGGATCTCCTCCCGCAATTCGAGTTGATCCGCGAAGTCCTCGAGTCCCTGGCCATCCCGGTGATCGAGTGCGAAGGATTCGAAGCCGACGACGTGCTGGCCACGCTGGCCACCGAAGCCCGCGACCGGGGGCACCCGGTCATCATCGTGACCGGTGACCGCGATTCGTTCCAACTGGTCGAAGACCCGTATATCCGCGTGCTCTACAACCGCCGAGGGGTCAGCGACTACGCCCTCTACGACGAGGCCGGCATCGAGGAGCGGACCGGGGTCACGCCGACCAAGTACCCGTTACTGGCCGCGCTGCGCGGTGACCCGTCGGACAACCTCCCCGGGGTGCCCGGGGTGGGCGAGAAGACCGCTGCAAAGCTGATCAACCAGTACGGCAGCCTCGACGCCCTCTTCGCAGACCTGGACGCCCTCTCTCCCAAGCTGCGGGCGAATCTCGCGTCCCACGCGGACCGGGTGCGTTTGAACGCCGAAGTGATCCCGTTGGTGCGCGACGTCCCCCTGGATGTCCATGTCGACCAGTTGACCCTCGGAGGGTGGGACACCGAGAAGGCCCGCCTCACCTTCGCCGACCTCGAGCTCCGCACGGTGTGGCCCCGGTTCACCGCGGTCATGGCCGACGGCCTCTTTGGTGACCCGGCTCCCGGGTCCGATCCGGTCGGCCCCGGAGCCGGTAGCGACGGCGGCGGCGACGGCGACGGCGTGAACCAGGGGAGCGAGCGGCCCGGCTGGCTCGACGTCCCGGAGTGGACGGGGCCACCGGATGCGTCCGCAGCCGTCGCTGCCCTCGAGGTGCTGTTCGAGGCGGCACGCGCTGGCTCCGGCAACGTGGCCCTCGCTGCTGCGTGGTCGGGCGATCCCGGCCGCTCGGAACTCACTGCACTGGCGTTGGGCGTCGAGACAGCATCGACCGCGGAGGGGGACGGATCCGGCGACGCGACAGGACCCCCCTCGATCCATCTCGGCCGGTCGGCCGCGGGAGGCGAGTCGCTGCTCGCAGATGAAGGGGTCCTCGCCGCGCTCGCGGCGGGTTTGGGACCCGACGGGGTGGGCGTCGTGGCGCATGATGCGAAGGAGCTCATGCGGTCACTGCTGCCGCTCGGCGTCGACATCCGGGGGCTCGCCCTCGACACGGCCGTCGCCGCCTACCTGCTCGACCCGTCCAACGACCAGTACCGCCTCGCCGACCTGGTCTCCGAGCACCTCGGGGCCGACATGGGGGACGGGGATGGGGGAGCCGGGCAGGGCAGCTTCGCCCTCGAGCTCGACGAGGGGTCGGGCGACGACGCAGATGCGACCACCCCGCCGGACGCGGCCGCCCTCGCGCTGGTGCGGGCGGTCGCCGTGCTAGCCAGGCTGCGGCAGCCACTCCTCGCCGAGCTGGCCGCGGTCGAAGAAGAAGCGCTCTTCGTCGACGTTGAGCGCCCGCTGGTCCGTGTGCTTGCACGGATGGAGGTGGTCGGCGTTCCGGTCGACCGGGAGGTGCTCCGCTCCATCGCGGCGGGACTGGTCGACGAGTGCGGCACGCTCGAGGCGACCATGCACGAGCTCGCTGGCGGACCGTTCAACGTGAACTCGGTCCCGCAGCTCCGTTCCATCCTCTACGACCAGTTGGGGCTCGCTCCGGTGCGGAAGACCAAGACCGGTTACTCGACCGACGCCCGGACCCTCGAGCTCCTGCGCGGCCAACATCCGATCATCGAGGTCCTGCTGCGCTACCGCGAAGTCGAGAAGCTCCGGTCGACCTACGGCGAGAACCTCGCGGACGAGGTGGCGGACGACGGTCGTATCCACGCCACGTTCCGCCAGACCGTTGCCCGCACGGGCAGGCTCTCCTCGGACCGGCCCAACCTCCACAACATCCCCGTGAGGACCGAGGAGGGCCGGCGGTTCCGCCAGGCGTTCGTGCCGTCTGCCGGCCGACGACTGCTGGTGGCCGACTACGACCAGATCGAGCTCCGGGCCATCGCCCACCTCTCCGGCGATCCCGGGCTCACCACTGCGTTCGCGGCCGGCGAGGACATCCACCGCACGGTCGCCGCGCGGGTCTTCGGGGTCGACCGGGACCAGGTGACCCTGGAGCAACGGTCGACGGCCAAGATGGTGTCCTACGGATTGGCCTACGGCATGGAGGCCTTCGGCCTCTCGCAGCGGCTGGCGGTGCCGGTGGAGGAGGCCCAGGGGATCCTGACCGCCTTCTTCGAGGCGTTCCCGTCGGTCCACGACTACATGGACCGCGCTGTGGCCGACGCGCGGGGGAGCGGCTACACGGTGACCGCCTTCGGGCGGCGCCGTCCGTTGCCCGACCTCCACTCGACCAATTTCCAGGTCCGCCAGGCCGCCGAGCGCCAGGCCAGGAACGCGGGGATCCAGGGATTGGCCGCGGACCTGTTCAAGGTGGCGCTGGTACGACTCGACTCCGGGCTCGAGGCGGGGGGCCTGGGGTCGGACCTGGTCCTCCAGGTCCACGACGAGGTCCTGGTCGACGTCGAACCCGACGAGGAGGCAGCGGTGGCATCGCTCACCGAGCAGGCCATGACCGGCGCCGCCGACCTCTCGGTGCCCCTGAAGGTGGCCATGGCGTGGGGTGATTCGTGGGCGGAGGCGAAGGGAGCCTGAGCGGCGGCCGACCGGGACGCGGGGCCGGTGGAGTAGGATTGCTGGCCGGCCACATCGGAGTGGCCCGTGTCTCCACCGCCGTTCCCGCAGGGCGATCCTTCGGGCCCGGTGCACCCGTCCGGAAAGCGAGCTACCTACCTTCATGACCGATACCCACGTCGTGCCTGCCGGCACGGATCTGCTGTCCCACGAGGCCATGGGCCACTTCGACGACCAGGGGGTCTACATCCCCCGGCCCGTGACCGAGGACGATCTCGACGGTGCATCACTCGAGGATGCGATGGCCGGCACCATCGTCGAGTTCGAGGACGGTGACCTCGTCGAGGGCACCGTCGTGAAGATCGACCGGGACGAGGTCCTCCTCGACATCGGCTTCAAGTCCGAAGGCGTAATCCCAGTCCGCGAGCTGTCCATCCGCAACGACGTCGACCCGTCGGAGATCGTGACGCTGGGGGAGGCGATCGAGGCCCTGGTGCTCCAGAAGGAGGACAAGGAGGGTCGCCTGATCCTCTCGAAGAAGCGGGCCCAGTACGAGCGCGCCTGGGGCACCATCGAGAAGCTCAAGGAAGCCGATCAGGTGGTCAGCGGCCCGGTCATCGAGGTGGTCAAGGGCGGACTCATCGTCGACATCGGGCTGCGTGGATTCCTTCCCGCTTCTCTGGTCGAGCTGCGCCGGGTGCGCGAGCTCCAGCCCTACGTGGGCCGGACCATCGAAGCGAAGATCATCGAGCTGGACCGGAACCGCAACAACGTCGTCCTGTCGCGGCGTGCGTGGTTGGAGGAGACCCAGAAGGAGCAACGGGGGGAGTTCCTGGTCAACCTCAAGCCGGGCGAGCGCAGGCGGGGTGTGGTTTCCTCGGTGGTCAACTTCGGCGCATTCGTCGACCTTGGTGGCATGGACGGCCTCGTCCACGTGTCCGAGCTCTCCTGGAAGCACGTGGACCATCCGTCGTCGGTGGTCTCCGTCGGCGACGAGATCGAGGTCGAGGTCCTCGACGTCGATCTGTCCAAGGAGCGGATCAGCCTCTCCCTCAAGGCCACCCAGACCGATCCATGGCAGGAGTTCGCGAACTCGCACCAGGTCGGGGAGCTCGTCTACGGACGGATCACCAAGCTCGTGCCGTTCGGCTCGTTCGTCCAGGTGGGCGATGGCATCGAAGGCCTGGTCCACATCTCGGAGATGGCCGGCCACCACGTCGACCTGCCCGAACAGGTGGTCACACCAGGCGAGGAGCTGTGGGTCAAGATCATCGACATCGACCTCCAGCGTCGCCGGATCAGCCTCTCGATCAAGCAGGCAGCAGAGGGCGGCGAGGTGTCCGAGGAGTACCGGGAGGCTTTCGGCGAGCACGCCTATGACGCCGAGGGCAATTACGTCGGACCGTTCGAGTTCACCCCCGAGACCGAGTTCACCCCCGAGACCGAGGCGCAGGCCGCCTGGGCCGACTTCGTGGCCGAGCACGGTTCGACCGAAGGCGGTGCCGAGAACCCCGATCCGTCTGCACCGGCCGAGCTGTCCCCTGTCGCCGAGGTGCCAGCCGCCGAGGCCCCTGCAGTGGAGGCCCCTGTCGCCGAGGTGCCTGCTGCGGAAGCCCCTGTTGTGGAGGCCCCTGTCGCCGAGGTGCCTGCTGCGGAAGCCCCCGCCGCCGAGACCCCTGTCGCCGAGACCCCTGCACCCGACGCCGACGCGCCGCCGGCCGGCTGAGCATCGACCTGGTCCGTGTCCTGTGCCCGGTGCTGACGCCTGGGTGGTGACTACCTGAACCTGCGTTGCGGCGCCGTGCGCCCCGCTCCGCGTCCGGGTCTCAGGGAATGGTGCGGATCAACCGGAACCCACCGCGACGTCGGTGGATGCCGGAGCGGCTGATTCGGGGGCTGTCGACCCGTCGAGAGGGAAGTGGCACGCCACCTGGTGGCCGGGCGCGATCTCGCGCAGGAGCGGCTCTTCTGACGCACAGCGCTCCCGGGCGTATGGGCAGCGTGTCCGGAACCGGCAGCCCGAGGGTGGGTCGAGGGGCGAGGGGAGCTCACCGCTCAGCGGCCGGCGATCGGAGGCACGGTCCGGGTCCGGCTCGGGGATCGAGGCGAGGAGGGCCTCGGTGTACGGGTGGGCGGCCGACCGGTAGAGGTCGTCGGAGCCGGCCACCTCGACGAGCTTGCCGAGGTACATCACCGCCACCCGGTCGCTCACGTTCTTGACGACCGCCAGGTCATGGGCGATGAACACCATGGTGAGGCCGAAGGTCTCCTTCAAGTCCGCCAGGAGATTGAGGATCTGGGCCTGGACCGACACGTCGAGGGCGGAGACCGGCTCGTCACAGATGAGCAGGTCGGGCTCGGCCATGAGGGCACGCGCGATGCTGATCCGCTGGCACTGACCGCCGGAGAACTCCTGGGGGCGGCGGTCGCCCGCCGTGTCGGGGTCGATGCCGACTGCCTCGAGCATCTCCCGTACCTTGCTCTCGCGTTCCTCCCGGGTGCCCCGCTTCCAGATGACAAGGGGCTCGGCCACGATGTCCTTGACCCGCCGGCGCGGGTTGAGCGACGAGATCGGGTCCTGGAAGATCATCTGGATCTTGGTGCGCGCCCGCCGGAGCGCGCGCCGCGGACAGCTTGCCGAGGTCCTGCCCGAGATAGGTCACGCTTCCAGAGGTCGGACGCTGGACCTGGACCAGGGTCCGACCGGTCGTCGACTTCCCGCAACCCGACTCTCCGACCAGCCCCAGTGTCTCGCCCTTCCGCACCTGGAAGCTCACGCCCGAGACCGCCTGGACCCGTTGGCGGCCGCTCCGGAACTCCACGACCAGGTCGGCGACATCGAGGACGACCTGGTCCCCGTCAGCCGACGTGTCGATGGCGCCGGTCGTCACCCGGACGTCTCCCCGCCGGAGCCGGCGGAGGGGGACGCGGCAGGGGTCGGGACCGCCTGGGATTCGTCCCCGTTGGCTCCCGTGCCGGGGGTGACCACCGCAGGCTCCGGGGGAGCCGAGGAGACCCCGTTGATGAGCGGGAACCAGCAGGCGAACAGGTGGTCGGGTGACGCCGCTGTGCGGAGCGGCGGCGCCGACTGCCGGCACTTGTCCCGCGCGTAGGGGCACCGCGGGGCGAAGCGGCAGCCCCCCGGGGGGTGGATGAGGTCGGGAGGGCGCCCGGCGATGGCGGTCAACCGGGCACCGCTCGGCTGACTCAGCCTCGGGATCGAGTCCATCAGTGCCCGCGTGTAGGGCATGCGGGTGTCGGCAAACAGGGTGCGGGTCGGTGCCTGCTCGACGACCTGCCCGGCGTACATGACGATGATGTCGTCGGCTCGGTTTGCGACGACTCCGAGGTCGTGGGTGACCAGGATCACCGCCATGTGGCGCTCCTGTTGCAAGTTGGCGAGCAGGTCGAGGATCTGGGCCTGCACCGTCACGTCCAGACCGGTGGTGGGCTCGTCGGCCAGAACCAGGCGCGGGGCGCACGCCGAGCGCGATGGCGATCATCACCCGCTGACGCATGCCGCCCGACAGCTGGAAGGGATACCAGCGGACACGCTCCTCGGGCGAGGGGATCCCGACCGACCGCAGGAGCTCGACCGCGGTGGCCCGGGCCTCCTTCCTGTCCATGTCCAGGTGGACGAGCAGCGATTCGGTGATCTGCGCGCCGATCCGCTTGACCGGGTTGAGCGCGGTCATCGGGTCCTGGAAGATCATGCTGAGCTCCGCACCCCATACCTGTCGGAGCTCGGCCGGGCTCATGGTGGTGAGCTCGTGACCGGCGAACCGGACCGTGCCGCTCCGGATGACATCGCGCTGGGGGAGCAGGCCCATGATCGACCGGGCGAGCACGGTCTTGCCCGAGCCGGACTCACCCACGATCCCCAACGTCTTGCCGGAGTCGACCTCGAAGGAGACCCCGTCGACCGCCCGGACCGTGCCCTTCCCGGTGCGGAAGGCCGTGTGGAGGTCCTCGACGACCAGGAGCGGATCGACCGGCTGCCCGACGTCTCGGAACCCGAGGGGTGTCTGGCCGCGGGTCCGCCGGCGCAGGCCGATCACAGCAGACCCTCGCGGATGTCGAACCGCTGGCGCAGCCGGTCGCCGATGAGGTTGATCGAGAGCAGCAGCAGGAACATGGAGAGGGCCGGCCACAGCAGGATGAAGGGGTTGGCGGTCAGGTTGCCGTTGGACGTTCCGTCCGAGATCAGGTTGCCCCACGACGGCGTGGGGAGGGCGACCGAGAGCCCGAGGAAGGCGAGCGTCCCCTCGATGACGATCACGCCGGCCACGGTGATGAGCCCGAAGGTCACCGCGACCGGCACCACGTTCGGCAGGATCTCGCGGAAGAGGATCCGGGAGGTGGTCGCGCCCATGGTCTTGGCCGCGACGACGAAGTCCCGGTTGGCGAAGGACAGGCTCGAGGCCCGGACCACGCGGAACATGAGCGGGATGGTGCCCACCCCAAGGATGACGGTGATCTTGAACAGGGACTGCCCCCAGAAGGCCACGATGGCGATGACCGCCACGATCGCGGGGTAGGCCAGGATGATGAAGGCCACCCCGTTGAGGCCGATGTCGAGGTTGCCTCCCTTGTACCCCGAGACGAGCCCGGCAGTCCCGCCCACAAGCATCCCGACGGCCACCGCCGCGAAGCCGACGACAAGGGAGACCCGGGCACCGAAGACGAGGCGGGCCAGCAGGTCCCGGCCCAGCTCGTCTGTACCGAGCAGGTGGTGCAGGGTCGGCCCCTGGTTGAGGGCCGTGTACTGCTGGAAGTCGGGATTCTGGAGCGGCAGCACGTTGGCCAGGATGGCGGCCAGCACCACGAGGCTCACCCACCCGATGGCCATCCAGAAGAGGAACCCCAGCGGCTTCTTGAGGAGGATGTCGTCGGAGTCGAGCCTCTCGCTCTGACGGGAGAGCACCAACTGGTCGTCCGCGGCCTGCCCGGGGAACCGGTCGGTGAGCAGCTGCGCGGAGGCATGGGTGGACCGGAGCTCGCGGTCGTCAGGCATCGGTCACTCCCGTACGACTCTCGGGTCGACCACCGTGAACACGAAGTCGACGACGAATTGCAGGATCACGTAGACGATGGCCACGACCAGAGAGATGCCCTGGACCACCAGGTAGTCGCGCTGGTTGACCGCCTGCACGAGCGCGAAGCCGAGGCCGCTGAGGGCGAACAGGTACTCGACGACGAAGGTGCCGGCGATGAGGGCGCCGATGTTGACTCCTGCCGCGGCGAGGAGCGAGAAGGTCGACGGGCGGAAGGCGTGGCGCCACATGATCCGCGAATTCGAGAGACCCTTCGAGCGGGCCATGGTGATGAAGTCCTCCTGCAGGGTGCTGATGAGGTCCGATCGCAGCAGTCGGTAGTAGATCGCGATCGACCCGGCCGTGATGCACAGCGACGGGAGGATCATGTCGTGGAGGTTGGTGGCCACGTCCTGGGTGAGCGGCACGTAGCCGGTCGCGGGGAACCAGCGCAGACCCACCGCGAAGATGGCCACCAGCACCGGGGCGATGACGAAGGGGGGGAGGGCGAGCAGCCCGAATGTCCCGGTGGTGGTGACATTGTCGAACGGGCGATTCGGTCGACGCGAGGTGATCAGGGCGAGTGGGATGGCGACAGCGAAGGCGATGATCTGCGAGATCACGATGAGCTCGATGTCGATCGGGGCGCCGGTTGCGATGATGTGGGTCACTGACTCGTGGTCGAGGTACGACTGTCCGAGGTTGCCGTGGAACACCGCGCCCAGCCAGGTCGTGTACTGCTGCCAGAGGGGCTTGTTGAGGCCGAGCTGCTGAAGGAGCAGCGCCCGGTTGTGGGCGGTGTCGTTGGGTCCGAGGATGGCGATCGTCGGGTCGCCCGGCAGCAGGTGAACAAGGAGGAAGGCGAGGACCGAGATCACGAACGCGACGACGACCAGCTGGATCGACCGCCTGACGAGGTACTTGGTCATCGCGTCGTGCGCCCGTGAGCCGAACCGCTAGCCAGAAAGCCAGGTCTGGGTCACGAACATCACGCCCTCGTTGAACGAGTAGCCGGGCATGCCGTTGGGCAGCACCAGGTTGTCGAAGTTCTGGACGCGGTTGGCGGCCACCTCGCTGAAGAAGTACTGGCTGAGCCAGATGTAGGGGAGGTCCTGGGCCAGGCGTTTGTTGAGCGTCTGGTAGGCCGCGATCCGGGTCGCGGGAACGTTGCTGGCCCGCCCGGTGGCGATCGCGGCGTCGATCTGGGGGTCTTTGTTGCGTGCGAAGTTGAGCGCGACCGATCCGACCGGACCTGCGGTGCTCGAGCTGAACCACCAGTAGTTGAGGTCCGGATCCACAGTGCCAAACAGGTAGATGGTCCCGGCCTGGTAGGTCCCGAAGATGAAGTTGTCGAGGAGCACTGCCTGTTCCAGGGTGGCGATGGTGACGTCGATGCCGACCTCCGTCCACATCTGCTGGATGACCTGGACGATCTTGGCAAGGAGCGGGTCGGTGACCGTCTGGAGCTCGATGGTCGGGGTGCCGTGCTCGGCCTTGTAGGCACTGACCAGCGCTTTGGCGGCAGCCGGATCGTAGGACGGGAAGCCGGTCGGGCTGTAGTACTCCGATCCGGGAAGGAACAGTCCGTTGACGGGCCGGCCGTAGCCGAAGTCGAAGATCGCCTGGATCTGGGCCTGGTCGGTTGCCTTGGTCAGCGCCTGGCGCACCCGGAGGTCGTCGAGCGGGGAGACCGCGGTGTTGAGCATGATGAAGCCGAGGGTGGGCTCCCCGATGACGCCGGTCCGCGAATCGACCAGCTGGTAGTCGGCCTGCCCGGTGAAGCGACTGATGGTGCCCGGATCGGTCGAGAGGATCATGTCGACGCCACCGGTCTTGAGCGTCGCTTCGCGCTGGGTCGTGTCCGGAATGGGCTTGAAGGTGATCTGGTCGAGGTAGGGGAGCCCGGCACGCCAGTAGTGCGGGTTGCGGGTGGCGGTGAAGTGGTCGTTGGGCTGCCAGTTGGCGTACACGAACGGCCCGGTGCCGACGGGGGTGGGCGTCTTGTTCCCGGCGTTCGCCTGGTCGATCATGGCCTGACCGACCGGGTAGGCGGCCTGGGTGTCGGCCAGCGCTGCCGAGAAGCGTGCCCCGGGGCCGGTGAGGGTGAAGACGACGGTCAAGTCACCGGTGGCCTCGACGTCCTTGATGATCTCGAGCGGGACCGAGGTGAGCGCGGAGGTGCGCAGCGCATCGGTGTTGGCCACGATGACCGCGGCGGTCAGGTCGGACCCGTCGTTGAATCTGATGCCGGGGCGGAGGGTCAGGGTCCAGACGTCGAAGGTCGCGTTGGGCGTGAGGGACTGGGCCAGGTAAGGCTGGATCGAGCCGTCGGCGGCGATGTACATGAGGGGGTCGTAGATGGCGTTCGCGTAGAGGAACCCGTTGGTGTCCCAGTGGTTGTTGGCGGGGTAGAAGCCGTCGATCTCCGCCACGATGCCGAAGGTCAGTGAGCCACCTCGCACCGGGCTGCCGGTGCCGACACCGGGCTTCGACCCGGGGGCGGTTGTGGTGGGAGACCCGCCGGAGGACGAGCAACCCGCCAGTGCGGTCCCGGCGCCGCCGGCGAGGACGGCCGCGCCGCCCACCACGGCTCCGCGAGAGAGGAACGACCGGCGACTGATCCCCTCCTGCCTGGTCATTTTGGGCTCCCCGGTCGCTGCAGCTTCACCCGTCACAGCATCTCCCCCGACTCCGACTTTCCCACAGGCACGGCGTGTCGTGGGCGCACGTTACTGCCTCTTTACGGTCGAGGTGCATCGAATTGCAAGAGATCCCGCGGTGGCCGGACGGCTGGGTACCATGCCAGCCATGGACGCAGCACCCTCGGGACCCGCCTCTGTCGTCGATGCCGGGGCCGAGGCCCCACCGCGTGCAGGCGGTGCGGGCACCGGGGTCGTCGAACCGGCTCCTGCTCCGGGGACGACCGGTGGGGACGCCACGGCAGATCCGACCACCGGAGCCCCCGCTGTTCCGGTGGCAGGGGCCGCACCCGTCGGCGCCGATGCCGATCCCGAGGGACCCCCGTTCGGGCACGTGGTCAGGATCTGCCTCCGGATCGGGGCCGTCCTCGTCCTGCTCGCTGCCCTCGCGCTCCGGTTCTGGACCGTCTCGGACCTCTGGCTGGACGAGGCCCTCACCGTCAACATCGCCCGCCTGCCGCTCCACGAGTTGCCCTCCTTCCTGAGGCGGGACGGAGCACCGCCGCTCTACTACGTCCTCCTCCACTTCTGGATGGGTCTCTTCGGTACCTCGGACGAGGCCGTCCGATCGCTCTCGGGAGTCTTCGGCGTGATCACCGTGCCCCTGGCCTGGCTGGCGGGCAAGCGGATCGGGGGTCGAACCGCTGCCTGGGGAGCCATGCTCCTCGTCGCGACGTCGCCGTTCGCCATCCGCTACGACACCGAGGCGCGGATGTACTCGTTGGTCGTGCTGCTGACCGTGCTCGGCTTCCTGGCCCTCGACCGCTCGCTGCGCATACCCCAGGCCGGCAACCTGATCGCCGTCGGCGCGGTCACTGCGTTGCTCCTCTACTCGCACTACTGGTCGATCTATCTGCTCGCCACCACCGTCGCCTGGCTCGCGTGGCAGGACTGGCGCGGGCGGCCGGAGTGGAGGGCCGGGGCGCGTGCGTCGATCGTGGCGATGGTGGTGGGTGGTCTCCTCTTCCTACCCTGGGTGCCGACCTTCGTCTTCCAGTCCCTGCACACCGGGACCCCCTGGGCGATGCCGGCGACCTTCGCGGCCATGGTCAACGCGGTGTCCTCGTTCGCAGGGGGGAGCAGCAGCCAGGGACGGGCACTCGCCCTGCTTTTCTTCGCCCTGGCCGGGCTCGGGCTCTTCGGCTTGGCCACCGATCGCCGCCACGTCGAGCTCGACATCCGCACCCGCCCGCTCGGCCGCCCGGTGGCCGTGATCGTCGCCGGCACCCTGGCCGCCGCGGTCATCGGGGGTTTCGTCACCACCAGCGCGTTCGACTCGCGCTACGCGTCGGTGGTGTTCATCCCGCTGATCCTGTTGGTCTCCCTCGGGCTCACCGTCTTCCGGGACCGGCGGGTCCGGGTCGGCGTCCTCGTCGCGGCCGTGGTCCTCGGCCTCGCGGCCTCGGTGCCCGACGTGACCACCAACCGGACCCAGGCGGCGCAGGTGGCCGCGGCCATCGCCGTCACCGGGGAGCCCGGCGCCGTCGTGGCCTACTGTCCGGATCAGCTCGGCCCGGCGGTCAACCGCCTGTTGCCGGCCGGTCGGTACACCCAGATCACCTTCCCCCGCGGATCCGGCCCCGAGTTCGTGAACTGGGTCGACTACGCCGCGACGGTCCGGGCCGCGTCCCCGCTCACCTTCGCCAAGCACGTCGAGTCGTTGGCCGCCGGCCGCGAGATCTTCGTCGTCTGGGCACCGCAGTACCAGGCCTACGGGGTCAAGTGCGAGGGCATCGTGCAGACCCTGCAGGCGGATCCGCAGTATCAGACGACCAGTCTCGTCGTGGGCGATGCGGACTCCTTCTACCAGCCGATGTGGCTGTACCGCTTCAGCCCGACCGGATCCTGATCGGCATGGCCACCGCGGGACGGGACGCCCCCGCGTGACCGTTTCGGCACCCGGCGGCGCGACGGGAGCGGTCGACGGGGGAGAGGGGAGCGGGTACTCCGGCACAGGGGCTGTCGAGGTGGACACCCGCAGCCCGGATGCGGGCGGATCCGAGCGCCCGTTCGCGCTGGCGCGGGCGGTGGTCGAGGTGCTGCCTGCCTGGCTCGTGGCGCGGGTCGTCGTGGTCGGCGCCCTGGCCCTGGCCCGGGGCACGGTCGGCACCGTGCGGCCCGGCAATGCCGGTGCGCTCCAACGCGTCCAGCAGGGACTGCTGGTCTGGGACGCCGGGTGGTACCGGGCGATCGCGTCGCACGGCTACGCGGCAGCCGGGACCCAGTCCCTGCGCTTCTTCCCCCTCTATCCACTGGTCGCCGGCGCGCTCGGCCGGGTCCCGGGCGTGGGGATCGGGACGGCGCTGGTCCTGGTGGCCAACCTGAGCGCGCTCCTCGCAATGGCCGGATTGCTCCTGCTGGTCCGGCACGATCTCGGGGACCGGGCGCTCGCCCGCCGGTCGGTCTGGCTGCTCGCCCTCGCGCCGTCGGCCTACACCCTCGTGCTCGGCTATGCCGACGCCTCCCTGCTGCTCTGTGCCGTGGTCGTCTTCCTCGGTGCCCGGACCGGGCGCTGGTGGTGGGCTGCTGCCGCCGGGCTCGCCGCCGGCGCGGTTCGCCCCGTCGGTGTGCTCCTGGTGGTGCCCATCGCGGTCGAACTGTGGCGGTCCCGGACGGACGCGGGTGCGAGGCCCGGAGCCGGGTGGCTCGCGCGGGGCGCAGCGTTCATCGCCCCGCTGGCCGGCGCCGGCGGTTACCTCGCCTGGGTGGATGCCCGGTTCGGGGACGTCCTCCTGCCGTTCCGGGTCCAGGAGGAGGGCGGCCACCGCGGACCGTTGGCATCCCCCTTCTCCGCCATGTGGCACAACGCGGACAGCCTCCTCCACGGCCATCACGTGGGGAGCGCCCTCCACATCCCCTGGGTGCTGCTCTGTGTCGTCCTGCTGATCCTCGCCTTCCGAAGGCTCCCCCTCAGCTACGGCCTCTTCGCCGCGGCCGTGCTGGCCGCCTCGCTGACCACCGCGAACCTCGATTCATTCGAGCGCTACGCGCTGGGCGCCTTTCCCCTGGTCGTGGTCGCCTCGACCCTCACCGGACGGCGGTGGGTCGAATGGTCGGTGCTGGCCGCCTCTGGGGCGGCCATGGCCGGATACGCCTACCTCGCGTTCCTCGGCGTGGTGGTCCCCTGAGCGCCGGGGCAGACCGGGACCGGTCCCGGCGACCGGGAAGGCGAGCCACTATCCTCCTGTGGGGCAGGTCGTGGCCGGGGTCCACGACCGGGACGGTCCGACGCCCATCGACCGCCGGCTCGGGAATCCCACCGGGGCCCCGCACCAACGAGAAACGGACCGCACCGCATGGCATCGCCGACCGAGCCAGTGAGCACTGCAGACACTGACGTGCCCGAACGGTCCGCAGCAGACCAGCCGATCCCGACCCCGGAGCGCCCGGTGGTCGTCGCCGGCGGTGGGCCGGCCGGGCTGACCGCCGCTCACCGCCTCGCCACCGCGGGTGACCCGGTGGTCGTCGTCGAGCAGGACGGTGTCGTCGGGGGAATCAGCCGGACGGTCGAGCGCGACGGCTGGCGCTTCGACATCGGTGGGCACCGGTTCTTCACCAAGGTCACCCCGGTCGAGGAATTCTGGCACGAGGTCCTTCCGCCCGGAGACTTCCTGCTCCGCCCGCGGATGAGCAGGATCTACTACGGGGGCAAGTACTACGACTATCCGATCAAGCTCGGCAACGCCCTCTCCAACCTCGGCATCGTGGAGGCGGTGCGGTGCGGGCTCTCGTTCCTCTGGGTACGTGTCCGTCCTCCGAAGGACCTCGACACACTCGAGGGGTACATCGTCTCCAACTACGGCTGGCGGCTCTACCACCACTTCTTCAAGACCTACAACGAGAAGGTCTGGGGGGTGTCCGCTTCCGAGCTCTCGGCCGACTGGGGGGCACAGCGGATCAAGGGGATGTCCCTCTGGAACGCGGTGTGGGAGCCGATCCGGTCCTCGTTCCGAGGGCGGCATCGCGACAAGGCGCGTCAGGTCACCAGCCTCATCGAGGAGTTCCAGTACCCGAAATACGGCCCGGGGATGATGTGGGAGCACTGCGCCGAGCAGGTGCTCGGCCTCGGCGGGCGAATCATGATGGAGACGGCGGTGACCGCTGTCCACGTCGAGGACGGCGCCGCTGTCGCGGTCACCGTGCGGAGAGGCGGCGTCGAGGAACGCCTCCCGGCTTCCCACGTGATCTCCTCGATGCCGTTCCCCGCGCTTGCCCGCATGGTGGACCCACCCGTGCCGCCCGAGGTGCTCCGGGCCGCCGACGACCTCCACTTCCGCGACTTCCTCACGGTGGCCCTGGTCGTCCCCGAGGACCGCGGGTTCCCGGACAACTGGATCTACATCCACTCCCCGGACGTGAAGGTCGGCCGCATCCAGAACTTCGGCGCCTGGTCCCCGTACCTGGTCAAGGATGGGAGGACCTGCCTCGGGATGGAGTACTTCGTGTTCGAGGGCGACGAGCTGTGGAACCTCGAGGACGACGACCTGGTGGCGCTCGGGACGAAGGAGCTCGCAGCCATCGGCCTGGTCGACCCGTCCGACGTCGAGGCCGGCTACGTCGTGCGGATGCCGAAGGCCTACCCGGTCTACGACGACACTTACCGCGACAACGTCGACGTACTGCGCCGGTGGTTCGAGGCGCACGCTCCCAACGTGCACCCGGTGGGTCGCAACGGCATGCACAAGTACAACAATCAGGACCACTCGATGTTCACGGCGATGCTGACCGTCGAGAACATCCACGGTGCCCGGCACGACATCTGGTCGGTCAACGTCGAGGAGGAGTACCACGAGACGAGCGACGACCGCGGCACGTCGCCGGGCACGGGTCGGTCCGGGCGCGACGCGCCCGTCCTGCCCCGCCGCGGCGGCTGAGCGGGACGCACGGTCCGGTGGACGAGCACCGGTCACGCGCTGACGACTCGGCCGGAGCACCGGGTCTGGATGTAATCCTCGGAGAGGTCGACACCGTGGTCGACCCGGTGGCCGAGTCGGCTGCGTTCGCTCCCGCGGTCGGGATCGCCGTGGCGGGTGGCCCGATGGTCACGCTGCCTCCCGACGAACCGGTTCCGGGCCTCAGCGGCCAGGGGGACTCGCTGCGGTCCGGCCTCAACCAGGCCGGTCCGGTCGCGGTGGCGGGCATGGTGGTCAACGGCGCCGCGGCGCTCGTGGTGGTGGCGGTTGCCCGGCTGGTGTCCTCGCGCTCCTACGGTGAGATCGCCCAGCTGCTCGGGCTCTTCTTCATCCTGTCGATGCCGGGATCCGCCGTGCTGGTCGGCGTGGTCCGCCGGGTGACCGGGCTCCAGGCGTCCGGCCACGCGGACCGGGTGCGCCCGTGGGTGGCCCGGATCCACCGGATCGCGCTCATCGGCATCGGCGTCGAGCTCGTCCTCGTCCTCGCCCTCCAGGGATGGATCGCCCGATGGCTCTCCCTTCCCGACGGGAGCGGGGTCGTCCTCATCCTCATGGCCGCCGGGATCTGGATCCTGCTGAGTGTCGACCGCGGCCTGCTGCAGGCGCACCGCCACTACCGCCCGCTCGCCGGCAACCTGCTCGTCGAAGGTGGTATCCGGACGGGCTCGGTCCTGGTCATGGTGGCCGGGGGGTTCGGGGTGACCGGCTACGCACTCGGGGTGCTCCTGGGTGAGGTGGTGGCCACCGCGCACGCCCACTGGCTGGCCTCGCGAGCATGGGCCGACCCCCGGGATGCACCGGTTCGCGCCGGCGCGCCGGGTGCGGAAGCGCTCCTGGCCCGCAGACGGCTGATGGGCGACGTGTCGGCCGCCTTCGTCGGCCTGGGCCTGCTCGGACTGCTCCAGAACGTCGACGTGATCCTGCTCGGTCGGCTCGACCACGCCCAGGTCGGACCCTACGCGGCCATCTCGGTGGCCTCCAAGGCACTGGTCTTCGGGGCCCTTGCACTCGGCGCCTACCTCCTGCCCGAAGCCACCATCCGCTGGAACGAGGGGGGGCACGCCGTGCGCCAGCTCGGTGTCACGCTGGTCTTCCTCGCGGTCCCGGCCACCGCGCTCATCGTGCTCTCGGTCTGGGTGCCGAAATGGTTCCTCACCCTCGTCTTCTCTGCCCGCCTCAGCACGGCGGCGCCGGCCTTCGCCACGCTGGTCGGGGCCATGATCTGCCTCTCCTTCACCGTCCTCGTGACCAATTATCTGTTCGGCACCGGCTCGCGGTGGATCGTGCTGCTCCTCCTGGCCGGGTCGGGCCTGGCGGTGGCCCTGGTCAACGCAGCCGGCGGCCGTCCACTGGCGACCGCCCGTGCCGATCTCATCGCACAGGGTGCGCTCGCGATCGCGATGGCTGTCGCCTTCGTGGCCATCCACGTCCGGCACCGGGGGCAACACTGGACCCGGCGGCGCGGCTGGCAGGGGCCATCCGGCGCGGCGCGGCGCGATGTCGGGGCGCGCTGAGGATCCGGCGTCCGCCCAGGCGGGGTCGATTACACTCGCCGCGCAATGACCACGGCCACTGCGCCAGGGGGGGCTCCTCGATGAGCCGGGGCGCGCGGACACCGGGTCTGCTGTCGCGCTACCAGACGGCGACCGACCGCCGGGTCGCCCCGGAGGACGCGGCATTCCCCCGGCTGGTCCCGGTCCCCGACCAGGACCCGGCAGGCCAACCCGGGGCCGCCGGCGGCCCTGCGGACACCCGGCCGGGTCTCGAACGTCACGGCCAGGGGCCGTTGCCCCTCTTCGCCGGCATGGCGGTCGGGGAGATCGCGGAACGGGCAGGCCTCAGGCGGATCGACGTCCTGGCCTGGCGGGACTACGACGACCCGGAGGCGGGCGGGTCGGAGTTGCACGCCCACCGGATCCTCTCGGCATGGTCACGCGCGGGGCTCGACGTCTCGCTCACCACGTCTTCGGTCCCGGACGGGCGCAAGGTCGTCCGCCGCGACGGCTATCGGGTCATCCGGCGAGCGGGCCGCTACTCGGTGTTCCCGCGCTCGATCCTCTCCGGAGCGCTCGGGCGGATCGGGACGGGGGACGGAGTCGTCGAGATCTGGAACGGCATGCCGTTCTTCTCACCCCTCTGGTCACGGAGCCCGCAGATCACCTTCCTCCACCACGTGCACGCCGAGATGTGGCGGATGGTGCTGCCCCATGGCATGGCCGAGTTCGGGTACTTCCTCGAGCACCGGGTGGCTCCGCCCTGCTACCGGCGCAGCCGGATCGTGACCCTGTCGGAATCCTCGAAAGCGGAGATCGTGGACCGGTTGCACCTGCGGTCGGAGCGGATCTCGGTGACCCCGCCGGGCGTCGAGCCGCGCTTCTCCCCGGGTGGCGAGCGGTCGGACGTTCCCCTGGTCGTCGCGGTCGGCCGCCTGGTCCCGGTCAAGCGCTTCGACCTCCTCGTGGACGCCCTCGTCGCGCTCAAGGCAGACCACCCCGACCTGCAGGCGGTCATCGCCGGCGAGGGATACGAGCGCCCCGCGCTCGAGGCGCGCATCCGTGGCCACCAGGCGGAGCGGTGGATCCGCCTCCCCGGGTTCGTGAGTGACGAGGACCTGGTCGACCTCTACCGCCGGGCCTGGGCCCTCGCCTCGACCTCGTTGCGCGAGGGGTGGGGCATGACGGTGACCGAGGCCGGCGCGTGCGGCACCCCTGCGGTGGTGACCCGGATCGGCGGGCACGAGGATGCCGTCCAGGACCGGCGGTCGGGCATCCTGGCCGACACCCGGGACGACCTCGTGGCCGGACTCGACGCACTGCTCCGGGACGACGTGCTCCGCCGCCGCCTGGGTGTCGGGGCCGTCGAGCACGCCCAGCGGTTCACTTGGGACGCGACCGCCAGCGGTGCACTCGGTGCGCTCGGTGAAGAGGCCCTCGCCCGGCAGGGCTGAGCGCGCGGCGCCGGCGGGCCCGCAGCACTACGTCCACCGCACCCTCCGCCCCCAGGAAGGCCACCGCGGCCCACGCCCACTTGCTGGCCTCGCCGAACGACTGGGGCCAGGCCCCGTTGTCCGGGACCGCGGACTGCGCCTGGTGGACCGTCACGTATACGCCGGCGGCCACGATGCAGCCGACGGCCAGCAGTCCGAGGACAGCCCGGAGGCGGGGCACCAGGAGCACCAGGAGCGTGGCCGATCCCACCACCGCGCCGACCAGTGGCGTGGCGATCGCCGCGACCACCAGCCCGGTCACGAGGGCGGCGGGCACGGCGATCGTGACCGGTGCCCGGGGGCCCTCGCTGCCGAAGGGAACGGCCAGCGTCGGGCGGGCGTCGGCGTCGTCTGCGAGCAGTTCCTCGTCCGGCTTCTCCCTGCGGCGCCGGCGCGGCAGGAGGACCAGGATGACGCATGCGACGATCGCCAGCGCAGAGATGATCAGCGCGACGTCCACCCGCGCCTGCGGCTGCCAGGTGAGGTCCACCACGAGGGTCCCGTCGTGCACGGACCCGGCGACCGCAGCCGGATCGACGCGCCAGCCGTTGGCGAACGCGTCGATGAGGACGGGGTGTCCGAGCCCGGGTCCGCCGGGCACCCGGGCCTGCCAGCCGACGTTGAGGCTCTCGCCCAGGACGAGGTCGAACGGCTGCGCTCCGGGTGCGGTGTCGACGCCGGTGACCGTGAGGCGGAGCGCGGTGGCGGTTGCACTGTCGACGGTGACCGCGGGCGACGGCGCAACCGCAGGGGGCTGCACCTGGGTGGGGGAGAGCGGCGGCATCGCCCCGCCCCCGGGGGCCGAGTCGAGGACCAGCTGGTCGATGTCGAACCCGGTGTCCTGTCCGAGCGCCGAGGCGATGACGTGGGTCCCCGTGCCGAGGGTGAGCCCGCCGGCGTCGGGACCGCAGAGCGAAACGGCCAGGGCGTCACGGTCGAGTGCGTCCTGCGTGGACCCGGACACGCTCACCCAGAGTGGGGCGCCGTCGACCGTGAGCAGGTCACCGCGGCACGAGGTCGGGATGGTGGCGGGAGCAGGCGGTGCCGAGACGCCGGGAATCCCGATCTTGGCGATCCCGATGGGCATGGTGATGGGGGTCTGGGAGTAGTAGTCGAGGGTGTCCTCGGCGGCCACCGCATCCACCGTGACGCGGATGTTCTGCCCCTCGAGCGTGGGGAAGGAGAGCGGGACGTCGACCACCGCGCCGGCGACCGGGCCGTTGGCCACCGACGGCAGGTGCACGGTGGCGCTGCCGCTGTCGGTGGCGATGGTCAGCTCGGTCGGGACCGAGTGCAGGCCGTCCGCCACGATCTGCAGGTCCAGGTGGTCGAAGGAGACGGGCGCACGCAGGCGGTACTCGAGCCATTGCCCGACCTGCTGGGAGAGACCGAACCCGGGCTCCCAGATCGTGTTGGGATCGCCGTCGATGGTGGCGACCGCTCCCGCCTGCAGGTCGTTGGGCAGGCGGCCACCCGAGTAGGCCACGGTCCCCGTGTAGTCCGAGCCCGGGCGACCGACGAGCCGGTCGATCTCGTCATCGGGGATGAGCGGTGAGACCCGGGCCTGGCCGGTCAGCGAGAAGGTCCGCGCGGTCGGGAGCGAGAAGGCACGGGCCAGCGACGGCTCGGTGTCCCGGCGTGGCGGGACACCAGAGCTGCGGAGCCGGGTCATGACCATGGTGAGCCGGTCGAGGGCCGAGGCGGTTCCGGTCGCACGCAGCAGGTCCTGCGGCATCGAGACGACCTCGTCGGCGGTGATGCCGGGGATGCCGACTTCGGCGAAGCCCACCGAACTGCGTGAGCCGACCGGCGAGGCGGGGTCGGAGACGTGCACCCCGGCAACCGTGATGCGCAGGGTCGTGAAGGTGCGGGACGGGAAGGTCACGATCTGTCCGACCGGGGTCAGCGACGCCGGGCCCAACGGCAGGGTCACCGGATGGCCACCGTCGAAGGTGAGGGTGACCGCGCTGATCGTCCGATCGGGCAGCCCCGTCTGGGGTTGGACGAGGACGAGCGAGCTCGCCGCACGCGGGTGGAGGAGCGCAACCTGCCACCACTGGCCGGCCTGCTGTGCGAAGGAGTCGGTCAGCCAGGCCGTCTGGGTGTTGCCGTCGAGCGCGGCCGCCGGGCGGTCCTCGGGAAGGTAGGTGATCGAGGAACCGTAGGAGGAGGCGGTCACCGAGGAGACCCCGTGGAACACGGTCGTGGTCTGGGCGTCGGCCGGTGCCCCGGGGAACAGGTCGAGCGGCGCGTCGCTCGGGTCGGCGGTGTCGGGTCCCTGGGCGGCCGTCTCGGTGTACCCGGTGTTCTCGTTGAGCGAGTTCCAGCGGTACCCCTGTTTGCGGTTGGTGTCGGTCACCACCAGGTCGGCCGGCTTGCTCAGGGTCTCCTTCCGCAGGGTCTCGTGGGTGTCCAGGGTCCCCGCGTAGAGGATGGTGGGGTTCCCGCTCAGCAGGCCCGCCGAGGAGGCGGCGACGACGCCACTGGCGTCTCCGTCGACCACCAGGGGATCGGTGGTCGACTCGGTCCGGACGATGGGTCGCGGGTCGGCCACGCTGTACGAGACGAGCGGCGAGGGCCAGCCCGCGTTGGGCGGCAGGCCCAGGTATGCCTCGTCGACGTGGGGGAGGAGGGGCACGTTCGGACGCGGGGTGCCGTAGGACACCGGGTCGGAGAGCCCCGGCGGGGTCGTGGCGAGCTGCTCGGCCACCGACTGCGGGTCCGGCGTGTCGTAGCGTTCGTACGCCTGGTCGTACTGGACGAGCACGTCCCCGGCGCTCATCAGCGACGCCATCGGCGCGAGGGTGTTCCAGTCCATGATCCCGTCCTGGAGGGGACCGTCGACCGCCTCGAGCACGTCGGCCGTCGGCAGGGACCCCATGATCTGCTGCTCGTGGGTCACGAACGGCCGGGTCATCAGTCCCGGGTAAACGGTGTCGATGGTGTCACCCCACCGGTATGCGGCGAAGTCGTTGCCGGGCAGGGCGTAGACCCGGGTCCCTGGATGGGACGTGTCGAGGGCGGCGGCCGCCTGTCGCACGTACGGCGGGGGCACCGCCGGCTGGGTGAACCCGTCCGCCACGATCTGCCCTGTCCACAGGGGTGTGGTGGCCGCGGCGACACCCGCGACGACGAAGGCCCCGATGAGCAGGCCGGTACGCCGCACCCGGAAGGTGAGCGCGCTGACCCCCGCGCCGAGGAACATGGCCAGGCCGAGGAGGACGACCGGGGAGGCGCGGTCGGTCGAGCGGAGGGCCAGGCCGGCGGTCGTGTCGACCATGAACGCCTTGATGGCCGCGCCCACACCCGACGTGTGGTCGTAGGGGTTGGGGCCGACGGCCAGGACCATGCCGACGACGGTGACCAGAAGGAAGTACGACCGGTAGCGCCAGCGGGCGATGAACGCGGCCAGGAAGGCCAGCACCGGCACGGTGAAGCTGAGGGCGATGAGCCGGATGTTCTGGGTGTACGCGATCGAATTCTGGGTCCACGGCCCGACCCGGTCGGTGCCGTAGAAGTACCAGTAGCCGAGGCCGCGCAGGATCTCCGAGGCGAGGGAGGCCGCGCTGGTGGCCGGAACCGTCTCGGTGTACTTGAGGACGTTGACCCCGTAGGCGGCCTCGACCTGGAGCCCGACGGCCCACCACAACGAGACGAGGGCGGTGAGCCCGCCCACCTTCCACGCCACACCCCAGGCCTTTCGCCAGGTGGCTTCCTTGGCCACCAGCACCGCGTAGGGCAGCCAGAGCGCGGGGGCGATGCCGACATAGAGGATCGAGCTCGCGTTGATGCCGCTGACCAGGGCCACCACCAGGGCGAAGAGCGCAGGGTACCGCCACCCGCCCTTGCGGAGGGCAAGGATCACGAAGGCCAGCATCCACGGGAGACCCGACCACGGCATGAGGATGACCGAGATCCGACCCGCATACTGGAGCACGTAGGGGGTGAACATGTACCCCAGGGCGGCCACGTACCGGCCGGCGCCGGACAGGCCCACGACCCGGCAGAGATAGAGCGCGCCGGCGCCGGCCGCGTAGAGCAGGCAGGCCATCCAGAGCCGCTGGGCCATCCAGAGCGGGACGTGGAGCTCGGCGAGGACCCAGTAGAAGGGTCCCATAGGCAACAGGTACCCGATGTTCTCGTGGGTGACCGTCCCGAGTCCCACGCTCGGGTCCCAGAGGGAGACCGCCTGGCGGATGTAGCGACCCGGGTCGAGGTAGAGATAGGTCTTCGTGTCGTCGCTGACCACACCGGGCTGTGCCGTGAGCATGGTCACGAGGGCCAGCCCGGCCAGGACCAGGTAGTCGACCGACGTCCGCAACCTGCTCGGCGACCGCAGGCGGCCGATGAGGGTGTGGTCCCGGGAGGTGGACCGGGTGCCGGCCGCGACGGTTGAGGGTTCGGAGTCCGGCACGAGTGCTCGGTAGTGTAAACAACTGCACGGTCGGGACGGCATCACTGCGCGCCCGACTCCCGGACGGGAGCCAGATGAGCCAGATGAGCCAGATGCGTGGCGCCGGATGAGCGGGAGCGCCACCGCGGGCGACCGGGCCGGTCGGCGTCTGACCGGCGAACGGCCGTTGGAGGGAGTGACCCCCGACTCGCTACTGGCCCTGCACGCCGCCGGCTACCGGGCGGTGATCGAACGCCTCGGAGCGGGCACGGTGCTCGACGTGGGCTGCGGCCAGGGGTTCGAGTCGGCCCGGTTCCTGGCCGAAGACCGGTCGGTGGTCGGCGTCGACTACAGCGCCGACGCTGTCGGATCAGCCCGCCGACGGTGGTCCGGGTCGGGGCTCGTGGTCGGCCAGATGAACGCCCTCGCGCTCGGCATCGCGGGAGGATCCGTGACCTGGGCCTGCTCGTCCCACCTCATCGAGCACTTCGACCGCCCCGAAGGCCACGTGCAGGAGCTGGCCCGCGTGCTGACCGACGGCGGCACCGCGTTCTTCCTCACGCCCAACGCGCCGGCCGACTTCGAGAACCCGTTCCACATCCATCTGTTCGATCCCGACGAGCTCGGTGACCTCCTCGGCCGGCACTTCCACGACGTCCGGGTCCAGGGCCTCGACGCCGTACCGACGGTGAAGGCCGACTTTGCCGCCAGGCGGGTCCGCGCCAACAAGGTGCTGCGACTCGACGTCTTCGACCTCCGCCACCGGATCCCCCGTGCCTGGTACGTGGGGATCTACACCCGGGTGCTGCCGCTCGCGTACAAGGTCATCGCCCGTGGCGACTCCGGCGGGTCGACCGGGATCACGGCCGACGACTTCTTCGTCACCGACGAGCTCGACCCGACCACCATGGTCCTGTTCGCCACGGCCTCCCGGCCGCGGCGGGCGGCCTGAAGAGCGGACCGGGCCCGTGCTCGCGGTGGGGCTGACCGGGAACATCGGTGCCGGCAAGTCGACAGTGGCCGGTCTCCTGGTGGCCCATGGCGCGGCGCTGGTCGACGCGGACCGGGTCGCCCGTGAGGTCGTCGAACCCGGCGCTCCCGCCTACCAGCAGCTCGTCGAGCGGTTCGGTCCGCAGATCCTCGACCCGGACGAGCGGATCGACCGGCCCGCTCTCGCCGCGCTGGTCTTCGGGCACCCCGACGAGCTTGCCGATCTCAACGCCATCGTGCACCCGGCCGTCGGGGTCGCCATGATCGCGCAGAAGGACGCGTACGCAGGCAGCGACCGCGTGGTGGTCATGGACATCCCCCTGCTCAAGGCTGTGCACAAGGAGATGCTCTCGCTTGCCGCGGTCATCGTGGTCGACGCCCCGGCGGAGCTCGCCCTCGAGCGACTGGTCGCCCGACGGGGCATGTCGGAGGAGGACGCCCGGGCCCGGATGGCGTCCCAACCCGATCGGGCCTCCCGCCTCGAGGGTGCCGACCTGGTGGTCGACAATTCGGGTGACACCGGGCGGCTGGAACGCGAGGTCGACCGGGTGTGGGAGGAGCTCCTGGCGTTGCGGCGCCGGGCCTCGGCCGGCGACGAGCCGGCGGGCGGCTGACAGGGCCCTGCGGGCGGCCGACACCTTCCGGTGCCGGCGTCACTGTCACAGCCGACCGGTACGCTCCGTTGCATGCCGCGTTTCGAGGTCGTTTCCCCGTTCCGGCCGGCCGGGGACCAACCAGAGGCCATCGCCGGCCTGGTCGCGGGGCTCGAACGGGGCGACCGCTATCAGACCCTGCTCGGGATCACCGGATCGGGCAAGACGGCGACCATCGCCTGGACCATCGAGGCCGCACAGCGTCCGACCCTCATCATCGAGCCCAACAAGTCGCTGGCCGCCCAGCTGGCGGCCGAGCTCAAGGAGTTCTTCCCCCGCAACCGGGTCGAGTACTTCGTCTCTTACTACGACTACTACCAGCCCGAGGCGTACGTCCCCTCCTCGGACACCTACATCGAAAAGGACTCGTCGATCAACGACGAGATCGACCGCCTCCGCCACGCCTCGACCTCGTCGCTGCTCCTGCGGCCGGACACCATCGTGGTCGCGTCGGTCTCCTGCATCTACGGCCTCGGCTCGCCCGATGAGTACCGCGACCGCATCGTCGCCCTCCGACCAGGGGACGTCCACGAACAGCGGGACCTCCTCCGCCGCCTGGTGGACCTCCAGTACTCGCGGAACGACGTGACGCTCCAGCGCGGCCAGTTCCGGGCGCACGGGGACACGATCGAGATCCACCCTGCCTACGAGAGCCGGGCGGTGCGGGTCGAGTTCTTCGGGGACACCGTGGAGCGGATCCGTCCGTTCGACGTGATGACCGGTGAGATCGGCGACGACCTCGAGGACCTGGTCGTCTTTGCCAACACCCATTACGGGGCCGGTGAGGAGCGACTGCGGACGGCCATCCTCGGCATCGAGGACGAGTTGCGGTCGCGCCTCGCCGAGTTGCAGTCCGCGGGCAAGCTGCTCGAGGCGCAGCGGCTCCGGATGCGCACCGAGTACGACCTCGAGATGCTGGCCGAGACGGGGGTGTGCAGCGGGATCGAGAACTACAGCCGACACCTCGATGGTCGAGCGCCGGGGGAGGCCCCGTACACCCTGTTGGACTTCTTCCCCAAGGACTTCCTGGTGGTCCTCGACGAAAGCCATGTGGCCGTCCCCCAGCTCCGCGGTCAGTTCGCGGGCGACCGCTCCCGCAAGGAGACCCTCGTGGACCACGGGTTCCGCCTCCCCTCGGCCGTGGACAACCGACCGCTGCGCTTCGAGGAGTTCCTCGAGCGGACCGGCCAGACGGTCCTGTTGTCGGCGACGCCGGGCCCGTGGGAGTTCGAGCACAGCGCCAACGTGGTCGAGCAGGTCATCCGCCCGACCGGCCTCGTGGATCCCGAGGTGGACATCCGGCCCACCACCGGCCAGATCGACGACCTGCGCGAGCGGATCGATGCCACCGTGGCCGCCGGCTACCGGGTCCTCGTGACCACGTTGACCAAGAAGATGGCCGAGGACCTCACCGACTACCTCGCAGAGCAGGGGGTGCGGGTGCAGTACCTGCACTCCGACGTGGACACCATGGCCCGGGTCGAGCTCCTCCGCGAGTTCCGGCTCGGGCTCTTCGACGTACTGGTCGGGATCAACCTGCTCCGTGAGGGCCTCGACCTGCCGGAAGTGGCCCTCGTGGCCATCCTCGACGCCGACAAGGAGGGGTTCCTCCGTTCGAGCTCCTCGCTCATCCAGACCATGGGCCGGGCTGCCCGCAACGTGCACGGCAGGGTTGTGATGTACGCGGACACCCTCACCGACTCGATGAAGGCCGCCATCGGCGAAACCGAGCGCCGCAGGGCGCGCCAGGTCGCCTACAACGAGGCGCACGGCATCGATCCGCAGTCGATCACCAAGGCGGTCACCGACATCCTGGAGCGGGTGCGGGGCGAGTCCTTCGCCGACGGGGGCGCCCTGCCCGGTGCGGTCCCGGGCAGCAGGGGACGGGGCCGGGCCGGCAAGCGGGGGAGGGGCGGTCAGCGCGTCGCTGCCGATCCCCGGGCGTCTGCCGCCGGGATGATCAGTGCGCTCGGGCCCGACGCGGACGAGCTCTCCCGCCTGATCCACCGACTCGAGGCCGAAATGGCAACCGCCGCCGAAGAGCTCCGCTTCGAGGAGGCGGCCCTGATCCGGGACGAGGCCGCCGAACTGCGGTCGCTGCTGGCGAGGGACCCGGTGGACGGCTCGGCCGTGCTGACCGGGGACACCGCCGACGTCGAGGTGCCAAGCGTCGGCTGACCGGTCGGAGCGCCGACCGACCGCGAGAGGCTCGTCCGGGCACCGGTATCCTCACCGCCATGGCTGATCGTCTGGTGGTGCGCGGCGCGCGCGAGCACAACCTCCAGGACGTCTCCCTCGACCTGCCCCGGGATCGCCTCATCGTCTTCACCGGGCTGTCCGGGTCCGGCAAGTCCTCGCTCGCATTCGACACCATCTACGCCGAGGGCCAGCGCCGGTATGTCGAGTCGCTCTCGGCCTACGCCCGCCAGTTCCTGGGCCAGATGGACAAGCCGGACGTGGACTTCATCGAGGGACTCTCACCGGCGATCTCGATCGATCAGAAGTCGGCATCGCGCAATCCTCGCTCGACGGTGGGCACGGTGACCGAGGTCTACGACTACCTGCGCCTGCTCTACGCCAGGATCGGCAAGCCCCACTGCCCGACCTGCGGGCGTCCGGTGGCCCGGCAGAGCCCGCAGCAGATCGTCGACCGGATCCTGGCCATGGAGGAGGGCACCCGCTTCCTGGTCCTGGCCCCGGTGGTCCGGGGTCGGAAGGGCGAGTACGGCGCCCTGCTCGACGACCTCGCCAAACAGGGCTTCGCCCGGGTGCGGGTCGACGGCCAGACGATCGAGCTCTCGGAGCGGGCAGCAGTGGACCTGGCCCGCTACGAGCAGCACACCATCGAAGTGGTCGTCGACCGCCTGATCCGCCGGGACGACATCCGCCGCCGGCTCACCGAATCGATGGAGACGGCCCTCTCACTCGCCGAGGGGGTGGCCGAGATCGTCGTGGTGGACACCGACGGCACCGAGCAGGAGGCCATCACCTTCAGCCAGCACCTCGCCTGCACCCACTGCGGCATCAGCTTCGAGGACCCCTCGCCACGCAACTTCTCGTTCAACTCCCCCTACGGGGCCTGCCCGGCGTGTACCGGCCTCGGGACCAAGTTCGAGGTCGACCCCGACCTGGTGGTGCCCGACCCGGAGAAGTCGCTGGCCGAGGGCGCCCTGGCACCGTGGTCCGGGGCGCGCAGCGAGTACTTCGCCGGGATGCTCGCCGCGGTCGCGGAACTGGGCGAGTTCTCGTTGGACACCCCCTGGGCGTCACTCACCAAGACGGACCAGAAGCTGGTCCTCTACGGCGCCGGGCGCAAGCAGGTGCACCTCCGGTACCGCAACCGCTACGGCCGGCAACGCTCGTTCCACTCCTCCTACGAGGGAATCGTGCCGTGGCTGGAGCGCCGCCACAGCGAGGCCGATTCGGACTTCCTGCGCGACAACCTCGAGGGGTACCTCCGCGAGGTCCCGTGCCCGGTGTGCAACGGTGCCCGTCTGCGGCCCGAGTCGCTGGCCGTCACCGTGGGCGGGTACAACATCTTCGAGCTGTGCTCGCTCGCGATCGGGCGGGCGGTCGAGGTGATCGGCACCCTCGAGCTGTCCGAGCGCGACCACTTGATCGCCGACCGGGTGTTCCGGGAGGTGCAGGAGCGCATGCAGTTCCTGCTGGACGTGGGTCTCGACTACCTGACCCTTGCCCGTTCGGCGGCCACCTTGTCCGGTGGCGAGGCGCAGCGGATCCGGCTGGCCAGCCAGATCGGCAGCGGTCTGGTCGGTGTGCTCTACGTGCTCGACGAGCCGTCGATCGGTCTCCATCAACGCGACAACCAGCGGCTGATCGGCACCCTCGAACGCCTGCGCGATCTCGGCAACACGGTCATCGTGGTCGAGCACGACGAGGAGACCATCAAGGTGGCCGACCACGTCGTGGACGTGGGACCGGGTGCAGGGGAGCACGGGGGCAGGATCGTGCACTCCGGTCCGGTCTCGGGTCCCGGTGGCCTGATCTCCAATCCGGACTCGCTCACCGGGCAGTACCTCGCGGGCGCCAAGTCGATCCCGGTGCCGTCCATGCGCCGGCCCGGAAGCGGCGAACGCCTGGTGGTGGTCGGGGCCCGCGAGCACAACCTCAAGGACCTGACCGTCGAGTTCCCCCTCGGGCGGCTCATCGCGGTGACCGGCGTGTCCGGTTCCGGCAAGTCCACCCTGGTCAACGACATTCTGCTGCGCTCCCTGGCCAAGCAGGTCCACCGCGCCAAGACCCTGCCCGGCCTCCACCGGTCGATCACCGGGGTCGAGCACGTGGACAAGGTGGTCGAGGTCGACCAGGCCCCCATCGGTCGGACGCCGCGATCGAATCCGGCCACCTATACCGGGGTGTTCGACCACATCCGCAAGCTCTTCAGCCAGACCGCCGAGGCCAAGGTGCGCGGCTATCTGCCCGGCCGGTTCTCCTTCAACGTGAAGGGCGGCCGGTGCGAGGCCTGCTCGGGCGACGGCACCCTCCGCATCGAAATGCACTTCCTGCCCGACATCTACGTGCCCTGCGAGGTCTGCGACGGGGCCCGGTACAACCGCGACACGCTTGAGGTCACCTTCCGGGGGAAGAACATCGCCGACGTGCTGGACCTCTCGTGCGAAGAGGCGCTCGCCTTCTTTGCCGCGCAGCCGCCCATCGCCCGGCACCTGCAGACCCTGGTCGACGTGGGCCTCGGCTACATCCGGCTGGGCCAGCCGGCGACGACCCTGTCCGGGGGCGAAGCACAGCGGGTCAAGTTGTCCTCGGAACTGAGCCGGCGGTCGACCGGGCACACGCTCTACGTGCTCGACGAGCCGACAACCGGTCTCCACTTCGACGACGTCCGCAAACTGCTCGACGTCCTGAGCCGGCTGGTCGACCAGGGGAACACCGTCATCGTGATCGAGCACAACCTGGACGTGGTCAAGACCGCCGACTGGATCATCGACCTGGGCCCCGAGGGTGGCGACGGGGGAGGCAGGGTGGTCGCAGAGGGCACGCCCGAGCAGGTGGCCGCCACAGTCTCCAGCTACACCGGGCTCGTGCTCGCACCGATGCTGGGGATCGTTCCGGGTACAGGTGCCCCGACGCGCAGGGCAGCCGCCGAGCGCCCGACCGCCGGCGGCACCCGGCGCAAGCCGGCCACGGCCGCCCGTGCCGCGAGGACTGCCCGCGCCGCCAAGGTGGCCAAACCCGCCAAGGCCACAAAGACCACCAAGGCCACAAAGACCACCAAGACGGCCACGTCGGCCCGGACAGCGAAGCCCGCAAAACCGGCAAAACCCGCCAAGGCAACCAAACCTGCCCGGATCACGAAACGGACCAAACCGGTCACGCCGGCGGGTGGCTCACGCAACGGCAGTGCGCGCACGGCACGCGGGGTCAGGGCCGGCTGAGGGGCTGACCGGTGCGAGCCGGATTCAGACGGTGGCCAGCATGCGCTCCAGCGCCACCCGCGCCCAGACGGCCGTCTCCTCGTCGACCCTGATCCGATTGCGCACCTCTCCGTCGACCAGGCCCTCGAGGACCCAGGCCAGATGGGCCGCGTCGATCCGGAACATGGTGGAGCACGGGCACACCAGGGGATCGAGTGAGACCACCGTCTTGTCCGGGTTCTCCGCGTCGAGACGGTGCACGAGGTGGATCTCGGTACCGATCCCGACCACCGATCCCGGAGGCGCCTCGGCGACCGCCCGGATGATGTAGTCGGTCGAGCCGACCTGGTCGGCGACCTCGACCACGTCGTGGGCACATTCGGGGTGCACCACGACGATGCCGTCGGGGTGGGCCTCCCGGAACTCGGAGACGTGTTGAGGGCGGAAGCGCTGGTGTACCGAGCAGTGGCCCTTCCAGAGCAGCAGCGTGGCGGTCTTGAGCGTCCCGTCGTCCAGCCCGCCGCTGTCGAGACGCGGGTTCCACACGGCCATGTCCTCCTCGACGTAGCCGAGGTCGTAGCCGGTGTTCCGTCCAAGGTGCTGGTCGGGAAAGAACAGCACCTGGTCGCCCTGACCGGGTCCCACGCCGTCGGCACCGAGGGCCCAGCGCAACACGGCCCGGGCGTTGGAGGAGGTACAGACCACGCCCCCGTGGCGCCCGACGAACGCCTTGAGCGCGGCGGAGGAGTTCATGTAGGTGACCGGCACCATCCGGTCGATGTCGGTGACCGCTGCGAGGGTCTCCCAGGCATCCTCCACCGAGTCGATGTCCGCCATGTCGGCCATCGAGCAGCCCGCGTTGAGATCGGGCAGGAGGACCTGCTGGCTGTCGGCGGTCAGGATGTCGGCCGACTCCGCCATGAAATGGACCCCGCAGAAGACCACGTACTGGGCCTCGCTCTGGGTGGCGGCGATCCGGGAGAGTCCGAAGGAGTCGCCTCTGGCGTCGGCCCAGGCCATCACCTCGTCCCGCTGGTAGTGGTGGCCGAGGATGATCAGCCGGGAGCCGAGCGCTGCCTTGGCGTCGCGGATCCAGGTGGACAGGTCGTCGGGCTCGGCCGATGCGTACCGATCGGGCAGGGCCTGCTGCAGCCGGAGCATGTTTGGTCTGACCTCCTCGGGGAGGCGCTCCGGTTGTCGGCCGGCGGGGACAGCCTGGTCGCCCATCCGCGGGGATGTCGGCCCCGGAGCGGTAGATGTCGCCGGAAGCCAGGCCGGCGTGGTGTCAGTGTACTGGTCAGGAGCCGATGACGTGCGTGCCAGGCCGCCCGGCCGAGCGACGACCCGGGATCCGCGGCGGGCACGGCACACTGGTGCCGTGGCAACTCGACCCCTCTCCGGCACGATCCCAGACGTCCCCGGGTCGTACCAGTTCGTCGACCGCCACGGGCGGGTGCTCTACGTGGGCAAGGCCAAGTCACTGCGCCAGCGGATCAACTCCTACTTCCAGGATCCGGTCAACCTGGCCCCCCGCACCGCCCAGATGGTCGGCCAGGCCGACCACGTGGAGTGGGTCGTGGTGGGCAGCGAGGCCGAGGCCCTCCTGCTCGAGCACAATCTCATCAAGGAGTTCCAGCCCCGATTCAACGTCCGGCTGAAGGACGACAAGAGCTACCCGTGGCTGGCCCTCACGGTCAACGACGAGTGGCCGCGCCCGGCGGTGGTCCGCGGACGCAAACGGAGCGGGGTCAGGTATTTCGGGCCCTACCCGAACGTCGGCGCCATCCGCGAGACGCTCGACCTCCTCCTCCGGTCGTTCCCGGTGCGCACCTGCAGCGACACCAAGTTCCGCCGCCACGAGCGCCTCGGCCGCCCGTGTTTGCTGTTCCACATCGAACGCTGCTCAGGACCCTGCGTGGGCAACATCGAGCCCGAGGAGTACGCGCGCCTGGTGGCAGACCTGACAGCGTTCCTGAGCGGGGACACCGCCCCCCTCGAGCGCGGTCTCGAGGCGGAGATGCGCGAGGCCTCGGCGGCCCTCGAATTCGAGCGGGCCTCGGTGCTGCGGGACAAGCTCGACGCCGTCCGGGCCGCCGACGCGGTGCGTCAGATGGAGCTCGACCGACCGGAGGACCTCGATGTGCTGGGGCTCGCCGAGGACGAACTCGAGGCAGCGGTCCAGGTCTTCCATGTGCGGTCGGGCAAGGTGGTCGGCCGGTCGGCGCTCTTCGTGGACAAGGTCGAGGACCTCACTCCCGCAGAGCTCGTCGCACGCATCCTGGTCGACCTCTACGCGGATGCCCCGGCGGGGGTACCCCGTCAGATCCTCGTACCCACCGCGCCTGCCGACGGCGAGGCCGTCTCCGAGTACCTGGTCGATCGGCGGGGGGGTCCGGTCGGGGTGCGTGTGCCGGTCCGCGGACCCAAGCGCGCCCTGCTCGAAACGGTGGAGCGCAATGCCACCGAGTCCTTCGTGCGCCACCGACTCCATCGGACGGCCGATCACAACAGCCGGTCCCGCGCGCTCGAGGCACTCCAGCGGGAGCTCGACCTGCCCGATGCCCCGCTCCGCATCGAGTGCTACGACATGAGCCACCTCCAGGGGACCGACTACGTCGGTTCGATGGTCGTCTTCGAGGACGGGCTCCCGAAGAAGAGCGACTACCGACACTTCCGGGTCGCAACGGTCGAGGGGAACGACGACTACGCGGCGATGGAGGAGGTGCTGACCCGCCGACTCGAGGCGCTGCTCGAAGAGGAACGGTCCGCCGAGCGGAACGGAACCGCAGCGGTCGACGACGACCTGGCTGACGGCGCGACTGGGACGCGCGCCACGGCCCGACGGCGCTTCGCCTACCCACCCCAGCTCCTGCTCCTCGACGGCGGGTTGGGGCAGCTGCACGCGGGGATGCGGGTCCTCGACCGGCTCGGGCTGGCCGATCGCATACCGATCGCCTCGTTGGCCAAGAGCTTCGAGGAGATCTACCGTCCGGCGAGCTCCCAGCCGATCCGCCTCTCGAGGCAGTCGGAGAGCCTCTACCTGCTCCAGCGGCTCCGCGACGAGGCCCACCGCTTCGCCATCTCGTACCACCGCACCCTGCGAGGCAAGCGGATGACCGTGGGTGCGCTCGACGGAGTGCGCGGCCTCGGGCCCAAGCGACGGAACCGTCTGGTCGAGCAGTTCGGCGGGCTCGCAGAGCTGCGAAAAGCCTCTCGAGAGGAGTTGATGGGCCTATCGTGGTTGCCGGGTGATGTGGGTGCCGCTGTATTCGAACGGCTGCACACCCCGCTGTCCCCGAGTCGACAGCCGACCGGCAGGTGAGGGTGGACCGATGAGCGAGTACCTGGTGGTGACCGGCATGTCCGGCGCGGGTCGCTCGACCGCGGGTGCGACGCTCGAAGACCTCGGTTGGTTCGTCATCGACAACATGCCCTCGGCGCTCATCGCCAAGGTCTCCGAGCTGGTCGACGGGAGCGGGTCGGAGATGGAGCGGGTCGCCTTCGTGGTGGGTCGGGGGGGAGGTGACCTCGACGACGTCCTTCCGGCGGTGGATGCCCTCGTCGCCGGTCGCAACCGGGTCCGGATCCTCTTCCTCGATGCGGCTGACGACGTGCTCATCCGGCGCTTCGAGGGAACCCGCCGGCGCCATCCCCAGGCCGCGCGCGGCGTGGTCGACTCGATCGCCGACGAGCGGCAGCTGCTGGGCAGCCTGCGGGATCGAGCCGATCTGGTGATCGACACCGGGGAGCTCAACGTCAACCAGCTTCGGACCCGGCTCTTCGAGGTCTTCGGTGGCGAGGAGTCGGGCGCCGCGATGGGCACCTCCATCGTCTCCTTCGGGTTCAAGCACGGGGTGCCGCTCGACGTCGACCTCATGTTCGACTGCCGCTTTCTCCCCAATCCCTATTGGGACGAGACCCTCCGCCAGCACAGCGGCCTCGAGCCCGAGGTACGGGCGTTCGTGCTCGAACGGCCGGAGACGGCCCAGTTCCTGGCCAAACTCGACGATCTGCTGACCATGCTCATCCCGGCCTACATCAAGGAGGGGAAGTCGTACCTGACGGTGGCCATGGGGTGCACGGGGGGTCGGCACCGTTCGGTGGTCCTGGCCGAAGAGCTCTCCCGGCTCCTCGCTGCGCACGGGCTGGCCACCACCGTCTTCCACCGGGACGTGGACCGGTGAGCCCTCCCGGTGTGCCACCTGCCTCGGGGGGACGGCGGGTGGTGGCGATCGGCGGTGGCCACGGGCTGGCGGCAACGCTGCGCGCGGTCAGCTCCTACACCGACCAGGTGACCGCCATCGTGTCGGTTGCCGACGACGGCGGATCGTCGGGCAGGCTCCGCGAGATGCTGCACATCGTCGCGCCCGGTGATCTCCGGAAGTGCCTGGTGGCGTTGGCCGAGCCCGGGTCGCCGCTGGCCCGGGCCTTCGGGTTCCGGTTCGCCGACGACGAGCTCGCCGGGCACTCGCTGGGCAACCTGATCCTGGCGGGACTCATGGAGGGATCGGCCGGGCCGGTGGAAGCGATCGACGAGGCCTGCCGCCTCCTCGGCGTACGCGGCCGGGTACTGCCGGCAACCACTGAGCCGGTGGTGCTGAAGGCGGAGACCGAGAGCGGCTCGGTGGCCGGACAGGTCGCGGTCATGGGCACGGACCACATCCGCCACGTGTCACTCGTCCCGTCCGACCCCCGGGCACCGGCCGAGGCGATCGAGGCGCTCCGGCGGGCAGATCAGATCGTCCTCGGTCCGGGGTCCCTGTTCACCAGTGTCCTGGCGGCGGTGGCCGTCCCAGAGATCCGGGAGGGGATCGCGGGATCGCCGGCGGCCAAGGTCTACGTCTGCAACCTCCGGCCCCAGGAGCCGGAGACCGCCTCGTACGACGTGGCCATGCACGTGGCAGCCCTGGTGGACCATGGGATCGAGGTCGACCGGGTGCTCTGCGACAGCGCGGCCATGGCGGTCGGGTCCTGCCCGGTCCCGGTCGTGGAGGCACGCCTGGCGAGGCCGAACGGGAGGGCCCACGATCCCGCCAAACTGGCGTCCGCCCTCTCTGATCTGCTCGGATGATGGCCCTGAGGCCCGGAATGTCCTAGCGTGGATGTGCTCCGCTCGTCAGAGGGGCACGGAGAGCAGGACGGACAGGTGACGGGTGCGCGTGGTAGAGCGAAGAGTGAGGCAGTAGAGCAATGACGGTACGGATCGGCATCAACGGCTTCGGCCGCATCGGTAGGAACGTTCTCAGGGCGGCCCGGTCGCTCGGCGCCGACGTCGAGGTGGTCGCGGTCAACGATCTCACCTCGGCTGAAACCCTCGCCCACCTGCTCCGCTACGACTCGACCCACGGGCGGCTCGGCGCCGAGGTGACGGTCGAGGACGGTGCCCTCGTGCTCGACGGCGCCCCGATCGCGGTGCTCGCAGAACGCGAACCCAAGGCCCTGCCGTGGGATCGCTTCGACGTGGACGTGGTCGTCGAGTCCACCGGCCTCTTCACGACCAGGGAGTCGGCTGCTGCACACCTCGAAGCCGGTGCCCGCCGGGTGATCATCTCGGCCCCGGCCAGCGGGGTGGACGCCACCTTCGTGATCGGGGTCAACGACGACCAGTTCGACCCGGCAACGGACTTCGTGGTGTCCAACGCCTCGTGCACCACCAACTGCTTCGTCCCGATGGTGAAGGTCGTCGACGATGCCTTCGGCATCGAGTCCGGCCTGATGACGACGGTGCACGGCTACACCAACGACCAGAACCTCCTCGACCTGCCGCACAAGGACCTCCGCCGCGCACGGGCGGCAGCGGTCAATATCGTGCCCGCCTCCACCGGTGCCGCGCGGGCCACCGGCATGGTGCTGCCCACCATGCAGGGTCGGCTCGACGGGACGGCCCTCCGGGTACCGGTCCCCGACGGTTCGATCACCGATTTCACCGCAGTGGTTGCCGGGTCGGTGACCGTGGATCAGGTCAACGCCGCATTCGCCGCAGCCGCCTCGTCGGGTCCGCTGGCCAAGGTGCTCGATTACACCGAGGACCCGATCGTCTCGTCCGACATCATCGGGAGCCCCGCTTCGTGCACCTTCGACGCCGGGCTCACCATGGTGATGCCCTCCGCCTCGGGTATCACCTTGGTCAAGGTTCAGGGTTGGTACGACAACGAGTGGGGGTATGCGAACCGGCTGGTCGATCTCTCACTGGTGGTCGGTGCCGGAACCTGATCCCGAAGGCGGCACGGCAGAGCAGGATCCGGACGACGGACGACGGACGAACCAGACAAGGGCGAAACGGACAAGGGGGACAGAGGGGGATGCGGCCATGAGCCAGAATGGGGAGAATCCGTTACTCCGGGGGTTGCCGTTGCTCGGCGAGCTGCCCGACCTGGCGGGTGCGAGCGTGCTGGTCCGGGTCGACTTCAACGTGCCGCTGCGGCCGTGCGCCGGCGAGCCTGCCACGGTCACCGACGACTTCCGGATCCGGGCGGCCCTGCCGACACTCGACTATCTCCTGGGACGGGGTGCATCGGTCACCGCCTGCACCCACCTCGGCCGGCCCGAGGGCGCTCCCGATGCCCGCTGGGAGATCGGCCCGGTGCGAGAGGACCTGGCCCGCCTCGCCCCCAAGGTCGAGCTGCTGGAGAACCTCCGCTTCGACCCGGGCGAGACGGCGAACGACCCGTCGTTCGTCGAGAAGCTGGTCAACTCCCACGACGTCTATGTCAACGATGCGTTCGGCGTCTGCCACCGTCGGCACGCGTCGGTGGTCGGGCCTCCGGCCTATCTCCCCAGCGCAGCCGGGTTCCTGCTCGAGCGAGAGCTCGATGCGCTCGGTGCGCTCCTCGGCTCTCCGAGCCGGCCGTTCGTGGCGGTGGTCGGCGGGGCCAAGGTCGCCGACAAGCTCGGTGTCCTGAAGGCGCTCCTGGATCGTGTCGACGTGTTGTTGGTGGGCGGCGCGATGGCGTTCACGTTCCTGGCAGCCCAGGGCCACGAGGTCGGAGGCTCGCTCGTCGACCGGGACCGGATCGACGACTGCGCCCGGCTCCTGGCATTGCCGACACCGATCCTCCTTCCGACCGATCTCGTGGCCCTCGAGCCCGGTGCCGCCTTCGGGTGTGACTGCACGGAGGGCGCCGTGCGGAGTGTCGGTACGGAGTTGCCCCAGGGGTGGCAGGGGCTGGACATCGGTCCCGAAACCGCCGACGCCTACGGCGAGGTCATTGCCGGGGCCGGCACGGTCCTGTGGAACGGGCCGATGGGGGCGTTCGAGGACGACCGCTTCAGCGCCGGGACCAAGGCCGTTGCCCGGGCGATGGCGGAGAGCGGCGCGTACACCGTCGTCGGCGGTGGGGACAGCGCCGCCGCGATCGACGAGCTCGGCCTGGCCGAGCAGATCAGCTTCATCTCCACCGGTGGGGGAGCGACGCTCGAGCTTCTCGAATACGGCGACCTGCCAGGATTGGCCGCCCTCCGGGCAGCCCGTAACGCCCCCAGCGCGCCGGGCTCGGCGGATCCCATCGCACCGTGACCGATGCCGGCACCCGCCGCCGTCCCCTGGTGAGCGGCAACTGGAAGATGAACTTCGACCACCTCGAGGCGATCCACGCTGCCCGCGACCTGGGGTTGCGACTCCAGGCCGGCGACGTCGCGACGGTCGATGTCTCGGTCCACCCACCCTTCACCGACATCCGCTCGGTGCAATCGGTGCTGGAGGGCGAGGGCGTGCCGGTCGCGCTCGGTGCACAGAATTGTGCCGCCGAGGACGCCGGCGCGTTCACCGGAGAGGTGAGCCCGGTGATGCTGGCCAGACTCCACGTCCGCTATGTCATCGTCGGACACTCCGAACGCCGTCAGCTCTTCGGGGAGACCGATGAGACGGTGGCGGCCAAGCTGCGGGCGGTCGTGCGCAACGGGATGATCCCGATCTGCTGCGTGGGGGAGACGCTCGACGAACACGAGGAGGGCCTGACCGCGGACCGACTCTCGACCCAGGTGTCCGCCGCGATGGAGGCGATTCCCCGAGAGTCGGCCGGCGGGATGGTGATCGCCTATGAGCCGATCTGGGCCATTGGGACCGGACAGGCGGCAACGCCCGACGATGCCCAGAAGGCCTGCGCCTGGATCCGGGAGGTGGTGGCGGGCGCGTCCGGACCCGATGCCGGAGAGCAGATCCGGATCCAGTACGGCGGCTCTGTCAATGCGGACAACACGGAACAGCTGCTGACCTGCCCGGACGTGGACGGCGCGCTGGTGGGGGGAGCCAGCCTGGATGCCGCGCTCTTCGTCGAGATCGTCCGGGCCGCGGTCCGGGGCAGCCAGTGAGTTTGGTAGCGTTTCCTCGGCCTGGAACCTGAGGAGGGCGCAGCCGTGTTGTTGACCGCAGTCATCGTCGTACTCCAGATCATCGCCTGTCTCGCGCTCATCTTCCTGGTCCTCATGCACAGCGGCAAGGGCGGCGGGCTGTCGGACATGTTCGGTGGCTCGGTCGGTTCGGCCGCGGCGGGCTCCACGGTGGTGGAGAAGAACCTCGACCGGATCACCGTGACCGTGGCTGTCATCTTTGCCTTTACCAACGTGATCCTCCTGTTGCGTCTGCAGTGAGCGCTCCCGGCGCCGAGCCCGTCGCGCGCCGGCCCCGCATTCCATCGATCTGGCGGGAACACCGCGCCCGATGGACGCTGCCGCTCGTCATCATCGTGATCATCGGGGTGGTGACCACCGTGGATCACAGTGACGCACAGCGCATCAGCCAGGTCGATCAACCGCAGGTTCCGCCGCTCGTGACCACCACCGGAGGGTCGGCAACGGTGCACCTCGCGGAGCCGTGGGCGGGGTTCAATCCGAACACTCCCGAGGGAGCGTCGTCGTCGTCACCGGCACTGCTGGCGTCGGTGCTCCCGAGCGCCTACGTGATCAACCCGAAGCTGGTTCCCGAGGTCAACGAGGACCTCCTCACGAGTGTGGAGGTCGTCTCGACGTCCCCGCTCACCGTCCAGTACGTCATCAACCCGAAGGCGGTCTGGTCGGACGGGGTCCCGGTCACGGCCGACGACTTCATCTATGCCTGGCAGTCGCAGCGGGGGACCGGGATAGATGCCGACGGCCAGCCGGACCAGGTCGCCTCCACCCTCGGGTACCGGGAGGTGAGGTCCGTCACCGGCAGTACCGATGGGAGGACGGTGACGGTGGTGTTCGCGACCCCGTTCACCGACTGGCGAATCATGTTCGACCACATGGTCCCGGCCCACATCGCCCGCAGGGTCGGATGGAACACCGGGTTTGCACGGTTCGACCGTGCGGTCGACCTCTCGGCCGGCCCGATGCTGGTCGCCTCGGTCGGGCCGGGCGACACGGCCACTCTCGTGCGAAATTCGCGGTGGTGGGGTACCAAGGCGGTGCTTGACCGGGTCGAAGTCTCCGCGGCGAAGGCTCCCTCCGGCTGGATCGGGTCCCTGGCCTCGAGTAGCGACGCGGTCTCGCAGCCCGAGTCGTTCGACCTGAGCTCGCTCAACGCGGTCACCGGCCTCCCGAACACCCAGAGCTACATCAAGCCGTCGCTCGACCTGCTGTCCCTCGAGTTCAACACCCACTCCACGATGACCGACCGGGTGGCCGCCCGACAGGCGATCGCCCACGCCGTCGACCGGACGGCTCTCCTCACTCGGACCTTCGGGTCTGTCGATCCGGACATGGTGGTCAACCAGGACCATCTCGCCGTCGCATGGCAGAGCTCCTACGACGAGTCGACTGCTGCCGGGGAATACACCCAGGAAAACCTTGCGGCCACCGACCAGCTCCTGGGCAGCGTCGGGTACCACCAGAACCCAGCGGGGGCTTACGTCGATGCCGGTGGGCGGCCCTTGGTCCTGCGGATGGCGGTCGAGGAGGGGGATCCGTGGATCGCCGACGTGGGGAACGCCCTCGCCGCCCAGCTGCGCAGCGCGGGTATCGGGGTGACCGTGGTCCCGGTAGACGGCATGGCGGGAGTGGCGGCTGCCGCGGCATCGAACGCCTACGACATGGTCCTGGTGACGCGGTCCTTCGGTGCGTTCGAGAGTGCGACGCAGGGGTGGTACTCGGACGGCGAAGGGCACACAGGGACCTTGGACAGCCAGGACTGGAGCATGTTCGACGACCCCCAGGTGGACCAGCTCTTCGCGCAAGCCTCGGAGGACCTCAATCCGGTCACCGGCGCCGCGGTGTATGCCCAAATCGACGACCAGCTCTGGGACCAGATGGTTGCGCTTCCGCTTTTCGGCGAGCCCGAGTTGATCGCCAACGGGGTCCAGCTGGCCAACGCCGGCTACAACCCTTCGGTCGACGGGGTCCTCTGGAACGTGGCGGTCTGGAGCCGGTTGACCGCCGGACCGACCACCGAACAGCACTGACCAGGTCCGGAGCATGGCCCCGGAGCGGTACCGCAGTTGCAGGTCCCGGAGACGAGGACGTGGGTCGGAGCGCGCTACCATGCCAATCGCCCCGATCCAGAGATCGGTGCCACTTCGTCGGAGTGGCGGAATAGGCAGACGCGCTAGCTTGAGGGGCTAGTGCCCGAAAGGGCGTGGGGGTTCAAGTCCCCCCTCCGACACCCGGTTGACCTGGTAGTTCTTGTCCTTCGGTCTCGACCCAAGCTTCCGGCCGTGCCGGGCGTGCGCGATGGTCGGATGTCCTCTGCAAATACAGCTCAGGCGAGTGGCTCCAACTCGTCAGCGAGAACTTCGCAGGCACGCCGCATATCGGCTGCAGCGGGCTCGAGGACTATACGGGCCGTAGGGCGGAGGCTATAGGGGCTCGCGCGGAGCAGATCGCGTTGTGGCCGGTGGCCATGGTGTCGGGCGAGCCGGGGATCTGCTGGCGCATGAGGAGCCGGGCGTCCAGCCTTCGAATCGTCTTCCTCACCGCCTTGAGTGTTGCAGACTCTGCGTCCGCGACCTCGCCGGGTTTCATCTGCCAAACGCTGGGAGGTCAGGTAACCAGTCCAGATACACCCGATTCGGGTGTATCTGGACTTTGCACGAATACATATGGTGAAGCGGGAGAGGCCGCACCGGGTGTAAGGACGTGAGTCAGGGTCAGCAGCAGCGCGCCATCAAGCGGACGGAAACGGAATGACATCGAAACGGCTGATGCTCGTACCACTGCTTGCTGGAGGCTTACTCATTTTCGGATTTGCACCAATCGGTGGTTCGGTAGGCGCAGGGGCATCAACCGCCCAGTCTGAGTCGCCCGATGTGACGTCCGTCTCAAGTTTGACGAACACTCCCGTCAGCTGCAACGGATATGCGATCAGGGCTCTAACTCCTTCTCCCGGGCAAGGAATGCCGGTCGCCGAACTGCTCGGTCAATCATCAGGCACCGTTCCGAATCACATACAGTCTTCCGCTACGAAGTGGATCGTTCCGAAGTGCAAGCAAGGCGCTCGCCACCTCCCGACGATACCGCCCACCGGCGTCTCGCCGGATAACGTTCCTGCAACCGGACCGTTTCCCTACCTCAACTGGGCTGGTTTTGTGGCGAGCAGCGTTACGTATACCCAAGCCGAGCAGCAGTGGACGGTTCCAAAGATTGCTCACGACGACACCCAAACGAGCACCCCGGATGCATCTATCTGGCCGGGTCTCGGTACCGGCCTCCACGATAACAATCTGCTCGCACAAGCAGGAACTGAGGAACTGCAGACCGCGCCCCAGGAATACTACGCATGGTACGAGCTTTACCCCTACCAACCTTACGAGCAGGAAATTGAGAACTTCCCAGTTGAGCCGGACGATCAAGTATTCGTAGCTGTACAGCATTCAGGGTCTGGGCAGGCCTTGATTCTCATAAATGATGAGACTCAGAGTGATGCTCTCTTGTTCTATACGACCTGGCCAAGCCAGTATACGATCGGAACCCAGGCAGAATGGATTCTCGAGCGAGCAGAGAGTGACGGAAACCTCGACGAACTTGCCAAGGTAGGAACGCTGCAGATTTCAAAAGCGAATGGAATAACTGGAGGGAAAGTCACTCCGTTGGGATCGCTCGATCGAGAGTATTACTACATGCAAGAATGTAATGGGTCGGCATATATCGCTAAAACTGGCGACATAAGCTCTAGTGGGACCTCGTTCCCAATCACCTGGTACGGCTATGGAGGCGTCTGCCCGTATTGAGTCAGCCCGTGTAGCAGCCGGAGCGTGTCGCTTCTCCGACACCGTTCCCAACGAACAGGGGCATCGCTCGAGCCATCTCATTGAGCGGCTCCACTATTCACAATCGATTGGTACGGCCTGCATGGCTCGTTGCGCAGGCTCGGGCACGCTGGCAGAGACGTGGGTACTTGCACCACTCGCAAGCGCAGTGCTCTCGGTCTGTCGAACCACGCGCCCCGTCAACCGCGCCGAGTTCGGATCACAACTTGCGGCGCTTCTCCACCCTGCCGCCGACGCGGGCCTGAAGGACGTGAGGCTCGGTGATGTGTTGAGCCGGCTGGTCCACCTTCTGCGCGGCCATGGGATCGTGTTTCCCTCTGACTTGGCCATCCTGATCAAGACCGTGGTCGAATGCGAAGCGACGACCGAGGAGCTCGACCCCACGCTGTCGATGCTCAACCTCGTGGGCGAACTTGGTGCCTTCGTACCCGCGCCGCCAATGTGACGTGGGACCCTTCAGCGAAGGCTCTGACCAGGAGCGACGTGTCATCTGCTCGTCGATCCCGTGGCCTTCGTCGCCGAGGGACTTATCGGCGGAGGTCAGCAACTGACATCAAACGGCAAACGGGGCGCACAGATCTCCCACGGGCATGGATGTTTCTCTGGCCCGGGAATCGGGCATGGCTGTTGCGTACAACCCCGATGGTTTCCCGCCGTGTGGCTGCCATCAGGTAGGCCGGGCCCTTGAGCAGCTACCCTGCCCCTCTTTCTGCTCAGGGCCTGGCCCTTTTCGCGGCCGAGATTGGAATAGGCGGGGAGTGCGAGCGCATCGCCTGGTCTCGCACCAGACGCTCTTCTGGCGGCTCCTCGTCCGCCCAGGCGCATGGTGCCAGACATACTGCTCGGATCGGCCTCTGCCGCGCCGTCTGTCAGCCCTGCCTACGGACAATCACCGACCTCCCGACCATCTGGGAAGTGGCAGCCAATCGGACGAGCGGCCGGCAGGTGTACACGCTTGTGATGGCACCGTCGGATACACGAGTGACATGATCTGGTGGGTGCGTTCCGGCGATCCAGGGATCTTCATCGGTGGATTGGAGAAGACCGACATCGTCATTGCCGACTACGACCCGGAATGGCCGATCCGCTTCGAGCAAGAGCGCGAAACGATCGTCTGCGCCCTGGCCGATCGTGCCATCGCTGTGGACCACATCGGATCGACATCGGTCCCAGGGCTGGCTGCCAAACCAATCATCGACATCTGCCTCACCGTCGCTGATTCCGCCGATGAGTCGGCCTACCTTGGGAGTCTGGTCCAGGCGGGGTACGAACTGCGGGTGCGTGAGCCCCGGTTTCACGAGCATCGCATGTTGCGAACTCGTGCACACGACGTGCACGTACACGTATTCACGGTCGGATCATCCGAGATTGCCAAGTACCTCGTGTTTCGAGACTGGCTTCGCCGGCAGCCTGAGGATCGCGTCCTCTATGCACAGACCAAGGGAGATCTCGCCAAGCAAGACTGGCCGAGCACCCAGGATTATGCTGACGCAAAGACTGACGTCGTCGAGGCAATCATCCAACGGGCTCAGGCCGACAGACCTCCACCCCAGTAGCGGCATTGCCTGCCGCTCGGAATCCACGGCCGCAGCCGCCAGTCGGGATTCGGATCAGCCCCTCCGCTCGGTGGAATCGCGACCCACCCGACTCGCTCCGTGAGCTGGTCGCAGCCGCCGACGCGGCAACTCACCCCCGGACAGGATCGCAGGATCCGGGTCCAGAGGTGAGTTGCCGCTGTCGTCAGGTGTTCTGTCAGCCGTTCAGCGTCAGCGACGAATCGGCGATCGGAAGTCCGAGAGCGTCTTCGTCGGGGAGCCAACCGTAGTCAGGCCCACCCACTGCGGTCGCTGCATGTCCGGAATCCACGTTGTTGATCGGGAAGCCGGCGACCGGGGTGCCCGATCGATTCGTGATCGAGTAGTTCACGTCGACCTCGGAACCCACGGTGTGGAAGTCCGTCGTGAACGTATACCAGCCGCCCACTGTGATCTCTGCGGGACCGGCGCTGCATCCACCGGCACCGTTGCTGGTGCTCACGTACCAGCCTCCGCCACCGGCCGTCGTCGAACACAGGTTGAAGGCGTAGTCCTCGAGGTAGGCGTCCGTATTGCTGTTGAGCGCCACGTCCCAGTCGACCACCTGGCCCGGGTTCGCGTTTGCCCACGGCTTGCTGAGTTCGATCTTGATCGACGTCGTGAACCCGTTTGTGGGGAAGACGGTGGCTGCATGATCATTTCCGAACAGGGTGTAGGGCCCGCTGCAGTTCTCGTTGCCTGGTGCGGAGACATTCCCCGGTTGGGTGAGACACCCGATAGAGGAGTCGCCGGCACCCGTCACACGAGCGTACGAGGTCGTCGGCCGACCGGTCCTTTGACCTTCGGCGCGTACCCGCCGTAGTTGGAGAACGTCGAGGGCACGATGTCGATTGTGCCGTAGGTCGTGGGGCTCTGGACCCCGTTACAAGTGGAAAACCCGCACCACCCGTTCGTGTTGACCGCAAGGGTGTTGGACCAGTTGGCGACATTTGGGAGGGCGCTGCTGACGCTGGCAGCTGCCCGAGGCCGCGGCGCGGCCGAGCTGACGGCCATTCCGAACCCGACTGACGTGACCAATGCCAATACCCCAATGGCCGAGCCGCGCCGGCCCCATTTCTTCAACTGCTTGTTCATGCGGTTTTCTCCTCCGATGGTTTGTGGTGGTCCGTCGGTGGTCAACTCCCTGCCGATACCGCGCGGGTATGACCCACAATCCCCAGTGCGGCTGAAGTCGCAAAACCGCCGACGCCCCTAGTGTCCCGAGTTGCTGATTCGCTCGCAATATCGTGCGAGTGAAGCCAGGATCTGATCTGCCGTTTTGACCCAAACGTAGGGCCGGGGGTTGTCGTTCCACAGGACGATCCAGTCGCGGATGTCGCGCTCGAGGTTCTGCACGTTGGTATGGGCGCCGCGCTTGATCTTCTTGGTGGTCAATTCACCGAACCAACGCTCCACCATGTTCAACCACGATCCCGACGTCGGTGTGAAGTGGAGATGGAACCGGCGGTGGCGCAACAGCCACCGTTGGATGTCGGGAGTCTTGTGGGTGGCGTAGTTGTCGAGGATGAGATGCACCTCGAGGTTCTCGGGAACCTGTTCGTCGATTCGCACCAGGAACTTCTTGAACTCGACGGCCCGGTGGCGTCGGTGCATTGATCCGATGACCTTGCCGGTGGCCATGTCGAGCGCCGCGAACAGCGACGTGGTGCCGTGGCGGATGTAGTCGTGGCTTCGTCGTTCGGGGGTGCCGGGCATCATGGGCAGGATCGGTTGGAAGCGGGCCAGCGCCTGGATCTGGGACTTCTCGTCCACGCACAGCACCACAGCCCGTTCGGGAGGATCGAGATAGAGCCCCACGATGTCTTTGACCTTGTCCACGAACAGCGGGTCGGTGGACAGCTTGAAGCTCTCGGCCCGATGGGGCTGCAGTCCGAAGGCCCGCCAGATCAAGCTGATCGACGTCTGGCTCATCCCGAGGGCGTCGGCCATCGACCGAGTGGACCAGTGGGTGGCGTCGGCCGGCTTCTCTTCCAGGGTCTTCACGATCACGGCCTCGACTTTGTCGTCGGTGACCGTGCGCGCCGCCCCGGGCCGAGGCTCGTCGAACAGACCCTCGAGGCGCTTCTCCACGAACCGCCGACGCCACTTGCCCACAGTGGCACTGTTGATCCGCAGGTCGGCGGCCACCGCCTGGTTGGTGTCACCTGTCGCACAGGCCAGGATGATCCGGGCTCGCAGAGCCAGCGCCTGGGCGCTCTTGCGCCGCCTGGTCAGGCGTTCGAGGAACTCGCGCTCCTCGTCGCTCAGCAGCAGCTCTGTCTTCGGTCGTCCCCTTGGCGACATGGTCGTCTCCCATCGTTGCTGACAACGACGGGAACGCGCCGGTCGAGACGAAAATTCCGGGTCGACCGATATTTCTTACGAATCAACAACTCAGGGGACTAGCCCTTACGGACATTTGTCCGTGGCTGTGACGATACACCTGTGCATTCGGATGCACCATCGTCAAATATGGGGAGCACCATTGCCAACGCCACATTTCCGTGACATCGATTTGCTTCGATTGAGCGTGCTGCTCGAATGCCTCGGATCAACCGCTCATCCTGGCAATGGGCATCAGAGGTGTCTGTCACGCAGCGTGAGACTGCGCCTGCTCGTGGCGTTTGCGGGGGGAGTCAGCTGACCGAACGACGTCGCCGTCAGGTGCTGAGCAGCCGGACGGTGGCGATCCCGAAAGGGCGAAGCTCGAAGGACTCCTCGAACGGCCTCTCGGGATAGCCGCGCAGGTCGACGAGCCAGCCGGCCCGTCCGTCGATGGTGACCGTTGTTGGTGCAGCGCCGGGGTTGAAGACCCTGACCTCGTGCACCCGGCCATCCCGGCGGACCGCGCTCACCTCGGCGCCGCTGATGCTCAGCTCGCTCCCGGTTGATGGACGATCGCCTCCCCCCAGACTGGCTAACACCTCGATCGGCAGGAGGATGTCGTCGGCAAGGGCATAGGGGTCATCGACACCGACTGCGAGTGCGTAGTGCAGCTCGACCGAACGGCCAACCATCTGGAGTCCCTCGACCGGGGTCACGGGACCGGCCGGGAAGGGTCGATAGGCCATGCCAGCCCGGGACAACATTCCGGTCGAGCGAAGCACTGTCAACGCGATCGTGGAAGCGGCATCGCCAAGGGGGGTGGCCGCGACGTCGACGAGCTCGTACTCGCAGACACCATCATGGACGACGGTCAGGTTCCCCGCCGAGACGAAGCGCCGGGCCGGAGCCGTGGGCAGGCCGAATTCTTCCGGACGGCCCTCGGCCGTGAGTCCCCGCTCGACCACGGCGAAGGCACAGTCCGCCTGTGACGTTCGGGCCGGCTCGGGCAGTGGTAGGTGCACTCGCAGTCGGTGGTCGCGACTCGGGTTCACAAATGACGTGGTCACCCGTACGGCTGGCTCGTCCGCCCTGAGTTCGAGCGAAGTCTCGACCACCGCGGATTGCTCGCCGACCCTGGTCTGCGAGCTGCCGTCGACGTGATCGGGCCAGAGGTAGCTCGCTGTGATCACCACCTGCGCCCGCACCGGGCCTTGTTCGGAAAGGCGCACCGTCACCGCCCTCGGCGTGTCCACGATGGCGTCGTCGCGAGGCGGGGAATAGTTGTACGAGTCGCCCAAGTCCCCGCCATCGACCAGCTGGCCATAGCCTGCCTGTCCATTGAGGGAAAACGAGCCGAGCACCGTGTCTACCTCGACCGACACGAGACCATTGGAGAGCGATACCGACTCTCCGGATGCGCTCACCACGACCGGGTGGGTCAATGGCACCGGTTCGAACGGCTGCCATCCGTAGCCGGGCACTCCGGCCACGCGGGCAGCGATGCGCCGAGTGGTCGGCTGGTTCAGGCCCAACCGGATCACGGCATCGGGCCGTGCCTCCATGCGAGCGTAGATGTCCCGCTTGGCTTGGGCGATGGGTGCGTCATGGCGCTCGTCAGGTCCCACCGAGAACGTGATGTCGATGGTCTCCTCGTCCTCTTCGATGACGATGTCCTGCAACCACGAATCGTGCTCGATCTGCGGGCTCTGGAGCATCCCCAAGATAGTGCGGACCGTCTCGGCATCGAGCACCATCCCATTGGGACGGCCCGCATGTTCGGACAACACCTGCACATCCAGGGTCGGTGGTTCGACTACGCCGACCACAACCTCGACGACCCCCGAACGGGTCCGGTGGGCCGGATTGAGCACGTAGGTTCCGGGCTCGGCCAGCGATTGCGCCAACGATGTGGCGGCCCGATCAGCCACTCCCTTGGCGATCGTGCGCGCTTCGCCATAGCGGTGGATGACGGCATCGACGACCTCGTCGACCGAGCAGGCGCAGATGGAGTCGTGAGCCGAGTTGCGTACGATTTCCGTCCAGGCCAGCTCGAGCTGACGCTTTGGCCACTGCGAGGGCTTCAGGAAGAGCGCTGCCAGGGGTTCCGCTCGTCGCTCCAGCTCGCGTGCGGCCAGTCCACCTACGCGCTTTACGTCGACCCGGTTCGAAGTGACACCCATCAGCATGTCGGCGCGGAAGCCCGAGCGAAGCTCTCCTTTCCAGCGCTCCAAGGCGTTTTCCGGCGCGGTGGCCAGGTACTTGGGAAGGGAAGTGACATCGAAGAACAAGCTGTCTTGAAGCTCGTTGGCCTCGGCCACGACCCGGCCCAGCCAAGGCTGGGGCATCAGGTGGTCAGAGCCGTTCATGCACAACAGGTCATCGATGAGGAAGTCCCCGACTTCTTCGAGATGGCCGGCCAAACGGTCCACAAGCGCTTTGGCCTCATCCGGGAGGGTGGCCCCATTGCTGTAGCCATCGTGAAGATATTCGGCCCGCACGGTGGATCCATCGGGCGCTTCCCAAATGAATCCGTTCTTGGTGACCGTGGACGGCACGCCTCGCCAGACGACGGCGTCGGTGAATCCCGCCAGTCGGAGGATCTGCGGCATCTGCGCAATGTGACCGAACATGTCAGGCAGATAGCCGACGCTCATGGCGCCACCGAAGGTCGCTGCGCGGCGAAGACCCATTTGCAGGTTACGGATGATGGTCTCGCCCGAGGCCAGGAACTCGTCCATCAGGATGTACCAGGGCCCCATGCCGATGCGACCAGCCGTGGCCAGCGCCCGAATGCGCTCCTCGTCCTCGGGCCGCACCTCGAGGTAGTCGTCGACGACGGCCATCTGCCCGTCCAGCATGAAGTAGGGATAGCTGTCGTCAGATTCGAGCAAATCCAGAAGGATGTCGAACATGTCGACCAGATTCAGGCGAAACTCCTGGTAGGGCTTGTACCACTCACGGTCCCAGTGAGTGTGCGGCACGATTGCGACGCGACGGGCTGCCATGCCCGCCACACTAGGACGAGTGGCATTGATCAGGCGACCAACGAGCGACGCGTGCGCAGCCCGCATGTGTGGCATGGCAACCGAGTCGGTGTCATCGGCATGGAACCCGGAACACTCGAAGGAGCGATGCGCATGAGCGGACAGAGCCGGTGGAACCCACTGGGAGCGCTGGCCCGATCGTGGGGGCATTTTGTCCGACGACCCCGCGCCACCCAGGTGCGGACGGTGGCCCTGATCGCTGCGGTCATCGCCGGCGTCACCATCTGGGTGGCCACCGCGCCGTCGGGCTCCTCCGCCACGACATCGACCGTCGGCCCGGCCAACGGTGGCTCAGTCGGCGCCGGCCCCTCCCCGGTCAGCTCGGCCAGTACCTCGGCCCGGGGGGTCACCGACCACACCATCAATGTGGTCTTCCCCGTGGTGTCCCTCAATTCCCTTGCCGGACAGGAGGGCTTCGCCGAGGACGCCGAGTACGGCGAACAGCAGAAGGCCATCGACCTCTTCGTCGGCCAGATCAACAAGAGCGGCGGGATCAACGGACGCAAGATCAACCCGATCATCACCACCTTCGACCCGACCAACGAGGCGGTCATGCGTGCGGACTGCAAGACCTGGACCGAGGGATCCCCGGCGGCGTTTGCCGTGCTCGACGGAATCGGGGCGTGGACCGGGGACAACGAGCTGTGCATCACCCAGGAGGGGCAGACCCCGTTCATCGGCCAGTGGTCCACGGTCACCGACTGGACGAACCAGGGCTCGCCCTACCTGTGGTGGACGGGACCCGATCAGGCGGTGATCCTGAAGGCGGTGGTCGAGTGGGGCATCCACTCGGGCCTGCTCGGGAAGTCCAAGACGGTCGGGGTGATCTCCGGGGACCGGGCCTCCGACCAGTTGGCACTCAACAGCTATCTGTTGCCGGACCTGCGCGCCGTCGGGGTCACCCCGGTGGTCGAGACCATCGCCTCTGACCCCACGGAGACGGCGACCACCGACAGTCAGGCGCCACTGGTCATCCAGCAACTGCGCAACGCCGGGGTCACCTCGGTGATCCCCCTCATCCCGTTCAACGTGTTCTTCCCAGTGCTCCAGGCCGAGACCGACCAGCAGTACTATCCCAAGCTCCTCTTGAGCGACTACGAAGACAGCATCGAGTCGGCACTCGGACTCATCCCGATTCCGTACAAGAAGGCGCTCGACGGCCAGGAAGGCCTCACCACCGAGACGCTCGGAGGCGTTGACGGCCCCCGCCCGGAAAGCCAAGGCGGTTACAACACCGGTGTGCGCAAGTGCTGGACCGTCTGGCACAAGGTCTATCCCCAGATACCACCGGGGAACATGAACGACGTGATCGAGGAGCAGGGACCCGTCGCCGGCTGGTGCGAAGTCATCGCTCTGTTTGCCACCGCAGCCAAAGATGCTGGACCCGATCTCAACAGGCGCACCTTCGTCACCGCCATGTCCAAGATCACCGACTTCCCGGGTACCTGGGCGAATGTCCTCAGCTACGGACCGGACAAGCGGTATGGGCCGACCGAGTCTCAGGTGGTCAAATTGCGGGTCAACTCGCCCCCATCACCTCTCCTGTGCAAGCCGACCGCCGGCCAACCTCCGCCGGCAACCTGCTGGGTCACTGTAGAGCCCTATGCACCACTGCCCGCTGGTTGACTATCCCGATGGGCGGTGATCATCCCGCTGGTCCCGGCCGTGTCCGTTCACTCGGGACCGGCGGTGCGTTGGCCCCGTGGGAGATCAGTCAACCGTCGTAGAACCCCAGTGGGTGATAGCCGCCGAGTGTTCTCTCTCTTGGGGTACGGGCACGCGCCAACGCTTCTGCTGACAGGTGGTTCACCGTGGACGTCGGTCGGATTCGTTGGGCGATATCGCGACGCCCATAGTGGCACTGGACGAACATCCGTCCAGGATCACCGGGGCCAGGCGACATCCGCCGGTGCCATAGATCGGAGGCAAAGAGGGCAACGTCTCCTGCCCGGGCCACGATGGGAACGGCGCCCTGGCCACCCCACCCGAGGTCGTCGTCGGCAAACTGTTCCATCGGTGGTGCCTGTCCCGATGTGTGACTTCCGGGAACAACCCCGGTCGGGCCGGCCTCGATCGGGCAGTCCCAGAGATACAAGTGCGCCGCGATGGCGAATACGGGATAGGGGATCCGGGTGTCCCAGGCGACACTGGGGTCACGAGGGACGTGTGGGCCTCCGTCGATATGCCAGAAGCGACCGAGGTGGTCGTTCTCGCCTGACCGTTGCCACCAGGCGGTATTGGCGATGATGTGGCAGTCCTCTCCCAACAGGGGCTCGACCACCTCGAGGATCCGAGGATGGCCCACGGCGCGTTGCACCACACCGCTGCGATTGAGCATCTCGTAGCGAAACGGCGCCGATTGCTCGGAGGGATCTCCACGTTCGTCGGGTGGGTAGTCCTCGAAGACCCGCTCGACATCCGCGCAGAGCAGTGCGACCTCCTCCTGGTCAAAGACGCCGTCGAGTACCACGTAGCCATCCGACTGGAGGCACTCCGCCGCCGCGGGAACCGGGCCGGTGCGGAGAGTCAGGAATCCGGACGACCGAGTGAGCACTCCGCGATTCTGCCGCCAATGGGAGCGGATGACAACGCAGTACCCCGAGACCCGTGTCAGAGATCTCTTCGCAAGCCGGGTGGACGGCGGTCCACCAGCTATTGCGTGGCGCATGAACGTGAAGCCGTCGTGGCGCGGCGGCTTTCTGACCACACCATCCGTCGGACACTAGGGTGACCGGTCGTGGACCGAGCCAACACGCCTACGGTCGAGTTCGACTTCCCCGAAGGATTTCTCTGGGGCACGGCGACCGCAGCTCATCAGGTCGAGGGTGGCAACGTCAACAACGATTCGTGGGAACGAGAACACGACCCCAGCTCTGACTACGCCGAGTCGAGCGGAGACGCATGCGATTCACTGCATCGCTGGCCCGAGGATATCGAGCTCATTGCAGCCATGGGGCTCGGTGCGTACCGCTTCTCACTCGAGTGGAGCCGAATCGAGCCCGCCGAAGGCGAGTTCTCCAACGCCGCAATGGAGTACTACCGCCGGATCTGCGCGGCGTGCCGCGAACGGGACATTGTTCCTGTGGTGACCGTTCACCATTTCACGATCCCGACCTGGCTCATGAGGCGCGGCGGGTGGGAGGCCGCGGACGCGCCCGAGACATTTGCGCGGTTCGTGACCCGGGCCGGAGCTCATATCGGCGACCTCATCGGCTGGGCATGCACGATCAACGAACTCAACCTCATCGGCGTCCGGGGCTATGACCTTGGATCCTCCTCACCCGGAGTGAAGGACAGCTTCGCTCGCCACCTGGCGGTCAACGAAAGCATGGTGCGAGCGCACCGCCTCGGCGTCGACGCCTTGCGATCGGGACCTGGCGACTTTCCCATTGGCCTGACGTTGTCCATGGACGAGATGGTGGCGGAACCGGGAGGGGAGAGCATTCTCGAAGCGGCCCGCGAGGTTCTGGAAGACACGTTTTTTCGGGCGACGGCGGGCGACGATTTCATCGGTGTCCAGTGCTACTCGCGTGTGCACTTCGGTCCCGAGGGCCAGGCTCCCAACGATCCGGGAGTCCCCACAACCCAAATGGGCTACGAGTACTGGCCGCAGGGTGTCGAGCACTGCGCTCGGCGAGCCGCCGCGATGACCGGCCTGCCGGTGCTCCTGACGGAGAGCGGGATCGCCACCGACGACGACGCCGAACGCATCACCTATCTCGCCGAAGTCTTGCGCGGTGTGCGGCGCGCGCTCGATGATGGCGTGGACATACGTGGGTACTTCGTGTGGAGCTTGCTCGACAATTTCGAGTGGTCCCACGGGTTCAGGCCCAAGTTCGGACTCCACAGCGTCGATCGGAAGACATTCGCCCGGCGTGCCAAGCCCAGCGCATCGTGGTTCGGGTCTTTGGCCAGGGCAAACGGCTTGGTGGTGCCAGGCTAAAAGCCTTTCTCCCAAGGAACTGCCGCTGCACCGCACGCCACGGAGACATCACACGGTGTCGCGGGTATCGCCAATGCGCCGTGGCGCTCGGCCAGAGAGTCAGGTCCGGGGTCTTCTCGACGGTGTCATTCAATCGCACTCGCGTCGCCGGATCCGGCGGGCGGCCCAGTATTGTGTATCCCTGGCGCGTGTCCCTGGCGCGACGCCCGGCGGGAAGGGAAGGTGACGCATGACGAGGTCCAATGCACGGCTCGAGCTCGGGGGAGTCAACCACCTGGCTCTGGTCTGTCGCGACATGGCGCGTACCGTGGACTTCTACACCAACATCCTCGGAATGCCTCTTATCAAGACCATCGAGCTGCCGGCCGGCATGGGGCAGCACTTCTTCTTCGACTGCGGCGGCGGTGACGCCCTGGCCTTCTTCTGGTTCCACGACGCACCTGAGCCGGTTCCCGGGGTTTCGGCCCCGACTGGCCGACCCGACCAGGGCAGCTTGACGAGCGCCATCGGTTCCATGAACCACGTGGCTTTCTCGGTCCCCGCCGACCGCGTCGACGAATACCGGGAACGGTTGGTGGCGGCCGGGGTTCCGTGTACCGAGGTGGCCAACCACGACGATAGCGAGTGGGGCATCGCCGAGAGCCTGCACCCGGGGGTCTTCGTCCGTTCCGTGTACTTTCAGGATCCCGACGGGATCCTCCTCGAACTTGCCTGCTGGACTCGACCGCTGGGGCCCGACGACCTCCAACATCAGCCAGCCCGGGCCATTCACCGGGTAGCCGGCTGAGCTGCCGTGCCGCGTTTGCGCCAGGCGCCGAGATCCGAGTGCGTTGCTCCGATACAAGCCCCTGAACGAAACCGGGCGCAGCAGCAATTGCCTGGTCAGCTGGATCGATCTGATTCGTCAGAACGCGCCACTGCGCCCGATCTGGTGGCAGGATGAAAATGTACGCTCTCTCGCGCGCCGAGTAGCGCAGGCAAGGAAACGAGGATCCCGGACGTGGCGATTCGAGTGGTGCAGTGGACGACAGGAAACGTCGGCAAGGAATCGGTCAAGGCGATGAGCACCAACCCGACGTTTGAACTCGTCGGGTGCTTTGCCTGGTCGCCCGGCAAAGTCGGCGTGGACGTCGGCGAGCTCGTCGGTATCGCTCCGCTGGGGGTGGCCGCTACCGACGACGTCGAGGCACTGGTCGCGTTGAAGCCCGACTGTGTCGTGTACAACCCGATGTGGCCCTCGGTCGACGAGCTCGTCCGCCTTCTGGAGGCTGGCATCAACGTCGTCGCCACCGCCGCGTTCATCACGGGCGGGAATCTGGGTGCAGAGCGGGAGCGCCTCGTCGAGGCATGCGCACGCGGCGGTTCGTCGCTCTTCGGCACTGGTGTCAGCCCCGGGTTCGCCGAGCTCGTTGCCGTCACGATCGCCGGAATCTGCAGCCGCATCGACAAGGTCATCGTCTCAGAAACAGCTGATACCACCTTCTACGACTCTCCTGACACCGAACGACGCGCCGGATTCGGGCAACCGATCGACAATCCTGAACTGCCCCAGATGGCCCGAACCGGCACCGCCGTGTTCGGTGAAGCCGTCGCAATGGTTGCTGATGCGCTCGGTGTCGAGCTCGACGAGATCGTCTGTGAGGCCGATTTCGCCCAGACCACGGCCGACCTCGTGATGGCGTCATGGACGATCCCTGCCGGCCATGTTGCCGGGGTCGCGGCGAGCTGGCAGGGTCGCAGTGGCGGCCGCACGATCGTCGATCTCAAGGTCCGCTGGAAGAAAGGCTCCACCCTCGACCCGGACTGGGTCATCGAGAAGGACGGCTGGGTTATCACCATCGAGGGACTGCCGACGGTCATAGCCAACCTCGACTTTCTCCCGCCACCGGACTTCCAGGCCGAGACCATCGAGGAATTCATGGCCATCGGACACATCATCACCGCGGTGCCCGCCCTCAATGCGATACCCGCTGTCGTGGGAGGACCGTCGGGGATCCTGACCTATGCCGACCTTGCCATGCCCCACCCGCGCGGCTGGGTGCGAGAGCGGCCTACCTGAGCTCCCCGAGTTTCGAGGACCAGTTCCGAGCCATCCGCTCTCCGGGGCGACGATGCGCGCAGTGGTCGCCACGCCGTCACTGCCAACGGTGGGTGCCTCACAACTTGAGCGGCGGGTATTGCGCGTCCATGCCCTGACTCAGCGCCTCGCCGGAGGTCGGCACCGCGGCCACCCGGTACGTGTCATAGCCAGGGAAGATGATCTGGATCACCGGTGATCCGGACGGCGTGAGCTCGGTGACGTAGTTCGATTGACCCCAGTAGACGACCCAGTTCCCCGAACTGAGCTTGTCGACACTCCCACAGCAGGGGGAGGGACCGGGGTGGTTTGCGTCGGTCACCGACTCTTCGATCGTGGCGGTATGGGTCGACGTGTCGATCTGGAAGCGGAGCGCCCGTACTGAGTTGCTCGTCTCCTGGGACGCGTTGTCGTGCACGGTGAGCATTCCACCCGACTTGTACCGGGCGTCGTGCTGCCCGGAGAAGACCTGAGGATAGGTGTTGCCGACCACGGTGAGGCTCTGGGGGGTCGGCGTGCCGCCGACCTTCCAGATGATGTTGCCGGTCGTCATGTTGATGTCGTACACCGCATCCAGCTGCCGGGCGCTCATGATGATCTGGTTGCCGAGCTCCTGGACGGAGTTCATGTGGATCACGTCGGGGACCGAGCTATGCCAATTTGCGTTCTCAGCCGCCACGTCGATATGCGCGATCGTGCTCCAGCTCCAGACGACCTGACCCTGCGGGTTGAGCTCGACGATCTGACAATTGAGGATCGGCTGTGTCGTGGAGAGCCCCCACGACGAAAGGTCGAGGGTCGCGTTCACGTACTGGATCCCGAGGTAGTCGCCGTTGGGGAGCGCCTGGAAGTCGTGGAGGTCGAGGCCGGTGCCCGCCGACGGGTTGCCGACCGTCGTCTTCACGGCTCCGGTGAGGTCCCGGATCGTGTACGTTCCCTGGTCGAACCCGGCACCCGGATCGGCGAGCCACCAGCCGATCTGGTCCGTGCCGTAGAACGTAGCGTTGATCGGAGAGCTGGGGTTGTCGTACCACCAGACGGGCACGCCGTGATTGTCGAACGCGACCACGTAGTAGGTGCGATGGCTTGCCGTAGTCGGAGCGAGCCCGACGAGATACCCGTGCGCCTGCGGGGTGCCGTCGACCACTGAGTGGTAGCTCGGGAAATCCCCCGGTAGGCACCGGATGGTGTAGGCGTGCCCGCCTCCGTTGACGTAGACGGCCTGGTTCGCCGTGAGCGACAGCTTGAGGCGAACCGGCTCGGCGTAAGACTTGCCGCCGACGGTCACCCTTCCCTCTCCGGTCGAAGAGAGGGTTGTGTTCGGGTGGCCCACGCAGCGTACCGCGTAGTGGTACGTGGTCGTGGCGAACGCGGGGGTGAGCGCCGGGGTCGTCGTGATGGAGAATGGCGTCGATGCCGAAGCCGGAGTGGTAGACCCACCGACCGCGACCAGCACGAGGAGCAGTGGGAGGGGTCCCAACCACCGGTAGCTCCTGGATCGGGATCGATGGCCACGGAACGGAGTGGGTGCGCCCCCGCTCGAGCCTTCGCTGTCCTGAGCCAGTGTCACGACGACCCGCCCTCGTTCGCTGCTACCGCTGACCCCGGGTGAGGCCCGCCAACTCCACACCAGCATGCCCGCGGGAAGCGAGCGTGAGCCATCGTCATATTTGATGAATTATCTGCAGCGACCGCGGTTCGAGCTTCGACGCGTCCCGGTGCCGGTGGGCGGCAACTCGTCGGACCGGCGGTTGCGTGCGGACGCCGGTCTCAGACCGGCGGATGTGTGGGAATGGTGTAGCACCCGATCGCCCCATTCTCACCAGTGACGAACACCTCGCCGTTGACAACGGTAGGGGCCGACTGCAGTGTTCCGCCCGTCGACGCCGTCCAGGCCATTGGTTGGAAATTGAGGTACTTCGAGCCGATCACGGTGCCGGAGGTGAGCTCGGTCACGACGAAGTCCTGGGTTCCGCCAATGCCAGAGACAGCTCCACCGAGGGAGAAGTCGGTCACCACGGCTCCGGAGGTCGGATCCAGGTAGACCTCGGTCCCGTTGGGTGCCCCGACCACGAGCATGCCCGCGATGAGGGCGGGGGACGCACTTACCGGTTGACCGACGGAGTAGGTCCAGCTCGTTGATCCCGAGGTCTCCTTGAGGGCCAGGACGTCCCCGTCGGAGGACCCGATGAAGACCTTGCCCCCGGATATCACCGGAGAGTCACTGACCGCACCTCCGGTCGCCGAGGTCCACAGCGGTGTACCCGTAGTCGTCGAGAATGCGCTGACGTCGCCCGATGCATCACCCACGACAACCACGCCGGCCGACGGATCGACTGCCGGAGAAGATGTTCCGGGAGCGCCGGACAGGGTTGCCGTCCAGACCGGTGTCCCGGTCGTCGCGTTGAGGGCAGACAGATAACCGTCTTCGGAGGCTACGTAGATATCGGCCCCGCCGAAGGTCGGCGCCGACTCGATGGCTCCGTGACCCACGACCGCGGTCCACGTCAGCTTGCCCGTCGCCGCATTGATGGCGATGACCCTGCCTGCCGCGGTGCCGACGATGACGTTCCCGCTGGTGACGGCCGGTGTACCCGTGACGGGCGATCCCGAGTCGTGGTAGGTCCACATCTGTCGTCCGGTCCCCACGTTCACGGCGTACACGTCGCCATCAGTGTCGGCCGCGTACGCCCGATCGTCCACAACGGCGACCGATCCATCGATCGGAGCAGCGGCCACGAACGACCACGCCTGCTCGAGAAACGTCTTCGGCCCGAGCGAAGTAGCCCTCGAGAAGACATTGTCATTCGGGTCGTCGCCCTGGTGCCGCGAATTCTGCTGGAGCTCATTCCATGCGTTGGAAACGTAGAGTCCGGCGGTGGTCGACTTCATCGAGGTGGCACCCGTTGCCATGAGGCTCTGGGGACCAAACGCCGTCGAGGCCGGAAGCGTGACCGTGTGGCTGGGGATGGTGCCGGTAGAGGACGCGGTCAGGGAGGCGATCGTCGTTGTCCCGATGGTAAGGGTGACCCGCTCGCCGTGGGCGAACCCGCTCCCGGTGATCGTGAACCCAGCGCCCGGCGCGACGAATCGTGTTGCGGTCGAGAGCTTCGGCGCCGTGGTGCTCGGGAGCACGGTGAAGGTCGAGCGAGCGGCGGTGGCGACCCCCGCCTCTGCGGAGCGGTCCGCGATGCCGCTCGCATTGACGGCACTGGCCAGGACTTCGAACAGACCGCCGCCGGTCCCGACCGGCACAGTCACCGACCAGCTCGTCTGAGTCGTGCCCGGCGCCGTCAGCGCGGCCGGATTGGGATACGGAGCAGCGCTCCAGGAACCGGTCGCGGCGTCCCACCACCGACCGGTGGAACCTCCTTCCTGGATGGCCACGGTGACCGTGCTGATGTCGCTCGGGCCCGTTGCCGATCCGCCGATCGTCAACTTGCCATTCGGATTTGCAACGGTCGACGAGTCCGCTGGGGACGAGACGGTGGTCGTGGGCGGAGTGTCGTTCCCGCCTCCCAACGCGAAGTCGTAGACATAGCCATCCGCAGAAGAGATGATCAGGTTGCCGTTCGTTTCAGCGGGGGACGCAGCGATGGCTTGGCCGGTCTGATAGTGGTAGAGCATCGTCCCGGCCGCCAGTGAGATGACATAGAACTCCCCATTCACGTCGCCGAAGGCGACGATCTGTTTACCGGTCGGACCGACGATGGCGGGCGAGGAGTCCACCTCTGCACCGTCGGTGAACTGCCACTGCAGTGCACCCGTCACGGCATTGACGTCTATGACTCCGCCTTGTGGTGCACCGTTTCCCGAAATACCGAATACGAGGTTCGTGCCGGACAATGCGGCTGTCGAGAGGGTCACTCCGCCGAAGTGGTACTGCCAGATCAGGCTCCCCGTGGTCATGTCCAGCGCGTACAAGATTCCTACTTTGGTGTCCACATAGGCGACCCCGTCGGCAAACCCGTTGACTCCAGGTGGAGAGATCACAATGCCGGCACCGACGTCATAGTCGCCGCCGTTCGTTCCCGCGGTTGAATCGTGCCACACCAGAGCCCCGGTGATCGCGTCGATCGCGTAGACCTCACTGTCCGGATTGGAGGTCCCAAAGAAGACCAGAGGCTCACCGGTGGCGTCGACCCCGTAACTGATCGGATTCCATATCCCCGTCGCAATCGAGACCGGCTCGTACGACACCGAGAAGTCAACGGTGCAGTCCGCCTCGTTCACCGCAGTGAGCGGACCACCGGTCGTACCGTTGTCGTCGGCCCCGATGTACACGGTCGGTTGACCACCAGGCGGGGTTGCCAGCGTCGGTTCGGAGTAGATGATGGCGCCGTTGCCGCTAGTCACAGGAGCCGAGCACTCGGTGGCGCCAGTCGACAGGTTGAGCTTGTAGAGCCTCCCACCCGAACTCGGGGCGATCCAGACGTTCGCGCCCTCGATCAGGGGCGTGCTGACGATCTCGCTCGCAAACGGCTCGGACCAGACGGGCAGACCGGTCGACCGGTCGTACGCAATGAGGTACCCGGCGTCGTTCGGGACGAGCATGAGTGTCCGATTGTGGACCGCATCCCAACCCACGACCGGCGACCCCAGGGCTTGCGAGCCGGTGTTCTCCATCCACCGGACACCGAGGTTCCCCGCGTTGGTGGTGGAGAGACTCGGGTCGCTCGAGACACCGGTCAATTGGGGGTTCTGGTGGATCTCCGGCCAGAGGTACGCGGGCGCGGTAGCTGTTCGGGCCGATGCCCCGGACGGCTCTGCCCCTGCTCGGGAAGCGATCCCGAGCCCGGCCAGCACCACCGTCACCACGGCGGCCAAACGGGCGGCTCGTTCGATCCTGTTCTTCACTGGCCCCCCAATCGTCAGGCAGCGTCCCCTGCCTGGACCGTGCCGAATGTCCTTGGCTCGACCATGCCAGAACCTAGGAACGGTACACCGTAACTGGTGCCGGACGCCAGAGGCACCACGTAATGGTCTCCGGCGAATGGGCTGTGGCGGATTCGTCCGGCAGCGCGGTCATTCGTCATTGCGGTACAACCGGGCGACCATTTGCCGCGAGACGCCAAGACGGCGGCCGACATCGGTGAAACTCAACTTCTCGTCATCGACCATGGCCCGGATCAGGCCGGCCCTGTACAACATCACGGCGTGCTCGAATGCATCGATGGCAGCCGATGATCTCAACCGGGCCTCGCGACCACCTTGGGAGATGAGGTCATCCACGATCTCCGAGACGGCTGCACCGGCCACCAGTTGCTCCCGCGCCCGATCCATCGAGGCGACTCCCTCGCCAATCGCTCTCTGCGCCACTTCGCCGGTCTGCTCGATTCGCTTGATCGCTTCCAACAGCCAGGTGGTGCTCTCCACGGGCCTCCTCTGATCTGCCCTTCTCGTACTGTTCGCGCCTGTGGACTGAGAAAGCAACCAGAACCAGCATCGGAGCCCGAGCGATGGGAGCTGGCGATCACCCGGGCAGACGGCCGTTGCACCAGGTCGGGGCCAGATTGCGGCAACCCGACGTTGCGCTCGTAGCTTGCCCGCTGGCCGGGCCCGTCGAGCTGGGTTCCGCCACCCAGCTCCGGGCCCGGCACAGCCTGCCGAGAGGCGCCATCCGCCACGGGGGACACCTCGGCGCGCAAGCGACCATGGGTCACCCGGACGGCCGACTCAGGGCCGAGCTGCTCTTGTACCATCGCTGTCACCTCGACGGGGGGGATGATGGACAGGATCGACCGGCGCACGTTTCTCGCCACCGGCATCAAGACAGGGGCGGCTCTCGCCGTCATCGGTGTGGCTGCCGATGCCGTGGTCGACGGAGCTGCACCGGCCACCGCGTCGGCCGAGGGGAGCGGGTCGACGTCGCCGGGTCCCCCCGGCCCGCCCAACACCCTGACCACCACCGGTGTGACCGATCCTGTCGGTGTCGACCCCGACGACGTGCTGTTCGCCTGGCGCGTCGCCGACACTCGTCGAGGCGCAGTCCAGTCCGGGTATCGGATCGTGGTCACCGGTCCCGAATCATCCGCATCCACGGTCTGGGACTCGGGTCACGTTGCGTCGGGTCAGCAGGCATTCGTCGAGTACGGCGGCCCGGCTCTCTCGGCCGACACCCGCTACCGCTGGACGGTCCGGACCGCGAGCAGGGCCGGAGGGTGGAGCGGACCCGGCCCGAGTGCCACCTTCACGACCGGTCTGCGCGACGACGACTGGGCCGCGCTCTGGTTGCGGCCCGGTCCAGCCGATCCCGGCGAGGAGGAGTACACCTACCTCCGGACCGCCCAGCCGCTACCGGCAGGGACCATCACCCGGGGGACGGCGTACGTGGCCGCCGCCCACAAGTACCAGCTGTGGGTGAACGGCGCCCTGTTGGATGCCGGCCCGAGCTTCTGCTTCCCCGACGAGCAGTACTACCAGGCAACCGATATCACGTCGGCACTCATCGCCGGGCGCGGGAATGCGGTGGGCATCCTGCATCACTGGTACGGGCCGGGCCGGGGTCGTCCCACCTCCACCCCGGGCCTCCTCGTCGAAGTGGTGGTCCACTATGCCGACGGGAAGCAGGTCACCGTGCGATCCGACGGCTCCTGGCGGACCAGGCGTGCGGAGTGGTTGCCTGCACCACAGCGAAACAACGACAGCGGTGATTTCGTCGAGTGGAGCGACGCCCGCCTCGCCCCGACGGGGTGGTCCCGCGCCGACTTCGACGACGGGGCGTGGTCACAGGCTCCGGTCATCGGCCCGGTGGGCACGGTGCCGTTCACCCATCTGTACGCCCAGCGCACCCGGATCAGCGAACACCACGTGCGCCCGGCGTCCATCCGGATCCTCCCCACCGGCTCGCTGGTCGTCGACTTCGGCAAGGTCTATGCAGGAAGGCCGACCGTGTCGTTCCTCCACGGTGTGGACGGACATGTCGTCCCCCTGCACGTCGGCTACACCCTCGACCCCGACGGGTCGGTCTCCACCACCCACAACACGCAGGGCACGGATCTGTCCTTCTCCTACACCCAGCGCTCCGGGTCCCAGATCTTCGAGCCGTACTGGTACCTCGGGTTCCGCTACCTGCAGATCGACGATCCCGGAGAGTCCATCGACAGCGGGCAGGTCACGCTCATTGCCCGGCACGCCGCGATGCCCGACACCGAGGCTGCGACCTTCTCGTCGTCCGAGCCGATGCTCGATGCCGTGTGGGCGCTGTGTGCGCACTCTGGGCTCTACACATCCCAGGAGCAGTTCATCGACACGCCCACCCGGGAGAAGGGCCAGTTCCTCTGGGACGCGGCCAACGAGTCCGAGACGGTGATGCGAACCTTTGGCGACCAGAATCTGAGTTGGCAGGGACTCCGTGACATGGCCCGGGCACAGGCGCGCTATTGGCCCACCACCGGGCAGGTGAACGAGGTCTACCCCAACGACGACGGACCACAGGACTACCCCCTCTTCACCGCCCGCTTCCCCGAGTGGGTGTGGCGCTACTACCTGTCGACCGGTGACCGATCGACGGTGGCCGGCTTGTTCCCGACCCTCACCCGGCTCTCGGACTACATCGTCGGCACCGTCGACGCGTCCACCGGCCTCATCTCCGGGCAGCCCATGTCGACCAACGGCGACAACGAGTACGGCTACGACTACGACACGAACGCCGACACGACGTTGAACATCGTGGCCGTCGATGCCTTCCGTCGGATCGGCGATGTGGCGACGCTGCTCGGTGACGAGGCGACGGCCTCGATCCAGGCCCAGCGAGCCGAGGCCCTCACCTCGGCCGTGAACTCCCTCGTGGTAGGTGGCGACGGGCTCTACGTGGACGGTCTCCGGACGGACGGCCAACAGAGCACCCATGCGTCGCAACTCGCCAACGCGGCCGCCCTGGCCTACGGCGTGGTCCCTGCGGCACGAGTTCCCCAGGTGGCGGCCTATGTCGCGTCGCTCGACATCCACGTGGAGCCCGACCGCGGGGCGGAACTGTTGCGCGCCCTCCACGCCGGGGGACGCGACGCCGACATGGTCAGGATCCTCACCGACCCCTCGTTTCCGGGGTGGGCAGCCATCATCGAAGCGGGAGGGACGTTCACCTGGGAGACGTGGACCCCGAGCGACCTGATCGGCGACAGCATGTCCCACGGGTGGGGGTCCTCGGCGCTGGTCGCCGTCCAGGAGGCGCTCCTCGGAGCCGTCCCCGCCGTGGCCGCGCCGGGGGGACCGCCGACCCTCGTGACGGTCACTCCTCCCGCAAACGGGCTCACCCACGCCTCGGGGACGTTCCCGACACCGGCGGGGGAGTACGCGGTGGCATGGCGCTCCTCATCGGCGGGGACGGATCTCAAGATCACCGTCCCCCCGAATGCCGGTGCCCTCTGCCGGCTTCCGGGATCCGCCGATGCCCGGGTCAGCGAGGGTGGGGTGCCGATCGGCAGTGTCGCCGGCATCGCGGTCGTGTCCCGCGCCGACGGGGAGGTGGTTCTGGACGTGGGTGCTGGGACGTACGACCTTGCGGTCTCGGTCGGGTGATTCAACCGAGACCGATTATCTGCCGGCGGGCAGCTCCCGCACGACGTCGGCCTGGCTGTCGGAGTAGATGAGCTCTCCACCCGGCGAGAGGGCAAGCCCGGCCGGCTCGAGCATCCGTGTCTGTATCCAGGTGGTGCGGTTGTAGAGCGTGCCGGTCCCCATCGCACCGGCCACCGTGTACATGTCGCCGCCCTTCGCCGGTTTGCCGAAGAGGGTGGTGGTGCCGGCGGGGACCAACCGGATGGCGTGCTCGGCGCCGTCGGCGATGTAGAGATCACCGCTGCCATCGAGGGCGACGGCGGTCGGGAAGTTGAGCTCCGCGGTCTGGCCCTGAGCGGAGAGGCCGTCGACGAGGTAGGGGCCGTACGAGCCGTCGCCGGCCACCGTCCCCAGGTGGCCCGCGGCGATGGGGACGCCGTAGTAGGTGCCCGTTCGAGCCGCGAGCTCGCGGATGGTCCTGTTCCCCTGGTCTGCGATGAAGAGGTCCCCGCCGGCGTCGACGGCCAGCGCACCCGGATCCCAGACCTCGGCATCGGTGGCCGGGCCGCCGTCTCCCGAAGAGCCGCAGATCCCGTTGCCGGCGATCGTGTAGCTGTGCCCACGGACTACCGGCACGCCGAACCGGGCGCCGTTCGAGGCGGCCACCAGGAGCACCCGGCAGTTGGCGGTGTCGGCGATGAGGAGATCCCCGTCAGCATCCACGGCCACACCGGTGGGATCGTCGAGCTGGCTCTGTGTGGCCGGCCTCCCGCCAGCGCCCGAGCCCGGCACTCCGGTGCCGGCGATCGTCACCGCTCTTCCCACGGTGACCGGCGTTCCGAACGCCGAGCCTCCGGTGGCCGGCAGTTCCTCGACCCGGGCCGCCGACCCGAGCGCCATGAACAGGTCACCCGCCCGATCGACGGCCAACGCGACTGCTGCCGGATCGTCGCTGCACGGTCCACCGGCAACGGTCACGATGTGACCGCCCTGCACTGGGATTCCGAACGAGGTCCCCGATCTGGCCGGAACCTCCCGCACCCGACAGTTGCCGGTGTCGGCGATGAAGAGATTTCCAGACCCGTCCTCTACCACGCCGGTCGGAGCGGAGAGCGCTGCGCCGACCGCCTCCTGCCCGTCCCCGCCGAATCCGGGCGACCCGGTGCCGGCCAGCGTCGTGGCCCCCGGGGGATGGGCGTACGGGTCGGCGGCCAGTCGGGCCGGAGGAGGCGGCTGGGTGGAGCCGCCGGCGAGCAGGAGGCCGGTCACCACAGCCGCGGCGGCCACGACCGCGATCGCCACGACGAGCATCCGACCGCGCGTCACCGAGCCGCCGCGGGGGCCCGCTCACCATGGCCATCCGCCGAGCGCGCCTCCATCCCCCAATGATGCAGCACCGCGGCTCGGGGTGCCACGGACAGTGCAGCGGTGCGGCCGGCCAACGGCTGCCGGCTGGTTCCTCTCGCACCGACTGCTGGGTACCCGCTTCGGAGGTCAGATACCGAGCGATGCCGCGCGCAGCTGGGCGGCGAGCGCAGCGTCGCCGCTGATCTCGACTCTGGCCGCCTCCTGGCGGCCTGCGCCGAACATGGTGAGCTCACCCGGGTCGCCGCTCAGGGTGAGGCGCGGACCGGTGCCGCGTTCCTTGTCTGCTCGTCCCGGGGAGGTGACCACGATCGTGGCGGGGACGGACTTCGCAATCCCACCGGGCCCCACCCACGCCCAGAGGGCATCGGCCAACTCCTCCGAGATCGGGCGGGGTTCCCAACCGTCCTGCGCCCGACGAACGTCTTCCACGTGGATGAAGAACTCCACCGTGTTCATCGGCCCGTCGAAGGGACGGAGCAGCAACGGCGGCCCACGCCGAACGGTCTCGACGAGCGTTTCCCATGGCGTACGATCCCGCACCACGCGTCGTACCTTGTCGGTGTAGTTCGCCAGCGGGGGCCACACGAGCCCGGGCCCGCTGTCGGGCCGCCGCTCACGGACGACCAGATGTGCAGCGAGGTCTGCCGTGGACCAGCCCTCGCACAACGTGGGAGCGTCGGGACCGCGCTCGACGAAGATGTCGCAGATGGTCTCGCGTTCCTGCTGAGCAAGGCTCGATGGTGCCATGGGCGCATTCTACGGACGCGGAGCGCTGCGCGATGGGCTGGAGACCTCAATACGCAACTGCCCGGCGCCGCAGTTCATCAATAGGATGCAGGGTTGCTATCCCTACCTCCCCGGATCCGACCGATGTTGCCTGTCCGGTGGTCCTTCACGAACCGCTCTCCGAGCCAGGGACGTACCGCCCGGACATCGAGGGGCTCCGAGCCGTCGCCGTCACCTTCGTCGTGCTGTTCCACATCGGCTTCCCGGGGTTCGCCGGGGGATTCATCGGTGTCGACGTCTTCTTCGTCATCTCCGGTTTCGTGATCACCGGATTGCTGTTGCGGGAGCGAACGCGGACCGGGAGTACCTCGCTCCTCGACTTCTACGGGAGGCGTGCCCGTCGCATCCTCCCAGCGGCCACGCTGGTCATCCTGAGCGCCACCGCCGCCGGCTACGTCCTCGTCGGGAGTGGCTTCGGACGCCAGACCGCGAACGACGGTCGATGGGCGGCCGCCTTCTTGGTGAATGTGCACTTCGCCTCCCCCGGACCCCATCCCTTCTCTGCTCTCGGCACCTTCTGGTCCCTCTCGGTGGAGGAGCAGTTCTACCTGGCGTTCCCGGCACTCCTGGTCGTGGTTGCCAGCATCCGCCTGGGCCCGGGATTCAGGATGCGTCTGTCCATCGGACTCGCGATCGTGGTCGTGGCCTCGTGTGTGCTCTGCGTCGTCCGGACCCCCTCTCACCCGGTCTGGGCCTACCTCCTTCCGTTCACACGGGCCTGGGAGTTCGCGTTCGGGGCACTCATCGCGGCGGCGCCGGTCCCGTGGTCGCGCATTCCGCGGCGTGGTGCAGCCGTAGCCACCTGGATCGGACTGGCCGTGCTGGTCGCGACGGAGTCCATCCTCAAGAGCACGACGGGATGGCCCGGATGGCGGGCCATCGTCCCAGTGCTCGCGACGGGCCTACTCATCGCGGGCGGCAGCAGTGCTTCACCCTTCGGGGCCGTCGCCGTTCTCGGGCGATCGCCGTTCCGGTGGCTCGGCAAACGCTCGTACTCGCTGTATCTCTGGCACTGGCCCGTCCTCCTCATCGCCGCCGAAATGGGGGTATCGGGCGGTCTGTGGAGATTGCGGGTGCCGTTGGTGGCGCTCGCGCTCGTACTGTCGACGCTGACCTACGGTCTGGTCGAGAACCCGATTCGTCGGTCGACGCTTTCTGGCGCCCGATCAGTGGGGATCGGCGTCGCAATCACCGCCTCCACCATCGGAGCCCTCTCGATCGTCGTCGCAGGTCACCTATAGGGGCCTGGATCAGGCCTCAGGAATCTACGGCCTGGGTCAGGCCTCAGGAATCGTCGATGCCCCCGAGATCGTCATGGAAGATGACAGACCATACGACCGTTTCGGCCGTAGCGATCGAGCGCCAAGCCACCAACACAGTTCCTTGCACGGCCATGACATACAGGGAACGGAGGAACGTCGGCATAGGCTTCTCTCCACTTCGCGTGTTGCGCCCTTCGTCCCCTACCCCACCCTCGCGCCGGCAAACGGGTGAATCAAGAGACGATTGGATGACAGGCGACCTGGGTCCCTCGGAGCTGGGATCCTGTCCTTAAGCGTCCTGGTCGGGGATACTGGACTGATGGACCACTACGCCGAGGTCTTCACGACTGACCCCGGACAGTGCTTCCGGATGATCCAGAAGGGCAGCACGGGTCATGCCATGCACTGCCCGGAGCCGATCAAGGTGCGCGGGAGGTTCCAGAGCGGGGACGGGCGGTGGCACGAGGTGGAGTCCTGCATCGAGCACGCAGGCGACCTCCTCGACTGGCAGGTGGTGGACGGTGCCCTGCCGCCGGATCCGTACGGCTCCCCGCGCAGGCGGGCGCGTTCGGACCAGTGACATGAGACGTCGTGCCGGATCACGGTCAGACGGAGTGGCCGGGCCGGGTCAGCGCCCTGCGGAGGTGTCGGGCGAGTAGCCGACGACCTGCTCGGCAGGGATGCCGAACGCGGACGCAACTTCTGCGACCGTCATCCCCTCATCGAGCGCCGCGCGGATCACTGCTTGTCGTACCTCGTGGCGCGCCTCGTAGAGCTCCTTCACTGCGACCTCTGCGGCCGCACGTGCATCAATGGATGGGATCGCCTGGAGTGTGCGTGCCACCCCGCTGCCGTCGGCCAGCATGAGCAGGGCACGACGAAGGATCTTCTCGTTGGCCTCGAGTTGGGTTCGGAGGGCGAGGTTCGCCTCGATGAGACCTTCGATCGCGGATGGTACGTCGAGTGGAGGCCCAGCCACAGCGGCAGAGTACTGCGGGAGGATTGGTGGGCTGCGGATGGACCGGTCCACCGGAGACGCCTCATTGGGCACCCCAGGCTCTGGTGCCCCGGGCGAGGGGGTTCGCCGTCTCCAACAGCAACGACGAATTCCCTTGGCCAACCGTTTCCGCATTTCCGATGGAGGCGTACGACGCAGGCAGAGCGCGCCCCTGGTCTGCCGCCCGTTCTGGTGGCGTCGCCGGGGCACCGTGCCCTAGATTGACCGCATGGAGGGTGGGAGTTCGAGGGGCGGAGTTCGGCGCCGCGATGGGTTCCAGGCGATCGGGTGCACCTTGACCACATGCACCAAAGCAGCCGAGACGACCTGGTCACCGGACGATCACGTCACGGCAACCGACTGCCCGCCGGCCTGGCTGCTCGTCAACAGCAGCGATGAGCTCATGCCGCTGGACCAGCCGACCGCGATGGTCGACGCGCTCCAGCCCAAGAAGTGCCGCGTCGCCGAGCGGATCCTGCCCGGCGACCGCCACTCGATCGGCTATTGGAGCACGATCAGCCCGACCGTGATCCGGGCACACAGCTGAGCGACCGCTCCGCGTCAGTCGAGACAGCGTGCAGCCAGAGGACGATGACCGACGAGGCACTTGACGACGAGCTCACATCGCTGATCGGCAGTCCGATGGGCTCCCCCGACGGTTTCGAGGCACCGGATCCGGTCAACCTGCCGATGATCCGTCACTGGGCTGCCGCGTTCGAGGACGCCAATCCCGTCTACGTCGACGCCGAGGCGGCGGCCCGCTCACGCTTCGGTGCCATCGTCGCACCGCCCCTGATGCTCCAGACGTGGACCATGCCGACACCGATGATCACCGGGATGCGGGAGCGGGGGGGTTCGCCGGTCGAGTCCCAGGAAGACGGTCCGCTCGGGGTCCTCGACCGGGCGGGCTACGTCGGCACCGTGGCCACCGACTCCGAGTTCGAGATCGTGCGGTACCTCGGGTTGGGCGAGGTGGTCAGTTCGGTCACGGTGCTCGAGTCGATCTCGGGTGAGAAGACCACCCGACTGGGTCGGGGGCGATTCGTGACCTGGCTCACCACCTACACCGTCGAGTCAGGGGAGGTGGTCGGTCGCCAGCGGTTCCGCATCCTCAAATTCGACCCGGGCGGGACGCCGTGACCGGAACTCCGAGGACACCGTCTCCGCGTGGGTGGGAAACGCTCGCAGTCGGCCAGGAGCTCACCCGCCTGGAGATCGAGATGAGCCCGACGGTCGTCGTGGCAGGGGCGATCGCGACCCGGGACTTCATGCCCGTCCACCACGACCGCGACTATGCCAACGCGCAGGGTGCGCCGGACATCTTCATGAACATCCTGTCGGACACCGGGTATTGCAGCCGGTTCCTGACCGATTGGGCCGGTCCAGAGGCCCGGATCACCCGACTGGCCATCCGGCTCGGCGTCCCGGCCTTTCCGGGACACCCCCTCGTGTACACGGGTGAGGTCCGCCGCCTTGCGAAGGAGAGCGGCGAGGGGGTGGTCGAGGTCAGCTTCCGGGCCACCAATGATCTCGGTGAGCACGTCTCGGGCCAGGCCACCCTCACCCTGCCGATCGCCGACGGTCCCGGCTGACGAGGATCCGGGCTGCGTGCCAGCGACCAAGCACAGAGCACGCGGGCAGGTTGTGTCCGCTGCCGCAGCCCGCGTGGCCGGCGCCCGCCGTGCAACACTGGTCGAGGCGACAGGTTGTCCCGCCGGGGGAAGGAGTGGTCATGGAAACGGTCCGATACGGAGCTCGTCCACCCGAGCGGGTGACCAACCGGGAGGTGGAGGCCACCAGGAGCACGATCTGGTCGAAGGCCGTCACCATCGTCTTCGAGACCGATCCCGAGGCCATCGCCGCTGTGCTGCCCAGGCCGCTCGAGCCCGCCGAGCCCACGGCCCGGCTCCGCATAGCGGTGGTCGACATGGGAACCGGTCTCCCACCGTTCGGGGCCGGTTGGTTCGGGGTCCGAGCCCGACACGGCGACCGCCAGGGCGAGTACGCGCTCCTGATGCCGATGACCACCGAACAGGCCACCATCGGCGGGCGCGAGACGTTCGGTGAACCCAAGAAGATCGCCGAGCTCTCGCTCGACGTCAACGGGGACCGCCTCTCGGCCCGCATCGCGCGGATGGGGTCGACCATCGCGGAGGTGACCGGGACCCTCGGAGCCGAGCAGGCCGGGTACGAGATCGACAAGCTCGACTTCTACTTCAAGCTCCTCCCCGATCCGTCGGGCGACGGCCTCGAGGGCGACCCGGCGCTCGTCTACTGCCGCCGCCACGAGACGGCCCGGGTGGTCCGTCCGGTGGTGGGGGAGTGCAAGCTCCTCGAAGCCCCCCTCGACCCGGTCGCCGATCTCCCGGTGAGGGCGATCCGCTCGTTCGAGTACGCCGAGCTCTCCTCGTCGCAGCGCGGGGAGATCGTCGAGCGCGTGCCGGCAGAGTGGTTGGTGCCGTTCATGCATCAGCGGTACGACGACCTGAGCGTGCTCGGAGCCAAGCCATGAGCGATGTCCCGGCCAGCGGCTCGGACCGCTACGTTGTCGTCTCCGCCGACGGGCATGCGGGGCTGGCCTGCGAGGATTACCGTCCCTACCTCGAGGCCAGGTACCACCCTGCCTTCGACGAGTACCTCGCGGAGCGGACCGCCCAGCGCGAGGAGGCGCTCCAGTTCAACTACGACTACATCATGGGGTGGGAGAAGGGTAACGAGGAAGGCCTCAAGGGCGCGTTCGATCCGGTCATCCGGGACAAGGAGCTCGATGCCGACGGGGTCGCCGCCGACGTCCTCTTCGCCGACGCCGACGCGGTGACCGGCATGGCCTCGCCCCCGTTCGGCGCCGGCCTCTTCGCCGGGGCGATCGAGGATCCGGAGCTGGCGTTCGCCGGCGCGCACGCCCACAACCGGTTCCTGGCCGAGATGTGCTCGCACTCTCCCCACCGCCGGGGCGGCATCGCGCTCGTCCCGATCACCCACGACATCGACAGAGCGCGGGCGGAGATCGAGTGGGTGTCGGCCCAACCGGGCATCCGCGGGATCATGATCCCCACGATGTGGCGCAACCGGTTGCCCTACAACGATGCCTCCTACGACCCGGTCTGGGCCGCGTGCGCCGAAGCCCGGCTGCCAGTCCACACCCATTCGGGCGAGGCGCCGATGGAGGAGTTCGGCGACCACACCGGCGTCTACCTGGCGGAGGTGGTCTGGTGGACGGTCCGACCGGCCTGGCACCTGCTCTTCAGCGGCGCCTTCGAACGCCATCCCGATCTCATGTTCGTCGTCACCGAAGCTGCCGCCTACTGGGCCCCCGACATGATGTGGAAGTGGGACCAGTACATGGGTGGCGGTCACACCACCAAGAAGCTCTCCGCGATGCTCGAGGGAAAGATCTCCAAGCTGCCCTCCGACTACTTCGGCACCAACATCTTCATCGGCGCCTCCACCATGTCGAAAGAAGAGATCCGCCGGCGCTACGTGATCGGGACCGACGTGGTCATGTGGGGGACCGACTACCCGCATCCGGAGGGAACCTGGCCGAACACCAAGGCCAGGCTGCGGTCGGACTTCGCCTCGGTGCCGGTGGACGACACCGCCGAGCTCCTCGGTCTGACCGCGGCGCGCGTCTACGGGTTCGATCTCGACCAGCTCCGACCGATCGCCGCCAGGATCGGCCCCTCACCCGACTCGCTCGGTCAGGACCCCACCTGCCGCAGCAACCCGCAGGACCGGGCTGAGGCCAGGTGGTGGAAGGCGGAGTACGGGGTGCGGTCACCGGGCCCGGCGACCGCAGGGTCGTCGATGCGGGCGGCCGTACCGTCGGCACCGTCGGCGCGGCCACCGGGCTGAGCCGCACGCGCCGCCGGGCTCACCAGGAGCGCAGTACCTGGTGGCGGTCGAAGGCGTTGCAGGTCGAATCGAGCGGGTACTCCTCGACCGGCAGGGGGGTCGCCACCTCGGCCACGGTCGGGCCGATCCGGTCTCCCACCGAGCGCAGGGTCTCGAGGTCGAAGCCGTAGACCCGCGACACGTTGGCCTCGAGCATGAGCTGGGTCTCGGCCGGATCGCAGGTCCCGAAGGCCGCCCGGAGGGCGGCCGTGCTGTAGGGATAGGAGCCCTCGGAGTGGGGATAGTCCGCGCCCCACATGATCCGCTCGACCCCGACCTCGTGACGGACGGCGGCCTCACTGGCCCGGAGGAAGCTCGCACCGACCGAGAAGTTGCGGGCGAAGTACTCCGACGGGGTCATCGACATCCCCTTCGCCGCGGCCCCGAAGAAATTGGCCTCGGCCGCATCCCCGAGGGTCATCCGGCCGTAGAACCAGTCGAGGGTTTCGAGTCCGCGGGGCAACCAGCCAAGACCCTGCTCGGTGAGCACGATCTGCAGACCGGGGTGCCGCTCGAGCACCCCGCCGAACACCAGGTGCCAGACCGTCCGGTGCGAGAACCAGGGCAGCTCGACCAGCATGATCGCCCGAGCCACCTCGGCCTCGCCGTAGTCCGGGATGCCCCCACCGCCGTGGATGTTGATGACCACCCCGAGCTCCTCGCAGAGCTCCCAGAGCGGCTCGTACATCGGCTCCCAGAGGCCGGGGAGCCCAGAGCCCGGGGGGAGCGAGGGCAGGAGGATGCCGCCGAACGGTCCGGTGAACGTTGCGGCCGCCCACCGCACCTCGGCCAGGGCGTCCTCGATCCGGTTGGCGAAGATCTGGACCACACCCGCTCGACGGCCCGGTACCTGCGCACAGAAGTCGGCCAGCCAACGGTTGTGTGCCTGGAGGCCGGCCCAGCGGCGCTCGTAGTCGTCCTCGTTGGGCGGAAGGGCGACCAGGCTCCCCTCCTCGAAGAAGGGGGGGACGGTGTTCGGGAACAGCACTTCGGCGGCGATCCCGTCGGCGTCGTTCTCGGCGAGGCGCCGGTCGGAGTCCCAACTGCGGTAGGCGGTCGGCGCCAGCAGGTCGGCGAACGGGTTGACGTAGGTGGACGCCCAGGCGTCGAAGTCGTCGTGCCAGCGGGAGGCCAGGTAGGGCCGGTAGTCCAAGAGGTCCGCCCCCGCGTGGGCGTCCGAGGAGATCACCGTGTACCTGCGGTCCGGCGCGAGCTCGGTGCTCATCGGGTCCCCCTGCTCATCCGGCCTGGTCCCACCCCTCCCACGGTACCAATCAGCTCAGCAGGTCGAGCGCGGACGGTGGCAGGGCGCCCCTGGCGATGGCGTCGGCCCGGGCGTGGAGCAGCGCGCCCGCCCGGTCGAGGTCGTGGCCGATCACGAACCGTCCTTCCTTCACGCCTTGGACGGCGAAGCGCCCGAGCTCGTCGAGGTCCACCGTCTCGGTCGGGCGCCCGGCGGCGGCGAGGGAGGCCTTGAACTCGGCGAACGTCGTGCCGGGTGCGGGTGGGCGGGGACGTACCCGGGCCAGCTCGGCGGGCCGGTTGCGCTGGGCCTCCCAGAGTCCTGTCTCGAGGAGACCGCCCGAGGGATAGAAGACCGCCGCCTGCAACCTGGTCCCTTGCGCCGCGAACTGGTGGGCGAGGGCCTCGGTGAAACAGCTCACTGCCGCCTTCGACGATGCGTAGACCGAGGCGTAGGGGACCGGCGCGATGCCGCCGTCCCCGGACGAGGTGGCAACGACCATCCCCTCCTCTCCCGAGGCGATCATCCGCGGGACGAACTCGAGCACGCCGTTGGCCATGCCGAAGACATTGACTCCGAAGCACCACCGCCAGTCGTTCGGCTCCTGCTCCCAGGGGTTCCCCCCGCCACCCGAGGTCACCCCGGCGTTGTTCCACAGGAGGTGGCACGCACCGAACTCGTCGTAGACGGTGTCGGCAAGCGATGCGATCGACACAGGATCGGACACGTCGGTGACCACTCCGCGCACATCACCACGAGCGCCGAGCTCGGTCACGGCCCGCTCGAGTACCGGCGCCTCGATGTCGGCGACGACGACCCGGGTGCCTTCGTCGAGCAGCGCCCCGACGATGCCCCGCCCGATGCCGGCGGCCCCTCCGGTCACCACTGCAACCTTGCCGGCCAGATCCTCCACGGTTCCCCCAGTGGTCCCCGGACGGTTCGGCCCCGGGCAGCCCGCTCATGGTGGCACACCTGCGACTGCGCGTCCGGGGCGGTCGGACGACGGATGAGCCGGCGGGTCGGAGACAGATGATCCGCGGGACAGGGGATCTGGTAGACACGGCGGATGCCGACCGCGCCGCCGCCGAGACGGGCCCTGGTCACCGGCGCCACCAGAGGCATCGGCCGGGCGACCGCCGTCGCACTGGCAGCGGCCGGCTGGGACGTCGCCGTGACCGGGCGAACCGCACGACGTGGGGAAGGACGTGACGACTCGGACACCGGGCACGGGCGACCACTGCCGGGAAGCCTCGAGGAGACCGGCGAGGCGATCCGAGCCGAGGGCCGACGCTCGCTCGAACTGGTGGCCGACCTCCACGACCGGGTCGGGTTGGAGGCAGCCCTCGAGCGGGCGCTCTCCGAGTGGGACGGGATCGACCTCCTCGTCAACAATGCCGTCGACACCGCTCCGGGCAGCATGGTTCCTGTCATCGATCTCTCGGTCGCCCAACTCGAGTCCAAGCTCTCCGCCAACGCGGTGGCCCAGTTCGTGGCCGTCAAGGCGGTGCTCCCGGGAATGCTCGCGCGCGGCGGCGGCACGATCGTCGATGTGAGCTCGCATGTCGCCACCCAGGACCCGCCGGGTCCGGTCGGCGAAGGGGGGTGGGGTCTGGCCTACGCCGCGTCGAAGGCCGCGTTCCACCGGTTCGCCCCGCTCCTCGCCATCGAGCTCGGCGGCCGCGGGATCCGCGCCTACAACGTCGATCCGGGCTACGTGGAGACCGAACGCCAGCAGTCGAACGCAGCCGCGCTCGGGTTGCTCGGACGCTATTCGGGGGCGCCTCCCTCGGTGCCGGCTGCGGCTATCGCCTGGATGGTCGACCACCCCGAGGCGCTCGACAACGGGCAGACGGTGCGGGCCCAGAAGCTGGCCCTGGTCGAAGGCCTCCATGCCGACTGGCGCCCGGCGCCCGGTGACGGAGACAGGGGTTCCCGAACCGGCACCGCCTGAGGGCGCCCTCGCCGCCGCGGTCAGACGATCGCTTCACTCGGGACGTCGAAGTACCCCTGGTAGGCGCGGCTGCGATCGCGGAGGCTCGCGAGGTCGAGGCCGGTCTCGGCGAAGGTGTACCGGCTCCCGCCACCGCCACCGTCGCCCGGATGGGTGTCGAGGAACGCACGCATCCGCGACTCGGCCTCAGCGGTGTACTCGAGGCCGACCGCCGCGTAGACCGCCGCGATGGTCGCGAAGGGATCGGCCATGAACTCGTGGAACTGGACGTCGACCACCTGGCCCGGCGGCAGGGTGCCGTCCCGTCGGGCCTCGATCGACCGTTCGAGGCCGAGGAGGATGTCCTCTGAGTACTGCTCGGCGGCGCGGGCCACCGAGCTGTGGTCGCTGGCCATGCTCCGCAGGAGCGAGACCAGGGCACTGATCGAGGAGATCACCCGAACCGGATCGCGGTGGGTCTGCACGATCACTGCGTCGGGGTACTCGGCCATGAGGGCCCCGAGGCACCAGAGGTGCGCGGGTGACTTGAGGAGCCACCGTTCGCCGTGGTGTCGACTCTGGAGGTGCTGCAGGTAGATCCGGTGCCACCGGTAGGTGGGAGCCATGTCCGCTTCGCGGAGGAGCCACCGGTTGTACTCGGGTACGTCGTACTGGGTCGGGAAGATCATCGACCGGAAGTCGCTACCGGTCATGCGCACGCATTCCTGGGCGAGCCGGGCGCCCAGTGGGTGGAACTTGGTGAAGCCGGGGATGATGAGGTCGGGCAGCGCCGCGCTCGCGTCTGACTCGGCAATCCGCGGGTCGTCCTCGTAGGTGGCCGTCTCGGGCGGTGGACAGGGCCGGTCGACCTCCCAGGTCAACGGTGCACGGTTGGCGGGGTCCTGGGCGAGCAGGTCGTAGAGGATGGTGGTACCGGTCCGCGGCTGGCCCACGATCACGATCGGGCGGTCGACCCGTCCTTCGGCCACCTCCGGGTGGATCCGTCGCCAGTCGAGGATCGCCATCCGGTTCGAGAGGTAGCCCACCATCTCGGACTCGACGATCGTCGGGCCGAGGTCGTTGAGGCGGGCGGGCCCGGCGAGATCGTCGAGGAGTCGCCCCAGCCCGTCTTGCCACGACGGTTCGCCGAGGTCCTCGAGCCCGGTCGCCGTGCGGGCCGCATCCACCAGGGAGTCCATCACGAACAGGTCGTTGCCCATCGTTCCTCAGTCGGCGCTGGCCACGTACCGGGCGGCGGGAGTCCCTGGCGGGTTGGTGATCCCAGGTCGCGCATCCGGGTTGGTCACGCAGACCTCGCCTTCGAGCCCGTCCGGATCGCGGAAGAAGATGCTGAGCACGGGCCCGAAATCGGTCACGAACGAGTCGGCCGCGCCGCGGGCGATGAGCCGGTCACGAATGGTCTCGAACGCCTCGAGGGATGCCGCCTGGAGTGCGAAGTGGTCGAGCCGACCCCGACCGAACATGGGGACCTGCCGGTGGGCCTCGTTGTTCCCCTCGATCTCGAACACGTTGAGCTCGGACCAGGGACCGATCTTGACGATCGAGAGCCGGACGCTGGTCTCCTCGACCTCGGGTCCGTCCCGGACCACCTCGGCCTCGAAGACCTCCTCGTAGAACCTGTGCAAGCGGGCAGAGTCGTTGGTGAGGGTCGCCACGTGGTTGAGGCCGACGGTCAGCACAGAGTTGCCCCCTCGAGTACCCGGCGCATCGCGGGTATCAGCTCACGACGTGGGCGATGTCGACGATCAGCAGCGCGAGCACCATCGTCCCGACTGCTGCGTAAATGGCCGAGAAGGCCCAGCGGCGGTGGTGGTCGGCGAGCCAGAACCGCCGCATGCCGAGGTAGTCGAAGGTGAGCGCGAGCATCCCGATGGGAATCGAGACGGCGGGCCCGAGCCCGCGGGCGATGCCGACGGCCGGGAGCACGATCGGCAACACGATGTAGCCGAGCAGGCAGCGGGTGGCGGACAGGAGGATCGAGGCGCCGAAGATGCGGTGGGTGTCCGACTCGGGGATCGGGGCCAGCTGTTCGGGCACCCGGAGCACCCGTCGCATGGTCTGGTCCGCTCGTGAACGCTGGCGAGTGGATCCACCGGAGTGCTGCCTGGTCCCGACCGGTTGCCGGGTCCCGATCGTGTCGGTGACTGTCGCCGCGGCGTGGTCCACGTGGCAATCGTAGACGCCCCGGGGCGAGACGGATCGTGCAGTAGCAGCTTGTAGCGTTCCCGGGCATGGAAGGGACGTCCGACCTCTGGCGGGTGCGTGGTGCCGACGGGACCGTTGGCGTGGGCTGGTACCTCCTCCCCCTGCGTCTCTTCCTGGGTGTCACCTTCCTGTTCGCCGGCCTCCAGAAGCTCGCCAACCCCGACTTCTTCCGCACGACGAGTCCGATCTCGATCCACGCCCAGCTGGCCGGTGCAGCCCGTCTCAGCCCCATCCACTCGTTGTTGAGCCACCTGGTCTCCTCGGCGTCCCTCGTCGGCCTGCTCATCGCCCTGGCCGAGGTCGCGATCGGCATCGGGACGCTCTGTGGTCTGCTCAGCCGGGTGGCAGCCGCCGGGGGGATGGCACTCTCGTTCGGGCTTTTCCTCTCCGTCTCCTTCCACAGCAGCCCCTATTACACCGGCGCCGACATCGTCTTCCTGTTCGCCTGGACACCCATCGCCCTCGCCGGCGCAGGGGGCGCCCCAGCGCTGGACACCTGGATGGCCCGGCGTCGGTCGCAGGCGACCCAGTCCGGTGAGGCTTCCCGGACCGTCTCGCGTCGCGAAGTCGTGACGACCGGGTTCGTGGCGGCCGTCGTGGCCGGTGCCGCGGTCGTGGTCGCCGGGGTCTCCGCCGGTATCGGCCGGGCACTCGCGCCGGCCTCGACGTCCGGCAACGGGATTCCGACCCTCACCGGCGGCGGGGGAGGGTCGACGACCACGACGACGACCGCAGCGGCTGGGGGATCCGCCACCTCTTCGACCGCACCTGTGCAGGAACCAAAAGGGACCGACCTGGGCGCGTCGTCGGCCGTGCCGGTGGGCGGGTCGGCCAGCTTCACCGATCCCCCGACCGGCAACCCGGCCATCGTGATCCAGCAGAAGGCGGGGGAGTTCGTCGCCTTCGATGCGGTCTGTCCGCACGAGGGCTGCACCGTCGCCTACCAACCTTCGGCCAGGATCATTGCCTGCCCCTGCCACGGGTCGGAGTTCAATCCGCGCACCGGTGCGGTCCTCCAAGGGCCGGCTCCCACCGGGCTCATCTCCATCAGGATCACCGAGGGCCCCGACGGTGATCTCTACGTCCCGAGCTGATCGTCCCCCTCGTCGTTGGCTGCGCCCGGGGCACATCGTCGGATAGGCTTCGACTGTTGTCGTCGGTAGGAGGCGGCCCGTTCCCATGACCGCATCCACCACCGAGCAGGCAGGCACCCTGGGGCCCGAATCGGCCGATGCCGATGCGCCGCGGACCGACTGGAAGTCGAGCGTCCCGTTCTTCCTTGTGCATCTCCTGCCGCTCGGCGCCTTCTTCGTGCAGGTGACCTGGAAGGACTGGGTCCTGTGCGGTGTCCTCTACGTGACCCGGATGTTCTGCATCACCGCCGGATACCACCGGTACTTCTCCCACCGCAGCTACAAGATGGGTCGGGTGGCGCAGTTCGTGATGGCGTTCGGCGGGACCACCGCGGTACAGAAGGGGCCGCTCTGGTGGGCCAGTCATCATCGGAAGCACCACCGGTACACCGACCTGGATGACGACGTCCACTCGCCCCGGGACGGCTTCTGGTGGAGTCACGTCGGCTGGATCCTCTCCACCAAGTACAAGGAGACCGACCTCGACGACATCAAGGACTTCGCCGCCTACCCCGAGCTCCGGCTGCTGGAGCGTTTCAACTGGGTCGGGCCATGGGCTCTCGGCATCGCCTGCTTCACGATCGGTGGCTGGGGCGCCCTGTTCATCGGTTTCTTCCTCTCGACGGTGCTGCTCTGGCACGCCACCTTCCTGGTCAACTCCCTCGCGCACATCATCGGGCGCCGGCGCTACGCGACGCCGGACACCAGCCGCAACTCCTTGTTCGTCGCCCTGGTCACCGGCGGTGAGGGATGGCACAACAACCACCACTACCTGCCGGCCTCGGTGCGACAGGGCTTCACATGGTGGGAGTTCGACCCGACCTGGTACGTGCTACGCGGCCTCGCCACGCTCAGGGTGGTCGGGGACCTGAAGAAGCCCCCCACCCGTCTGCTGCACCAGGCCCGGGTGCGCGACGGAGCGTTCGACATCGGCATGTTCCGCTCCTACTGGGAACGCGCCGCCCGGATCACCGGCGAGCGCATCGCCGACCTGAGTGCCCGCCCGACCCCACCGTCGCCGGAGGGTGCCGCGCCACACCCGGCTGTGGAGCAGGCGACGTCGACCGAGCCGGGACCCGCGGCACCGACGGCACCGGACGAGGAGCCGCTTTCGAACCTGTCAGGCCTCATCTCCCAAGCGCTGGCCTCCGCTGACCGGCTGGCCGCTGTGACCCGGCGTGCACGGAAGGGCAGCAAGGCGGAGTCACCTCCGAACGGATGACCGATCCGAGCGCGGCCTTGGCGACGGCCTCGCTCTGGGTGGTGGATCTCGACGGCGTGATCTGGCTGTCCGGTGAGCCGATCGGCGATCCGTCCGGGGCGGTGGCCTCTCTCCGGCGGCGCGGCGTGCGGGTGGTCTTCGCCACCAACAACTCGGCTCCGACCACGGCAGAGCTGCTGGCGCGCCTCTCCCGGATAGGCATCGAGTCGACGGACGCCGACCTCGTGACCTCCGCCGCGGTCGCGGCCTCGTTGCTCGCACCGGGACAGACCGTGCGGATCCTGGCCGAGGCCGGTGTGCTCGAGGCGCTCGAGGCCCGACCTGTCGATGTGACCGCGGTCGGCCCGTGCGACGCCGCGGTGGTGGGATGGAGCCGTACCTTCGATTTCGAGTCGCTGAGTGCGATTGCCGACGCGGCGCGCGTCTCGGGACGGTTGATCGGCACCAACGAGGATCCGACCCACCCGACGCCCAAGGGGTTGGTCCCCGGCGCGGGCGCACTGCTGGCCGCGGTGGCTACTGCCTCTGGCGTCACTCCCGAGATCGCGGGCAAGCCGCACCAGGCGATGGTCGAGTACCTGCAGTCCCGGTTCGGGTTCGCGGCAGGGGACCCCGGCGTCGTGCTGGTCGGCGACCAGCCGCGCACCGACGGCCGCCTCGCTCAACGCCTGGAGATCCCCTTCGCTCTGGTGGAGACCGGGGTCTACGTCCCCGGCACCGCGCTCGACGGCTGCCAGGTGGCCGTGCATGCGCCCGACTTCGCGACCCTGGTCCGTGAGGGCACGGCGGTCTAGGCCCGCCTGTCTGCTTGCGGAAAAAGTGCTTGCTATCAGCTAGCAGTCCAGGTAGAGTGCCTAAATGGTCAAGAACAACGACGTCTTTCAGAAATATCTGGACGCGGGGATCGCCTTCACCCACATGACCCGACGCCGGGCCGAGGAGCTCGTGCAGGAGCTCGTCCAGAGCGGTGCCCTCGAGGGCGGAGACGCCCGGGCGAAGGTCGACGAACTCATCGAGCGGAGCAAGAAGGGGAGCGAGGCCCTGATGGGCCAGATCCGCACCGAGGTCGCGCATCAGCTGGACAGCGTCGGCATCACCAGTCTCGAGGACCTGGCCACCCAGGTGGCAGCGCTGCTGGGCCGGAGCGCCGCGGCTGGCAGGAATGCCGCCTCGAAGCGGGGGTCGGCGAAGAAGGCTGCCACCAAGAAGGCACCGGCGAAGAAGGCTGCCACCAAGAAGGCACCGGCGAAGAAAGCTGCGGCGAAGAAGGCCGCCCCGAAGAAAGCTGCAGCCACCAAGAAGGCGCCGGCGAAGAAGACTGCGGCCAAGAAGGCGCCCGCGACCAGGGTCACGCCCCCCCGGACGGGATCGGCGGGCTGACTCCTTCTTCCCGTCCTGCCCGCCAGCGGCTCGACCGGGCGCTGGTTGCCCGGGGTCTCGTCGAGAGTCGACCGAAAGCCGCCGCACTGATCAGTCGCGGGGCGGTCCTCGTCTCCGGAGCGATCGCCGAGACACCCGCCCGCTTGGTCTCGCCGGCCGAACCCATCGAGCTCCGGGGCGATCCCCCACGCTTCGTCGGCCGCGGCGGCGAAAAGCTGAGTGCCGCACTCTTGCAGTTCGCGCTCGACCCGACCGGTCTGCGTGCCCTCGACGTCGGCGCCTCGACCGGGGGATTCACCGACTGCTTGCTCCAGTCCGGCGCGAGCGAGGTGGTTGCCGTGGATGTGGGGCACGGCCAGCTCCACCCGAAGCTGCGGTCCGACCCGAGGGTGGTGGTGCACGAACGACTCGACGTGCGTGCGCTCACCCTCGAGACGCTCGGGGGACGGCCGGCAGACCTGGTGACGGCTGACCTCTCGTTCATCTCGATGACCCACGCGGTGCCCGCCTTGACCAGCGGCGTGGCCGTGCCGGGCGCAGCGATGGTGCTCCTGGTCAAGCCCCAGTTCGAGGCTGGGCGAACAGAGGCCTCCAAGGGAAAGGGGGTGATCCGGGACCCCGTCGTGCACCGCCGGACCCTCGGCGAAGTGGCACGTTCCCTCCGCTCCGCCGGAGCAGTCATCATGGGGGCCATGCCGTCACCGATCACGGGCCATTCCGGCAACGTCGAATTCCTGCTCTACCGCGCGCCTCGGCCCTCCGCAGTCCGGGGGGATCGGACCGCAGCCGATCACGCCCGCTGGGGTCGACGCGCTGCTCGATGCCGCCGTCGACGAGGCCCACCCTGACGCTGCGCCGGCCGGCGGCTGATCGGGATGGCCCGGATCGCCTTCTACACCAACCCGATTCGCGCGGAGGCGGGTGCCCTCGCCGAGCGGGCAACGGCCTGGCTCGGTGCCAGGGGACACGACGCGCGCAGCGCCCTCCAGCCGGACGGATCTGTCGTGCTCGACGGCGCCGAGCTCGTGGTCAGCCTCGGCGGCGACGGGACGCTGCTGCGGGCGGTGGACAGCGCCGAGGACGGTTCCATCCCGGTGCTCGGGGTCAACCTCGGGCAGCTGGGCTACCTCACCGAGGTCGAACCGGCGGGATTGGAGGACGCCCTCGAGCGATACCTCACCGGTGACTACCGGGTCGAGGAACGGATGACCCTGGAGGTCACCGCCCGGTCGCCCGACGGAGCGCTGATCTCCGAGCACCGCGCCCTCAACGAGGCCACCGTCGAGAAGACCGTGCCGGGGCACACCGTCCGCATCGCTGCCTCGATCGACGAGCGACCGTTCGTGACCTATGCCGCCGACGGGTTGCTGGTCTCCACCCCGACCGGCTCGACGGCCTACAACCTCTCCGCCCGCGGGCCCCTGCTCTCGCCCCGCCTGCGGGCCATCGTCCTGACCCCGGTCTCACCCCACATGCTCTTCGACCGTCCGCTGGTCCTCGACCGGTCGGAACGGTTGCGTCTCGAGGTGCTCGGCCCACGATCGGCGGTCCTGGTGGTGGACGGCATCACGGCGATCCTGCTCGACCCCGGGTCGAGCGTGACCTGCAGCGAGGGGGTCCGCCCGGCTCGACTGGTGACCTTCGGGACCCGGGACTTCCATGCGATCCTGCGGGCGAAGTTCCACCTGGCCGACGGGTAGGTGACGGGGTGGGTCCGCTGTTGGTCGAGCTGCACGTGCGCGATCTCGGGGTCATCGACGACGTGACCGTCACGCTCGGAGCGGGCATGACGGCGTTGACCGGAGAGACCGGTGCCGGCAAGACCCTGCTCGTCGAGGCGCTCAGCCTGCTGCTCGGCGGGCGCGCCGACCCCTCGATCGTGCGGGCCGGCGCAGCCGAGGCGTTGGTCGAGGCACGCTTCGCCGGACTCGATGCCGTTGGTGCCGAGGATGCCGGGCCTGGCGACGGTGGCGCGGGCGCCGCAGGGGAGGTGCTGCTCGCACGATCGGTGGCGCGGGAGGGTCGGTCACGGGCGTGGATCGACGGCCGGATGGCCGCCATCGGGGCGCTGGCCGACGCCGCACGCGACCTGCTCGAACTGCATGGACAGCACCAGCACCGGGCCCTGGTGCACACGGCCGCCCAGCGGCAGGCACTCGATTCGTTCGGTTCGATCGACGTCACGGAGCTCGAGGATGCCCGGCACCGACTCGCCGCTCTGGTCCGCGAGACGGACTCGCTCGGGGGGATGCTCGCCAGCGTGCCCGCGAGGTCGAGATGGTGCACTACCAGGTCGAGGAGATCGACCGGGCGGCCATCGAGGACGCGGGCGAGGACGCGCGGCTCGAGGCCGAGGAGGATCGGCTCGCCGAGGCGTCCGCACACCGTGAGGCAGCGGCAGCGGCGCTTGCGGCGTTGACCGGCGACGACGGGGCACGCGAGCGCGGCGCGATCGACCGTCTGGCAGACGCGTCCGGCGCACTGGCGGGTCGGGTTCCGTTGACGGGATTCGACGACGCCGTCCGATCGCACATGCTCGACCTCGCCGAGCTGGGCTCCGAGCTGCGGGCGGTCGTCGAGACCTGGGAGGACGATCCGGTGCGTCTCGCCGAGATCCGGTCACGCCGTCAGCTCCTCCGCGAGCTCGGGCGAAAGTACGGCCCGACTCCCGCCGAGGTGCTCGCCTTCGCCGACGAGGCCCGCTCCCGGCTTGCCACCCTGGCCGCCGAGGAGGAGCGGGCGGCGCTCATGGACGCCGAGATCGAAGCCGCCCGGCGGGAGGTCGAGGGTGCCGAGGCGGTTGTGGCAAGCGCCCGGCGCCGGGTGGCGCCGGCACTGGCGGCCGAGATCGAGGCCACCCTCCACGAACTGGCCATGCCCTCGGCCCGGTTCACCGTTCGAGTCGAGGGCGAAGGCAGCGCCGACCAGGTCTCCTTCGAGCTGGCCGCCAATCCGGGCGAACCCGCCCTGCCCCTCGCCCGCACCGCCTCGGGGGGAGAGCTCTCGCGCACCATGCTCGCCCTGCGCCTCGCCTTGACCGGGTCCCCCGGGATGCTGGTCTTCGACGAGGTCGACGCCGGCGTCGGGGGCACGGCCGCCGTGGCAGTGGGGGCGGCGCTCTCCGGTCTCGCGCAGAGGGTCCAGGTGGTGGTCGTGACCCACCTCGCACAGGTGGCCGCCCGCGCCGACGCACAGATCGCGGTCACCAAGCGCGAGACGGGCGGGCGGACCCGCTCGGAGGTCGTGCTCCTCGACGGAGAGGAGCGGGTGGTCGAGCTGAGCCGGATGCTCTCGGGGAGTCCCGAGAGCGACTCCGCCCGTCGCCACGCACGTGAGCTGCTCGGGACCCGAACGGGACAGGGAGCGGAAGACGGCGCGGCGCGGTCGTGATCGGTCGGGGGTCCGCACGATCCGGGCGGCGCGTCCGGTAGCCTCATCGGGTGCTCGATGTGGATGGCCCGCCCGTGAGGGAGAGCGGGACGAAGTACATCTTCTTCACCGGGGGGGTGTCCTCCTCGCTGGGCAAGGGACTCACCGCTTCGTCCCTCGGCCGGCTCCTCAAGTGCCGTGGCCTCAAGGTCACCATGTGCAAGCTCGACCCCTACATCAACGTCGACCCGGGGACGATGAACCCCTTCGAGCACGGTGAGGTCTTCGTGACCGAGGACGGCGGCGAAACCGACCTCGACCTCGGCCACTACGAGCGGTTCATCGACGAGAATCTGCACAAGGGCTCGAACGCCACCACCGGGCGGATCTACTCCTCGGTGATCGCGAAGGAGCGGCGGGGCGATTACCTCGGGAAGACCGTGCAGGTCATCCCCCATGTCACCGACGAGATCAAGACCCACATCCGCAAGCTCGGCGAGACCGGGGTGGACGTGGTCATCGTCGAAATCGGTGGCACCGTCGGTGACATCGAGATCGTCCCCTTCATCGAGGCCATCCGCCAGTTCCGCCGCGACGTGGGCCCGGAGAACGTGGCCTACGTGCACCTCACCCTGGTGCCCTACCTCGGACCGTCGGGCGAGCAGAAGACCAAGCCGACCCAACACTCGGTCACCGAGCTGCGCAGCCGCGGGATCCAACCCAACGTGATCGTGTGCCGCTCGGATCGGATGATCTCCGAGGATCTCAAGCGCAAGATCTCTCTGCTCTGCGACGTCCCGATCGAGGCGGTCGTCTCCGCAGTCGACGCAGCCAACATCTACCAGATCCCGCTCGTGCTGCACGAAGAGGGACTCGACCGCTACCTCCTCGACCTCCTGGAGATCGACCTGGCCGGCCATCCGATCGACCTGACCCGGTGGGAGCACCTCGTCGACCAGGTCGACGCCGCCGTCCGCCCTGTGCGGATCGGGATCATCGGCAAGTACGTCGACCTCCCCGACGCCTATCTCTCGGTCGTCGAGTCGCTCCGCCACGCCGGCTTCCACCACGGTGCGAGGGTGGAGATCGAGTGGGTCCAGGCGGCCACCGTGCCCGATCTGCTCGAGCGCGACGCCCTGCGCGGCTTCGACGGGCTGGTCATCCCCGGCGGCTTCGGCGAGCGCGGGATCGAGGGGAAGATCGCCGCCGCCCGCTATGCCCGTGAGCACGACGTGCCCCTGCTCGGTCTCTGCCTCGGCCTCCAGGTCATGATCATCGAGGCGGCGCGCTCGCTGGCCGGCCTGACGGGGGCCAACTCGCGTGAGTTCGACTCCACCACCCGCCATCCGGTCATCGACCTGATGGATGACCAGATCGACGTCTCCGACAAGGGGGGCACGATGCGGCTGGGTTCCTACGACGCCCGGCTGCTCCCCGGGTCACAGGTCGCCGCGGCTTACGGGGACGTGGTCGTCTCCGAGCGCCACCGCCACCGGTACGAGGTCAATCCCCGGTACCGTGACCGCCTCGAAGCAGTGGGCCTGGTCTGCTCGGGCATGTCGCCCGACGGTCGGTTGGTCGAGTTCATCGAGCTCCCGGGCCATCCGTTCTGGGTCGGAACCCAGGCCCATCCCGAGTTCAAGAGCCGGCCCGATCAGCCCCACCCGCTCTTCCGCGAGCTGGTCGGCGCTGCGCTGGTCAGGGCCGAAGGACGCGACCCGCGCCTGATCGACATCGGTGCCGTCGGCTGAGCCGGCCGGCGTCCCGACGGACGCCGACGGTCTCCCGGTGTTCACCGCGCTCGGGGAGGAGACCGTCCTGCAGGGCCGGTTCATCTCGGTGCGCCGGGCGACCTTCCGCGATCCCGACGGGGAGACCTTCGAGCGCGACATCGTCCGCCATCCGGGAGCGGTCGCGGTCGTGGCGGTCACTGATGACCGCTGCGTGGTGCTCGTCCAGCAGTACCGGCCGGCCGTCGACGGGTGGGTCCTCGAGATCCCGGCCGGCACCTGTGACGTCGACGGTGAGCCGCCGGACACGACGGCCCATCGCGAGCTTGCCGAAGAGGTCGGCTACGCAACCGAGTCGCTGACCCTGCTCACCCGGACCGTCATCACGCCGGGCTTCTGCGACGAGGTGTCGAGCGTCTACCTGGCCACCGGCCTCCGGACGGTTGCCTCCGACCGGCAGGGTGCCGAGGAACGCTTCCTGCGGGTGGTCGAGGTCCCCCTCGACCGGTTCGACCAGATGGTCGACGGCGGCTCGATCGTCGACGCGACCACCATCCTCGGTGTGGCGCTGGCGAGGCGTCGCCTCGACCGGGGCGGGTAGCCCGGTCCGGTGGCCGAACCCCTCTCCATCGGTGCCGAGGAATACCTCTCCTGGCTCGCCGTGGAGAAAGGCAGGTCGAGGAACACCCTTCTCGCCTACCGCAGGGACATCGCGGCCTGGGAGCGCTGGGCCGCGACCGAGGGGATCGATCCGCTCTCCGCCGGCGCAGGCGAGGTCGAACGGTACCTGGACGTGCTCCGGAATGCCGGGAGGAATCCCGCCTCGCTGGCCCGGGCCACCACCGCCCTCCGGGGGCTCTTCGGGTTCCTGGTCGCAGAGGGCGTGCTGCCGGTCGACCCGACCGCCGACGTGCGCTCCCCGAAGCTCCCGCGGCGACTCCCCAAGGCACTCGACGAGGCACAGGTGGAGCTGTTGCTGGACTCGATCGTGGGGGACGAACCGGTCGACCGGCGGGACCTCGCGCTGCTCGAGGTGCTCTACGGCACCGGTGCCCGCATCTCCGAGGTGGTCGGGCTCTCGTTGCTCGACCTCAAGGACGACGACGGACTGCTGCGGGTGTTCGGCAAGGGGGCAAAGGAGCGGCTGGTGCCACTGGGTGGACCGGCCCGACATGCCCTCGAGCGCTGGCTCGGGCCGGGCGGCCGGCCCCGGATGACCGGCGAACGACAGGTGCGCCGGGGCGACGCCGAGGCGGTCTTCCTCAACTACCGGGGCGGCCGGCTGTCGCGTCAGGGGGCCTGGGCCGCCGTCCAGGGCCGGGCACGCACGGTGGGCCTCGGTGACGTGGTCAGTCCGCACGTGCTGCGGCACTCCTGCGCGACCCACATGCTTGCCCACGGTGCCGACATCAGGGTGGTCCAAGAGGTGCTCGGACACGTGTCCGTCGCCACCACCCAGATCTACACCCGGCTCAGCCGGGATCACCTCCGGACAGCCTACGACGGGGCCCATCCGCGGGCCGGGGGGGTCCGGGCCAAGTAGGATCGGTGTCGTGCCCGGAGATGCCCCTACCGACGCGCCCGCGGACTCCCCGACGGACGCCCCCTTCGACTACCGCCAGCTGCTCGAGATCGAGCAGCGGCAGCTGCAATCGGAGCTCTCGGAGCTGGGGTTCGGCGAGAAGGGCGGGCTCGACTACGACCCCAACTTCGCCGACTCGAGCCAGGTGACCGCTGAACGGGGCGAAGCCGAGACGCTGGCCGGGCAGCTCAAGGAGTCCCTGGACGAGGTGGCCCTCGCCCTGGCCCGCCTGGAGGACGGCACCTACGGCAAGTGTGAGGTCTGTGGTGTGGCCATCCAGCCGGCCCGCCTCGAGGCCATGCCCGCCTCGAGGTACTGCATCGATCACGCCAACCGGTCCTGAGCGGCCCGGAGCGGTGACGACCGGGGGTCCCGGCGGAGCCAATTGGCGGCGTCGTCGGCGCTTTCAGCCCGACCAGCGGACCACCATCATCGTGGTCGTCGCGGTCGTCCTCATCGCTGCCTTGATCATCTCGCACCGGATCACCCGGATCGAGATCATCTATTTCCTCGTGCTCATCCCGTCGATCATCCTCCACGAGATCTCCCACGGGGTGGTGGCGCTCGCGTTCGGCGACACCACCGCCAAGCGGGCCGGACGGATCAACCTCAATCCCGTCCGCCACGTGGACCCGGTCGGCACCCTCCTCGTCCCCGCCATCCTCACCCTCTCGGGGGTGGGTGCCTACGGGTGGGCCAAGCCGGTCCCGGTCAACCCGAACAACCTGCGCAGTCCGCGCAACCACGTCGTTCTCGTGGCGCTCGTGGGGCCGCTGACCAACTTTGCCCTCGCGGCGATCATGGGCGCGATCTTCGTCTCCACCACGCCGGTGTACATCCGCCAGATCGTCGCCGCCGGGTACTACCCACCGACCCTGCTTGGCCAGATCCTGTTCCTCGCCGGGATCGCCAACATCGTGCTCGGGGTCTTCAACTGCATCCCGTGCCCGCCCCTCGACGGCGCCGCCGTCCTCGAACGGCTCCTCCCGGCACGGCTGCTCCCCGGGTACTACAACCTGCAGCCGGCGCTCATGTTCCTCCCGCTCATCCTCATCCTGGTCTTCCACAACGCATGGTCCCAGGCGATCGACCACATCATCCACTGGTGGTCGGCCCGATTGGCGTGACGGGCGCGGAGAGCCGCCCGTGGGCCGGCCGTTGGTCGACCATCCGGTGGGCCCCGGCCGGTCCTCGCCCCTCCACCCGGTGACCACCCTCGATCAGGCACCCGTTCCATCCTCCAGCGCTGACGGGACGGCGGAGTCGTTCCTCCCGCGCGCAGGTCGGTGGGCGCGGGGGCACCCCGGACTCATCGTCCTCCTCGTCATTCCGTTCGTCGTCCTTCTCGCCCCCCTCCCGTTCGGTCATGTCTTCCTCGACGGCGACAACGCAATCCAGAACCTGCCGCTCCGTGCACTCGTCGGGCACGACCTGCGAGCCGGGATCCTCCCTCTCTGGAATCCGTACCTGTTCAGCGGGACCCCCCTCCTCGCCGGATTCAACGCGGGCGCGGCCTACCCGACGACCTGGTTGTTCGCAGCGCTGCCTCTCTTCGCCGGATGGACCGTCAACCTCGCACTCGCCTACGACGTCGCCATCCTCGGGATGTACCTGTTCCTGCGCCGGCAGCCGCTGGATCCGACGGCGGCCACCTTCGGTGCCGCCACCTTCGCCTTTGCCGGCTACATGGCCGGACAGATCGTCCACATCGATCTCATCCAGGCTGCCTCCTGGGTGCCCTGGATGCTGCTGGCCGTCTACGAGCTGAGCCGGCCCACGGCCGAACCAGGCGCGGAGCGCCAGGAGCGCGGCTGGGTCTTCCTGTTGGGCGCGGGGCTCGGGCTCGCCCTTCTGTCCGGCGGGGCGGAGGCGGTCATCGACGGCGGGGTGCTCCTGGCCGTCTACTGGGTCGGGAGGATGGTGACCCTCGGGGCCCTCCGGAGCGCCAACCGCCGCCAGGGTCTGCACTCGTTGGTCCGGATCCTCTCCGGCGGGGTCATCGGCCTGGCACTCGGGGCCGCCCAGTGGATCCCCGGGCTGGCCTTCCAGTCCAGCTCCCAGCGCGCGGGGATCGGGTACGGGTTCTTCACCAGCGGCTCGCTCCCGTGGCGGCTGGTCACCCTGGCCGCCACTCCGTTCGTGCTCGGCACCAACCACACCGGCTTCGCCTACTACGCGGGGAACTACAACATCCAAGAGGTCACGAGCTACGCCGGCGTCCTCGCCCTCATCGCCGCCTGCTCGTTGGGCCTGCGACGGTGGCGCTCCCGGCCGGAGTCTCGGAACTGGTGGATCTGGTACGCGGTGCTCGGCCTCGGGGTGCTCGCTGCGATCGGGGGTGCGACGCCCTTCGCGCGTCTGCTCTTCCTCGTTCCCATCGTCAACAGCGAACGCCTGCTCAACCGGAACCTGCTCCTCGTCGACACCGCCCTGGCCGTGCTCTTCGCCTGGTGGGTACACCTGCTGTTGACCCGACCCGACCGGAGAGACCCGTCGGCCAGTCCGCGCCTGGCAGACCGCTGGCGGCACGGGAGCCGGGCAGAGCTCGTGGCCACGTGCGTTCCCGTCGCAGTCATCGCACTCGTGTGCCTGCTGGTCTGGGCGCTCGGCAGCCGGTTCCAGAACGTCCTCGGCGTCCAAGTCTCCATCAGCTCGACCACGAGCCGGCGCGATGCGCTCCTGGTCACGGGCGGGCTGGTCATCGCAGTTGCCGCCACGGCCGTGGTGCTCCACGAGGCCCGGTTGACCGTGCCCGGTTTGCGCCGGGCCCTCGGCACCGTGCTCGCCCTCGACCTCGTCGTCCTCAACGTCTTCCTGGTCGCCGTACCCACCAGCCAGGATCTGGCTACCGCCACGGGGGCCGCGGCCCGGCAGTTCACCACACTGGTCGGCAATGCGCGCTTCGCCATCTACGACCCGGACCAGTTCAACGACGCCGAGCTGCTCGCCCTGGGTCAGACGGACCTCAGTGTCTACAACGACCTGGGCAGTGGCCAGGGGTACACCGCCCTGACCGACGGGACCTACGCAATGGTCACCGGCGCCCACTATCAGGAGGACCTCGCCCCCGCCTCGTTGGCCGCCGGCTCGTGGGACGACCTCGACGTGGGCACCCTCCTGTCGTTGCCCGGCTACTTCATGACCCCGCTTCCGCTGGGCGGGTCGGCCCCGACCGCGGTCTCCTATCCGAATCCGATCCACCCGTACAACGGGTTCCCCGACGCGGCAACCGGACCGGTGTCGCTTCGTCCCGGGACGTCCCATCGCTGGTACTTCGGGAGCACCCTCACCCTCCGTTCTCTGCAGTTCACCGACTCGCTCCCGCTGGGCAGAGGAACGCCCCGTTCCGCCGTGGGACTTGTCGGACCCCGGGGCCAGCTGTCGTGGATCGAGGTCACCGGCGACCAGACAGCCGAAGGGCCTTCGACCGGACTCGTGACCGTGCAGCTTCCGCCCGGCACGAGCGCGGCAGGTGTCGTGGTGCGTAGTACCTCCCCGACCGGACTGTTCGTCGGTATCCCGACGGTCGAGACCGTGCAGGGCGGGTGGGCCACCCTGGACGGACCGATGCAGTACGGCACGACCTGGCCACACTGGGCATATACCGGGGACTTCGGCTCCTTCGGGGTGTTCGTCAATACCCGGGCACTGGGATGGGCATGGCCGTCCGCTCCCGGCCGAACGCTGTCGCGGACGACGAGCGTGACCGCCGGACCGCCGACAGCGGACGGCGGCCAGCGCATCGTGGTGCACGCCGCAGGCCCGCTGGACATCGACCGCAGCGTCGCGTTCGCGGACGGCTGGGAGGCCACCGCGGTCAATCAGGGGAGTGGTCGGTCGGTACGGCTCCCGGTCGTCCGGGACGGACTGGTCCAGCAGGTGGCGCTGCCGGCCGCAGGCACCTGGGTCGTGACCTACCGGTACCGTCCCACCTCGGCGTGGGTCGGAGTCGCCATCTCGACACTGACCGTGATCGCTGGGATGGCATGGGGGATCGGGGAGTGGACGCGCGTGCGCAGGACGCGCCGTCGTTCGAGGCGGTGAGACCGGCGTGAGTTCTCGTCCGTCGTTGGCCCCTACCCGGCGTTGCCGGTTGGTACAGTCGACGCGGTGCGGTCTGGTCGATGACTCTTCCGTCGCTCGTTCCACAGACGACCAATCCGACCTCGGGACCGCAATGAATTCCGAGCGCGGCGAGGGTCTTGGCCATAGCACGCATCGACGGAGTTGGAACGGAAGGAACCGACTGATGCGCTTTGGATCCGCGCGTCGCGCACCGACCTGGTGCATCGCGGTCAGTGCCATCGTCGTCTGGCTCGTTTCGGGTGCGTACATGCTCCACTTCGGCGCATCGTGGCACCTCGACCTCCGCGTGTACCGGGCAGCCGGTCATGCCCTCTACCACGGTGGATCGCCGTTCACGACGTCTTTCACCGCGAACCACCTGCCCTTCACCTACACCCCGTTTGCCCTGCTGGTGCTCAGTCCACTGACCTTCGGGCCACTCGGTCTCATCGAGACCGGCTGGTGGCTGCTGAGCGCGGCGGCGATGGTCACCGCGGCATTCCTCCTTCTGCGGCTCACGTTCTCCCTGTCAACGGGTCGCTCGTGGGCGGTCGCCGGGCTGCTGTGCGGCGTGGGCTCGCTGGCTCTCGAACCGGTACGCAGCAACTTCGACTACGGGCAGATCAATCTCATCCTCATGCTCATCATCGTGGCCGACCTCACGTGGGTGCGCCCACCCTGGAGAGGTCTGCTGGTCGGCGTTGCCGCCGCGATCAAACTCACGCCCCTCATCTTTCTCTTCTACTTCGTGGTCGACCGAGACCGGCGCTCGCTATTGCGCGGCGTCGCTGCCTTTATCGTCGTCACCGGGGTGACGTGGTCCATCCTGCCCGCCGATTCGACCCGCTATTGGTTCCACCAGGTCACCGACGCGAGCCGCACCGGGGCGCTCGGGGTGGTGAGCAATCAGTCGTGGAACGGAATGGTGCATCGGGCCCCCTTCAACGGAGGCCATACAGGTACCGCGGTCTGGGCGGTCCTCTCGGTCTGCACCCTGATCTTGGGCGTGTCGCTCACCCGGCGCCTTGTCGAGCAGTCCCGGACCGCAGACGGGATCATGGTCCTCGCGCTCACCGGGCTTCTCGTAAGCCCGGTCTCGTGGTCGCACCACTGGGTGTGGTTGGTGCTGGCTCCGATTGTGATCGTGGACCTGTGGGCGGTCCGGCGGGCCGTGGCCACGGCTCTGTTGATCCTGGTCGCTCTGGCCGTGGCAGCACCCTATCTGTGGATTCGTGACGTCCCTCTCTCCTACCTCGGGAGCAATGCCTTGGTACTGGGTTGTGCAGTCGTGCTCGTGATGTGGGCGGCTGCAGAGGGCGTGCTCCGTGTCGGCGCTCTCGGTCGGCTCGATCACCGTCGATCGAGCCCGGCCCCGGTCTCCCGGCCCTGATCCCTGCCGAGCGGGATCGCGAGCCGACTCCACGAGATGACCGCTCGAGCGGTATCGTTCCGCGGGACAATTCCGTGGGATGGGACGACAACAAGGAGCCATGTGGGAGCGCCCACCGCGGTGCAAGCAACTCGACTGAACGGGGTGGACCAGTCGATCAGCCTCTGGATCGGCGTTGGCGTCGTCGGTTCGATCGGCGTGGCCGTCCTCGGCACACGCATCGGAGCCATTCCCCGGCCGGGCGACAACCGCTGGTGGTTCACCGTGCCCGGGGGAGTGTCCACTCCGGCCCAACTCGGGTACTACGCGGCCGTGATCCTGCTCATCAGCGGGTGGATCGGCGTCGGCTACCACGCACGGAAGGGAAGGCTCACGGTTCGCCGGTCGTGGCTGATCCTCGTACTGTGGGGCCTTCCGCTGCTGGTCGGTCCGCCGGTCTTCAGTCGTGACATCTACAGCTACATCGGCCAGGGCCTCCTGGCCCACCATGGCCTCAACCCCTATTCGATTCCACCCTCGAGGCTCGGTGATGCTCCGCTCCTGGCATCGGTCGCCCAGGTGTGGCGGAATACCGCTTCACCGTACGGTCCGCTGTTCGTCACTGTGAGCCGTCTCGCGGTCGGCGTGGCCGGCGCGTCCCTGGTCGCCCAGGTGATGGTGTTCCGGGTCATCGAATTGCTCGGCGTGGCCATGATCATGGTGTCGCTGCCGCGCCTGTTCGCGCCGGCTCGGCACCGACCCAGGGTTGGCCCTGTGGCTCGGCGCACTCAGCCCGCTGGCCCTGCTGAGCTTCATCGCCTCCGGGCACAACGACGCATTGATGGTCGGTCTCCTGCTCGCCGGCCTGACCCTCGCCCTGGAAGGGCGCCTGGCTCTGGGAGTGGCCCTCATCGCCCTCGCCGCCACGATCAAGATCCCTGCGACCGCAGCCATCGTGTTCATTGCCGTGGATCAGTTCCGTTCGACCACCGGCGATCGACGGTGGCGGGTGGTGATCGAGGCCATCGTGGTCCCGGTGGTTGTCGTGGTGGGCATCACGGCTGCCGCAGGCTTCGGGTGGACCTGGCTCGGACCCACCGCACTCCACGTCCCGACCGAACTGCGTGTGCTCTCGACACCTGCCGTGGCGCTCGGAGCATTCGTCCATGCCATCCTGCACTCGGTCGGGGTGCCTCTGGCGTTGAGCCCCACGGTGACGGCCACCCAGCTGCTGTGCGAGCTCGCGGCGGTGACCGGAGCCGTCTGGCTGGTGTTCAACGCCCACCGGCTCGACATGGTCCGGGTGCTCGGACTGACCCTGGTGCTCATCGTGGTGGGCAGCCCGACGCTGTGGCCCTGGTATCTGATGTGGGGGCTCGCCATCCTGGCTGCAACGTCCGCCCAGCGGTCGAAGGTGCTTGCCGGCGTGGCCGGTCTCTCCATGCTGGTGGTCGGCCCGGGGGGTGCACCCATGCTCAGCGGCAGGGCGTACTTCGTCATCGCCCCCCTCCTGCTGGGGGCATGTGGCTGGCTGGTCTGGGATCGACACTGGCAACGAGTGGTGCGCGGCCATGCAGCCTGAGTCGACAGTGGATGCTCGCGCCGGGTCACCAACGGATGCCGGGACCGCGGCTGTCGCAGTTCCCGAGGCCCACAGGCGCAGCGGGCCACCCGCGTCTGCGTCCGTCCCGGCAATGGACGCCGGCCCTCTCACACCGGAGCCGAGTGCGGCCAACAGCGCCAGAAAGGGGATCCGCCAGTGGTTCCTGTTCTGGCCCGTGTTCGCGTACCTCGTCGCTCGCGGGGCGACAATCGCCGGTGGGGCCGCCGTCGACGTCTTCACCCACAAATCCTTGAGCGCCGACCTCGATATCTGGGACGGTCAGTGGTTCATCCGTGGAGCCCTCCACGGATGGCCGAGCCACCTGCCCATGGCGCACGGCCACGTGGCCAGAAACACGACCGCCTTCTTTCCTGCGCTTTCCCTCGCCATCCGCTGGCTCACCGACCTCACCCGGCTCTCTCCGCTGGCAGTAGGCCTCGTGATCAGCGGGGTGACGGGACTGACTGCGGTGGTCGCCGTCGGCATGCTCGTCCGCTATTACTACGACAGCCGGCACGCCACCCGGGCCACGCTGTTGTTCGCGGTGTTCCCGGGTACGTTCGTGTTCAGTCTGGTCTATGCCGAGGGCATTGTCATCACGTGCGTGGCGTTCGGACTCCTGGCGCTGCTCCGCCGGCAGTGGTGCTTGGCCGGGTTGCTGGGTCTCGTGGCAACGGCAGCGTCGCCCATTGCGCTTGCCTTCGTCCTCAGTTGCGCGTGGTGTGCGGGCCGCGAAGTCATCCGCCAGAGGGCATGGCGGGCGCTGATCGCCCCGGTCTTGGCGCCGCTGGGATTCATCGCCTACATGGCCTGGCTGTTGGTGCACACCGGGAACCTCTCGGCGTGGCGACTCACCGAACAAGGAGGGTGGAAGAGCGGCCCGTCCATCCTCTATCCGGTCCACGTCGCCACCACCTTCCTCTTCAATCCGTTGGCCCCGACCGAGACGGGTCAGATCCTCATCGCAGGCTCGGTGCTGGCGGTGATCGGTGCCGTTCTGGCCATCCGAGAGCCCCAGCCGGCACCCGTCCTGATCTACGGGCTGGCTGCCGCCCTCATGACGGCGGTGTCCTCGCCGGTCGGGTTGCGGCCGCGCTTTGTCATGCTGGCCTTTCCGCTGGTTCTGGCTTATGGAACCCGGCTCCGAGGTCGCGTCTACATCGGGGCGGTGGTCCTCAGCGCACTGCTGCTCGCCGCCATGACCGTCCTCGAACTCGGCTCGACCGCGGTGTTCCCCTGATCATCGCCGGCGGGCGACCGGGTCCGCCGGTCTGCCCAGCGCCCACTCAGTCCGCGAGCAGCCCGGCCCTCGGCCGGTCGCGGGTGACCGTCGGCTCGGACGCCGCGGTACCGGCCGGGCGAGCCCCGGCGCGTCGCATCCAGAGCATCACCGCCACGCCCACCATGAACGCCACGGTGGCGATGAAGAAGGCGTTCCCCTCCAGCAGCTGCCACCCGTGTTCCGCCAGCTCCTTGTTGCTTCCGTTGGGTACCTTCCAGATGGGAGCCCAGAAGAAGAGCGCGGCCCCGGCCGCGGCCCAGATCGGACCGCCGCGGGGCCTGTCGGGCGCACACGCCACCCAGATGAGGATCGGCACCACCCACACCAGGTGGTGTGCCCACGTGATCGGCGAGGCGAGGAGGCCGGTGCTGGCGCAGACCAGCGCCCCGAGGAATGGAGAGGACGACCGGAACGCCCAGGCCGCCAGTGCGACGCCGCCAACGACCACGACCGCGCTCGCCGCGGTGATCAGCCCTGTCGATACCACGTGGTGGTCGAGTCGATCGGCCACGGCCCGCAGACTCTGGTTGCTGATGTAGAAGACGCCACCCACCCGCTTGGCATCGGTTGCGTACTTCGTGAAGTACGACCACGAAGCGGCCGGATCGGTGGTGGCGGTCAAGAGCGAGCAGAATGCGAAGGTGCCCAGCGCGACCCAGGCGGCACGTGTCTGGCGGGTCACGAACAGGTAGGGCACGAAGACCAATGGCACCAGTTTGATCGACGCCGCGATGCCGATGAGGACGCCACGGGGCAGGGTCCGTGTGCCGAGTCGCCAGTGCGCCGTGAGGTCGCCCAACACCATGGCCGCCAACACGATGTTGACCTGCCCGAAGCTCAAGGTCAGCCGGACCGGCTCCATGATGTACGCCGGGCCCATCAGGACAAGCGACCACTGGATCAGTCGGGAGCGTCCCAGTGCGGGAAGGGCTGCTCGGAGGGACAGAGCGACGAGAGAGAACAGGGCGAGCATGTCGATCACCGCCCAGATGACCTGGGCCCAGCTCTCCGAGAAGGCCGACAGCGGCGCAAACACCAGAGCGGCGAATGGCGGGTACGTGAAGGGCAGATGTGGGGGATTGGGGAGTCCAACCAGGTAGAGCCGACCGTCGACGAGGTTGCGCCCGCCCATCAGGTAGACGGCCATGTCCAGCTGCAGCCGGTTCACCGCCAGCCCGATGCCGCCGGCCGACGCAAGAGCCGCCGAGAGCGCGCCGACCACCCACAGGGCCGCGTTCCACCGGGGTGGGACCTCGTGGGTCTGCGGTGGGGGCACCTGGGGCATGAGCGCCGAGGACATCGGGTCCGATGGTAGACCGCGCTCGTTTGTGTCGAGCGACGGCCCCTCACACCTGAGGGACGCCTGTCGCTACTATGCTCGCCGCCCGTCGGCCGAGCTTCGTTGCTGCGCCATCGGTGCCTGTGGGCGTCCGCGTCGGAGACACACCGCGCGACGATCCCGTTGGCGTCCTCAGCCCGGAGCGAGCAGCCCGACCGCCTCGGCAGAGCGGGTATAGGTCGCCGACGCGATCTCGCCGGCCTTCTCGGCGCCCCGCGCCAGATGGTCATGGACAGCTGCGGGATCGGACGCGAAGGCCGCCCGCCGCTCGCGGAGCGGGGCCAGCAGGTCGATGAGCGCGTCGGCGGTGTCGGCTTTGAGGTCGCCGTACCGCTGATAGAGGCCCGCGACCTCACGCGGCGTCCGGTCGGTGGCCACCGCCAGCAGGTCGAGGAGGTTGGCCACCCCCGGCTTGGACTCGGGGTCGTAGCTGACCTCTCCGTCGGTGTCGGTCACGGCCTTCTTGATCTTGCGGGCGATCTCGGACGGTTCATCGAGCATGAGCACCGTCCCGAGCGGCGAGTTGACCGACTTGGACATCTTGCGCTCGGGGTGCTGGAGGTCCATGACCCGGGCACCGACGGTCGGGATCGCCGCCTCGGGCACGACGAGGGTGTCCCCGAAGCGGTGGTTGAAGCGGACGGCCAGCTCTCTCGCCAGTTCGAGATGCTGACGCTGATCGTCGCCGACCGGCACCCGCTCGGCGTCGTAGAGGAGGATGTCTGCCGCCTGGAGCACCGGGTAGGTGAACAGGCCGGCCCGAACCGAGTCCTTGCCTGCGCTCTTCTCCTTGAACTGGGTCATCCGCCCCAGCTCGCCCATGGTGGCGATGCACTCGAGCAGCCAGGCCATCCGGGGGTGTTCGGGCACGTGGCTCTGCACGAACAGCGTGCAGCGCTCCGGGTCCAGGCCCGCGCTCAGGAGGTCGAGCGCCGTCTCGTAGGTCCGTGAGCGCAGCTCGCCCGGATCGATGTCCAGCGTGAGGGCGTGCAGATCGACGATGCAGTAGAAGGAGTCGTGGGCGTCCTGGTCGGCCACCCAGTTGCGGACGGCACCCAGATAGTTGCCCAGGTGGAGATCGCCACTGGGCTGCAGGCCGGAGAGGACTCGGGACATGAGGGCGTCATCGTACGCCGCCCCCGTGGGTGGTCGGTGTTCCCGGTTCGGCCGGCCACCCGGATGGGTGCACGGTGTGTCCGGCGGCAGCCGGTATCGTCGGTTTCCGTGGCCACCACCGTCTGTACCCCGGTCTTCGAGGGACCGGTCGACGTCCTCCTCCAGCTGGTCACGGACCACCAGCTGGACATCTTCGACATCCCGTTGGCCGAGGTGGTCGACGCCTTTCTCGCCGAGGTGGCCTCGTGGGAGACGATCGATCTCCCGGCCCTCTCCGAGTTCCTCGTGGTGGCTGCCTTGCTCGTCGAGCTCAAGTCCCGGCGCCTCCTGCCGGGGAGCGGGGACGTGGAGCCCGACGAGGAACTGGTCGGCTGGGAAGAGCGCGACCTGCTCCTGGCCCGGTTGCTCGAGTGCCAGGCCTACGCAGCCGCCGCTGACGGCTTCGCCCTGCTTATCGAACAGGCGGCTCGTTCGGTGCCCCGCACCGCGGGCCTCGACGCCGATCTGATCATCCGTGGCCCCGACCTCCTGGAGGGGGTGACGGCCGACCAGGTGGCGGCGGCCTACATGCGTGCGACGAGCGAACGGCCCGCGCCGACGGTGGATCTCCAGCACGTGACCGTCGACGCGGTGACCGTCGCCGATGCGGTGGCCGAGCTGACCGTGCGGCTGCCGGGCCGTGGACGGTCCACCTTCCGCGAACTGACCGGGCACCTGACCTCCCGGATCGAGATCATCGTGCGGTTCCTCGCCCTCCTCGAGTTGTTCAAGCAGGGCCGGATCTCGCTCGACCAGGGCCACACCTTCGGCGATCTGGACGTCGAGTGGGTGCCGGGTGCAGCCACGGCGGTCATGGTCGGCGGCGGTCCGGCCGGCCAGATGGACGAGACCGACGAGTACGAGGGATGAGCGTGCTCTCGCCGGAGGCCAGGGCCGTCGAGGCCGTACTCATCGTCGCCGTCGAGCCGGTGCCGACCGGGTTGCTGGCCGAGCTGCTCGAGCTCCCGGTCGAGCAGGTCGAACCGATCTGTGACGAGCTGATCGCGTCCTGCCAGGACGGGGGCCGCGGCTTCGAGGTGGCACGGATCGCCGGAGGACTGCGGATCCAGACCCATCCGGACCTCGCCCCCTACGTCGAGCGCTTCGCCAATTTCGGGGTCTCCTCCCGGCTCTCGGCGGCCGCCCTCGAGACCCTGGCCATCGTGGCGTACAAACAGCCTGTCTCCCGTGCGCAGATCGCCGCCTTGCGGGGGGTCAACGTGGACGGGGTGGTCCGCCTGCTCGAACACCGGGGGTACATCACCCCGGTGGGACGGGCTCCCGGGCCGGGGCAGGCCGTCCTCTATGCGACCACCGACGCCTTCTTGGAGCGCCTCGGCCTCGATCGGCTCGAGCAGCTCCCGCCGGTCGAGGACCTGCTGCCCGGGCCCGAGGCGCTGGCGGAGCTCGAGGAACAGATGCGCCCGGCCTCGGATGGCTGACCCGGCACCGCTCGCCGGAGGAGAGCGTCTCCAGAAGGTGCTCGCCCGGGCCGGGATCGGCTCCCGCCGGGTCTGCGAGGACCTCATCACCGCCGGCAGGGTCACGGTCAACGGCGACATACCGGTGCTCGGCCGCAGGATCGACACCGAGGTCGATCTGGTCGAGCTCGACGGGGTGCCGCTCTCGGTGCGTCCCGGGCTCGTGCACTACCTCCTCAACAAGCCCGCCGGCGTGGTCAGCACCGCCGAGGACACCCATGACCGGCCCACCGTGGTCTCCCTCCTGCCGCCGACCCCCCGCCTCCACCCGGTCGGGCGTCTCGACATGGACTCCGAGGGGCTGTTGATCCTCACCAACGACGGCGAGCTGACCCACCGTCTCACCCACCCCTCCTTCGGTGTGCCCAAGGAGTACCTGGTCCAGGTCGAGGGAGATCCGACCGCGGGCGAGGTGCGTCGCCTACGCGAGGGCGTCGAGCTCGACGACGGCACGACCGCGCCGGCACGGGTCACCGTGGTCACCCCCTCGCTCATGCGGATGGTGATCCACGAGGGTCGCAACCGGCAGATCCGCCGCATGTGCGAGGCGATCGGCCACCCGGTGGTCCGGTTGGTGCGCACCCGGATCGGCCCGCTGACCGACCCCTCCCTGACACCGGGCTCCTACCGGGCCCTCACCGTCGACGAGGTCCGGGGCCTGGCTGCGGCGGCCGTGCCGGCCGCCGCCCCCGGGGCGCGTGGTGGGGCCGGCGGGAGCCACACGGCAGACGGGTGACCTGCAGCCGCTGAGTAACATGCCTGGCTGATGCCCCCTTCCCTGCGAGCGGTCCGCGGCGCGACGACGGTCGAGGAGGACACCCCCGAGGCCGTCACCGAGCGGGTGGTGACCCTGCTCGGACAGGTCCTCGAGCGCAACGGTCTCGAGGAGGACGACATCGTCTCGATCCTCTTCACCGCCACCGAGGACATCGTGTCGATCTTCCCGGCCACCGCGGCCCGCCACATGGGACTGGGCGCCGTCCCCCTCATCTGCGCACGGGAACTGGCAGTGGTCGGATCGGTGCCCCGCTGCATCCGGGTCATGCTCCATGTCACCACCGAACGCCCACGCGAGGAGATCCACCACGTCTACCTCGAGGGCGCGCAGGGGCTCCGTGACGACCTCCCCGACTGACGGCAGCCGCTCACGGCCCAACTCGGGGGGCACCGCCGTGCCGGGGCGGGCCATGGTCTTCGGGACCGGCCTCATCGGCGGCTCTGTCGGGATGGCCCTGCGCGAACGGGGCTGGCGGGTGACCGGGACCGACGTCGCACCGGGGGTTGCGGCACGGGCGGTCGAGCTCGGTGCCCTCGACGTGGAGGGCGAGGACGAAGAGGCCGACCTGGTGGTGATCGCCACCCCAGTCCAGGTGACCACCACTGTCGTCTCCGCGGTCCTCGACTCGCCGTCCTGGAACCCCGAGGCGGTGATCACCGACGTCGGGAGCGTGAAGGGCCCGCTGGTCGCCGCGGTCCACAGCCCGCGCTTCGTGGGCGGGCACCCGATGGCCGGATCGGAACAGGTCGGGGTCGAGGGGGCCTCGGCTGATCTCTTCGTGGGCGCGACCTGGGTGCTCACGCCGACCGCGGCGACCGATCCGGGCGCCTACGCACGCCTGCGCGCGGTCCTGGCCGACCTCGGGGCGGACGTGGTCGCCCTCGATCCCGCCGAACACGACTCGTTGGTGGCGGTGGTCTCCCACGTGCCCCACCTCACCGCCGCCACGCTCATGGCGCTCGCCGCCGACCTCGGCGAGGAACACGGACCGCTGCTGCAGCTGGCCGCGGGGGGATTCCGGGACATGACCCGGATCGCGGCGGGACAACCCTCGATCTGGTCGGACATCTGCGACGACAACGCGGAGGCCATCGTGGCGACGTTCGATCTCCTCATCGAGGCGCTCGGAGCCATGCGTCAGCGGGTGGCGGACCGGGACCACGGCTCGCTGATCGCGGTGCTCGAGCGGGCGGCCACCGCACGGCGGGCCCTCAGCCGGCAGGCCCCGCCCCCGGAGGAGCTGGCCCAGGTGCGGGTCCCCGTCCCCGACCAGGAGGGCGCGATCGCGGCGGTCACCACCCTCGCCTCCGCGCTCGGGATCAACATCTTCGACCTGGAGATCGCCCATTCGGCCGAAGGCGATCGCGGCGTGCTCGTGCTGGTCATCGACGCGGCATCGGCCCCGGCCTTTGCTGCCGCGCTGGCCGAGCGCGGACACCGGTCCGGCATCACCCCGATCGGCACGGTGCGGTGACCGACCCGGTCGTTGCCTCGCACGCCATCCCCGGAGGCCGATCATTGATCGGCACCGTCACCGTGCCCGGGGACAAGTCGATCTCCCACCGGGCACTGCTGCTCGCCGCGCTGGCCGAGGGTACGTCGACCATCACCGGGCTCTCCGACGGCGACGACGTCGAGCGCACCGCCGGAGCGGTCGAGGCGCTCGGCGCCACGGTCGACCGGACGGACGGCATCGTCAGCGTCGCGGGCGGCCGTGCACGGCTCCGGCCGCCGATCGACACCATCGACCTCGGCAACTCCGGAACCGGGATGCGCCTGCTGACCGGCGTGGTGGCGACCCTGCCCGGGACGACCCGGCTCACCGGGGACGCCTCCCTGCGGTCCCGGCCGATGGACCGGGTCGCCGAGCCGCTGGGCCGGATGGGAGCCACCGTCGAGGGCGCCGGCCCGAACTGCCTGCCCCCACTGTCCGTCGCGGGCGGCACCCTCCACGGGATCGACTACACGCCGCCGATGGCCAGCGCCCAGGTCAAGTCTGCCGTTCTCCTGGCCGGGCTCGACGCGGTCGGGGAGACCGTGCTGCGCGAGCCGGTGGCCACCCGTGCCCACACCGAGGAGATGCTGGCGGCAGCCGGCGCCGACCTGACCGTGGAGCGAGCCGGCACCGGGCGGGTGATCCGGGTCCGGCGGAGCACCCTCTCACCGGGACGGTTCGCCGTCCCCGGGGATCCCTCGCAGGCGGCGTTCTGGGTGGTGGCCGGGCTTGTCGTGCCCGGGAGCCGGGTGACCGTGACCGGGGTGCACCTCGGAGTGGAGCGGACCGGCTTCCTCGCGGTACTGGACCGCATGGGTGCGGGGATCACGGTGGTCGAGGACGGAACGGACACCGGATCGCTGACCGCCGAATGGGCGCCGCTCATCGGCACCACCGTCGACGCCGCAGAGATCCCCTCGCTCGACGAGGTCCCCGTCCTGGCGGTCGCCGCGGCGGTGGCCGAGGGGCCCACCCGGTTCCGTGAGGTCGGGGAGCTCCGGGTCAAGGAGTCGGACCGTCTCGAGGGCACAGCGGAGCTCGTGCGCGCCTTCGGGGGGAGGGCGAGCGTCGAGGGGGACGATCTGCTCGTCGTGGGTGGCGCCCGGTTGGTGCCGGGGCAAGTCGACGCACGCGGCGACCACCGGATGGCCATGGCCGCGGCTGTGGCCGGGGCGGCCTGTGGCGCGCCCGGCCCGAGCACCGTGACCGGCTGGGAGGCGGTGGCCACGAGCTATCCGGGCTTCGGGGCGGCGCTCGAGGGCCTGGCCGAGGGGGGAGTGCGCCGGTGACCTCAGCCTGCGAGCCCGAGGAACGGGCACCGATGATCATCGCCATCGACGGGCCGGCCGGGTCGGGCAAGTCGAGCGTCTCGCGGGCCCTCAGCCGACGGCTCGGCCTCGAGCGCCTGGACACCGGTGCCATGTACCGCGCGGTGGCCTGGGCCGCCCTGCGGGACGGCATCGCCCCGGACGACCGTCCGGCGGTGGCCCGGCTCGCCCGTGGTCTCACCCTCGAGATGGGGGAGCGGGTCGTGGCCGACGGGACCGACGTGACCGAGGTCATCCGCGGACCCGAGGTGAGCGCGGCGGTCTCAGCGGTTGCGGCCAACCCGGACGTGCGGGAGGAGCTTGTCGAGCGTCAGCGGCAGTGGGCGGCGGATCACGGTGGGGATGCGGTGGTCGAGGGCCGCGACATCGGCTCGGTGGTCTTCCCAGCAGCCGACCTCAAGATCTTCCTCACCGCGCCGGCCGAGGTCCGTGCCGCCCGACGTGCCGAGGAGGCGCCGGAAGCCGTGGCCAGGCGAGACCGGATCGACAGCACGAGGGCAGTCTCGCCGCTCGAGGTCCCCGACGGGGCCCTGGTCATCGACAGCGGCGGGCGTACTGTGGAGGAGATCGTGGAAGAGGTGGTCGGGTGGCTCTGAGCCCGAAGGACGAGATCGAGACCGGCAGACCGCCCGACGTCGACCTCGTGGTCGACACCCAGTTCACGCCCATCTACCGGTTCCTGCGGGTTCTCGTCCACGCACTGAACCGGCTCCTCTTCCGCACCACGGTCGAGGGGGCCGATCAGGTCCCGCAAGAGGGCCCGGTGATCATCGCCCCGGTGCACCGTTCGTTCATCGACTTCTTCGTGGCGTCCGAGGTCACACCGCGCAAGCTGCACTACATGAGCAAGGACTCCCTCTGGAAGAACGGCCTGTTGGCCCGCATCCTGCCTGCCGTCGGGGCCTTTCCCGTGCACCGGGAGTCGGCCGACCGGGAGGCGCTACGGCGTGCCCAGCAGGTGCTCGACGCCGGCGAGGTCCTCATCCTGTTCCCCGAGGGCGAGCGCCGCGCGGGGCCGGTGATCGGCGATCTCCACGAGGGCGTGGCGTTCCTGGCCGCCCGTACCGGGGCCACGGTGATCCCGGTGGGGATCGGTGGATCCGCGTCGGTCATGCCCAAGGGACACAAGCTCCCTCGTCCGCGACACGTCCATCTGGTGGTCGGACCTCCGCTCACCGGCCCGCCACGGACCGACCAGGGCCGGGTCTCACGGAGTCGGATCCACCAGTTCACCGAGGAGCTCGCCGAGACGATCCAGCAGCTCTACGACCGGTCGGTCGAGGTCACCGGACGGTACTGAGCGTGGGGCCGGGGCCGGGGCAGCGACCGGTCAGCGGCGGTGGCGGTTGCCCAGGGTCACCCGGGCCCAGGTGGTCAGGATGACCCTCGCGTAGGCGAGGCCGAAGACGAGGTTGCCGCCCTTCTTGGAGACGCCCGACTCCCGGGGATGCCATTCGGTGGGTCGCTGGGTGATCCGCCACCCGCGACCCGAGGCGGTAATGACCACCTCAGCCGTCTGGTACTGGTCCTGGATCAGGTGGGGGGCGATGTCCTCGAGCACCTCGACCCGGAACGCTCGGTATCCGTTCGACGAGTCGGTGAGCTGTTGCTTGATGATGGCGTTGAGGAGCGACGCGTAGATCCGGACCCCGGCCCTCCGGAAGCGATCGGTGGTCCCGTCGGTTCCCATGCGCCGAGAAGCGATCACGAAGTCGGCGGTGTCGTCCAGCAACGGCTCGAGCATGCTCGCCATCTCCGCCGGGTCGTTCTGCCCATCGGCATCGAGGGTCACCACGTAGCGGGCTCCATGGGCCGACGCCAGCTCGTAGCCGAGGCGCAGCGCCGCTCCTTGGCCCAGGTTGACCGGGAGCACGCAGGTGTACACCCCGGCGTCGATGGCCACGTCGGCGGTCTCGTCCGTGCCGCCGTCGACGACGACCAGGGTCGAGACCTCGAGGTCCCCGAGGAGGGTCGGCATGGCCTTGAGGACCGCCCCGATGTTCTCCTCCTCCTCGTAGGCAGCCATGACGGCGACGACCGGACCGAACCGGACGCCCGGATGGCGCCGGTCGAAGTCGTCGCGCGCTGCGTCGAGGGCGAAGTGCACGAGCGCGGCCGTCCGTCGCCGGGAGCGGCTGTCCGGCAGGGTCAGCCACCGGTGCCGCTGGGTGGGCGCCATCAGAAGGTGTGGGGGTGGGCGAAGACGGTCCGTACTCGTGGTTCGAAGTGGGCGAGCGACTTGGTCGGGTACTCGGGGTCGAAGCTGGTCTGGTCCCAGTTGTCGGCGAACTGTTCGGCCAGCGGGAACCAGGGCTCGGTCCGGTACTGGTCACGCAGGTTCGGGTCCATGTCGAAATGGCTGTAGTAGTGACGTCCCTGGAAGTCCTGGTGGTGGAAGATGGCCTCGGTGACCTCGGCTCGGACGTAGGGGCGGAGGATCTCCGCTGCGATCCGCGGGTGGTTGGCGACCGAGACCGCCTTGCCGATGTCGTGGCAGAGCGACGCCACCACCAACTCGTCGTCGGCACCGGCCTGCTCGGCACGGGTCGCGGTCTGGAGGCTGTGGGTGAGCTGGTCGACGGCGAACCCGTCGACCACGTCGGCGAGCGATTCGAGGAGTCCGAGGACCCGGTCGGCGACTCGCCCCTGATGGAGCGCGGTCTCGTTGCCGATGCGTGCCCACTGCTCGGCGGTGGAGACGTCCATGCTGGTGAAGGAGGTGGTCATGGCATCATTCTCGCGCCGATCCGCCGACTGTGACGGGCATCGAGGCTCCGGGCAGACCCTCGAGGACGTCGGCCGCCGCCGTGCTCCGGTCGTCGCCCAACACGAAGGGGCCCGAGCCGGCCTCTCTGTCCGCCGGATCGGGGACCCCATTACAGAGGGTGATGGCAGCCTCGAGACCGCGGAGCAGCTCGCGCAGCTCGGGTGGGGGAGGGAAGTACTCCTCCTCGACGACGACTGCGAGGTTCTCGACCCCGAGGCGAGGGGCCAGCCGTTCGACCACCGCGCGACGAGCGCCTCGGGGGCGGATGCCCCCGCGGTCACCCCGACCGTACCGGAGAGGTCGTCGGGGAGCTCCGAGGCGTCGTTGACCCGTACCACCCGCGGACACCCGAACGCCACTGCCACCTGCTCGAGGGCCACGGTGTTCGAGGAGTTGACCGAGCCGATGACCACGACGGCGTCGGTCCTCCCTGCCAGGGCCTTGAGGGCCGCCTGGCGGTTGGTGGTGGCGAAGCAGAGATCGCTCCGGTTGGGCATCCACAGGTCGGGGAACCGCTCCTTCGCGCGGTCCACGATGCCGGACCATTCGTCGTGACTGAGCGTGGTCTGGGCCAACAGCGCCACGCGTGCGGAGTGCTCGCCGCCGGCGTCGCCGAGCCCGTCGAGGTCGTCGACGTCCTCCACCCGCTCGAGCAGCCGCACCGAGGAGGGTGCCACCGCCATGGTGCCGACCGCTTCCTCGTGGCCGTGGTGGCCCACATAGAGGACCGTGTACCCCTTCCGGGCGCGGACCTTGAGCTCGTGGTGGACCTTGGTGACCAGCGGACAGACCGCGTCGACCACGACCCGACCGCGGTCGCGGGCAGCCGCGACCACCTCGGGAGCCGACCCGTGGGCCGACAGCATGAGGGGGGCACCGGAAGGGACGTCGTCGACATCGTCGATGAAGATGACCCCCTGCGCCTGGAACTGGTCCACGACGTGACGATTGTGGACGATCTCGTGGTAGCAGTAGACGGGAGGCTCGAAGACCCGCACCATCCAGGCGAGAGCCTTGATGGCCTTTTCGACCCCGGCACAGAACCCCCTGGGCTCGGCCAGCAGCACACGTTCGACGGGCACGATCCAAGGCTACTGGCAGCGGTTCCCATCGCTGCTCCGGGCTACCACCTGGTCGCTGCCGGGATCCCGCGTGCAGCGGGTAGCCTTGTGGGCATGTCGGCGCCCAGAGTGACGACGGCACCGAGGGTCGTGGCCGTCACAGAGGGGTCGCCGGCGGCACGGGCGGGGATTCGTCCCGGTGACGACCTGCTGTTCCTCAACGGCCGCACGCCCCGTGACGTGATCGAGTACAGCCTCCTGGTCGACGAGCCGGAGCTGGACCTCGTCGTCCGTCGGCGCGGCGCGGACGGGCCCCTCACCGTCTCGGTGTCCAAGGACGCCGGGCAGCCGCTGGGCATCGAGGTCTCCTCGTCGGTCTTCGACCGCGTACGGACCTGCGACAACCACTGCGAGTTCTGTTTCATCCACCAGCTCCCCACGGGGATGCGGCGCAGCCTCTCGATGAAGGACGACGACTACCGGCTCTCCTTCCTCTACGGCAACTTCACGACGCTGACCCGGTTCACCGAGATGGACCTCGAGCGGGTGGTCACCGAACGGCTGAGCCCGCTCTTCGTCTCGATCCACTCCACCGACCCGGAGGTGCGCGCCGACCTGCTCCGCAACAGGCGGGGAGCGACCAGCCTGCGTTGGCTGAGCGCACTCCTGGCCGCGGGTATCGAGGTCCACGGGCAGATCGTGGTCTGCCCGGAGCGCAACGACGGTGCTGTGCTGGAGGACACCTTGTGCGGTGTGCTCGACCGGTACCCGGAGCTGGCCACGGTGGCCTGTGTGCCCCTCGGGGTCAGCCGCTTCTCACATGAGGAGGCCATGCGTCCGCACACCCGCGCCGAGGCTGCCCGGGTCTGCGACACGGTCGCGGCATGGCAGGAGACCTTCCTCGGGACCATCGGGCGGCGAATGGTGTTCGCGGCCGACGAGTACTACTTGATGGCCGAGCGCTCCTTTCCTGCCGCGGCCACCTACGAAGGTTTCCCCCAGCACGAGAACGGGCTGGGCATGGCCCGGGCCTTCGAGGCCGCATTCCGCGGCGACCGGCACGCGGCGCTCGGAGTCCGCCCCGGGTTCTTCGCGTCGGTCGACGGGGCGCCTGCGGGGGGCTACCGCAGCGAGCGCGCATCGGAGTCGGCGCAGCCGCCCGGCTCGGCGAGCCCCGTCGATGCGCCGGTGGCCGTGCTGACCGGGGTCTACGGGGCGAGGGTGCTCACGCCCCTCGTCGAGTCGCTCGGGCGGCGCGACATCCGCATCCTGCCGGTCGCCAACCGGTTCTTCGGAGGCAACATCGGGGTGGCTGGGCTCCTGACCGGCGCCGACCTCGGCCGGGTCCTCGCCGACGAACCCGACGGCCATCGCTACCTCATTCCCGACGCCTGCCTGTCCGAAGGGCGCTTCCTCGACGACCTCACGGTGGCGGATCTGCCACGGCCGGTCGAAGTGGTGGCGAGTGACGGCCTCTCCTTGCGCCGCGCCCTCGAGGGGAACGGTGTCCCGACCGCTGTGCGGGCCGCCGGCACCGCGCCCCGGGTCCCGGTGTCCCTCGGAGCGTCGAGGTGAGCGAGACCCCGGCGATGCCCCTTTCTGACCGACGGCCCGTACCCACGGTGGTCGTGGCCGGTCGGCCCAACGTCGGGAAGTCGACCCTGGTGAACCGCGTCGTCGGCCGTCGGGCCGCTGTGGTCGAGGAACGTCCCGGGGTGACCCGCGACCGCAAGGAGCTCGACGCAGAGTGGTGCGGCCGTTCATTCATCCTCGTCGACACCGGCGGCTGGCAGACGGCTGGTGATCCTCTCGACGCGCAGGTGAGTGCCCAGAGCGAGCGGGCCATCGCCCAGGCGGACGTCGTCCTGTTCGTGGTCGACGTGACGGTCGGGCTCGTGGACGGGGACCTCGCCGTCGCCAAGGTGCTCAAGCGGTCCGGTCGCCCGGTGCGGGTCGTGGTGAACAAAGTCGACTCCTCGCAGCGGGAGGCAGATGCCTGGGACGCGCTCTCCCTCGGCTTCGGCGACCCCTGGCCGGTCAGCGCCCTGCACGGTCGGGGAACAGGGGACCTGTTGGACGAGGTGGTCAGCCTGCTGCCCGACGACGGTGACGAGGGAAACCCGGCGAGCCAGAACCGTGCGGAAGGGGAGACGGACGCCGCCGACCTGACCGGGCCGGCGTCCGGCGGCCATGGCATCCCGCGGGTGGCGCTGGTCGGCCGACCAAACGCTGGAAAGTCGACCCTCTTCAACCGGTTGGTCGGCGACGAACGGTCGGTCACCCACGACCAGCCGGGTACCACCCGCGATGCGGTCGACACTGTCGTCGAGACACCGGACGGCACGGTCTGTTTCATCGACACCGCGGGGATGCGCCGCGCGTCGCGCACCGAGCGGGGGACCGAGTACTTCTCTGTCCTCAGGGCGCTCGAAGCGCTCGACCGGGCCGATATCGCGCTGCTGGTGATCGACGCGGTGGCCGGCGTGACCCACCAGGACCAACGGCTTGCAGAGCGGGTCGGAGCCTCGGGCTGCCCGGTCGTCGTCGTCCTCAATAAGTGGGATCTCGTCGCAACAGAGGACCGAACCGGCATCCTGGCCGACGTCGGGGACCGGCTGGCGTTCCTCGGGGAGGCACCGGTGCTCAAGCTCAGCGCCCTCACCGGGCTCGGCGCGCATCACATCCTTCCCGCGGTGGTCGCGGCCGAGGAGGCCTATCACACGAGGATCCCAACCGGTGCGTTGAACCGCGCGCTCACGTCGATCCAGGCAACCCATCCTCCGGTCGGCGCCCGGATCAAGTACGGCGTCCAGGGAGCCAGCGACCCACCCACCTTCACCCTGTTCACGAACGGCCGACTGCAGCCGACCTACCTTCGCTACGTCGAGCGTGGGCTGCGGGAGCGGTTCGACCTCGGACCGACCCCGATCAAATTGCGGGTACGGGCCAAGGGCGCCGACGGGGGTGGAGGTCGGCGGCGGTGAGCCGCGAGGGTGAGGTCTGGCGTGCCCTGGTGTGAGGAGTGCGACGAACAGCTCGAGGACGACCAACTGACCGATGAGGGGTCCTGCCCCATCTGTGGGAGGGAGCCGCTCGCGCATCGCAAGTCGCCCTGGTGGTTCAAGTTCATGGCCGTGGCCACCGTCATCTACCTGGGCTATCGGGCCTTCCAGGGCGTCACCTGGGTCGTCCACCACGTCTGACTATCCCACCGGGTTCGCCGACCCTTGCCAGCTGGGACTCCGCCCGACCGGGAGTCAGGCTGCGCGCTAGATTGCACGGATGCTCAATCCGATCTCTGCCGAAAGCCCGCGCGTGGCATCCCCCTACCGGGCGCGTCTCGCCCTGGTCGCCGTGGCGATCCTCGCAGTCGCAGCGACCGCAGCAGGCTGCACCGCGGGACCCGCCACCAAGAAGAGCACCACCAGGACCACCGTCGATGCCGCGGCCAAGTGCACGAACTGGGCTTCGCTCGTAGCGGCCTTTTCTACTCTGAATCCCGCCCATATCTCATCCAAGACCAAGGCCGAGCGAACCGCTGCCGCCCGCAACATCCGCGCACTCGAGAAGGCGGACAAGAGCTTCCGTCCCACAGTGACGAAGGACATCAAGCAGGAGATCAAGGGCCTCCAAGCGTCCATCAAGACCCTTGCGAGCACCGTCCGGAAGAAGGCGGATGCGAGTTCTGTGCCGGCCGCGGTCGCCCAGGTGAATGCCAGTTGGGACGCTCTCGTGACCGCCGTGGGCACGGGCTGCCCCGCCGTGACGGCAACCACTGTCGCTCCGTAGCGGTCAGCAGACTTTAGCGGCGGGAGGGCAAACCTCCTGGGCTAGGGTGACGGGGTCGTCACGCCGTCACAGATGCTGTCAGGCCGACCACCGTGCTCCGGCACCCGAGTCGGGTGGGGAGTGGGGCCGAGGAGGTCCCCGTCAGCAGAGGTGATGACGCAACGGCAGACGGGCTGTGGCGCAGCTTGGTTAGCGCGCTTGACTGGGGGTCAAGAGGTCCCGGGTTCAAATCCCGGCAGCCCGACCACGTGCGGTTGACCCTTGTGGGTGGACCGCTGTACCCCGGACCCGAAATTATTGGCCCAAAGTATTTGAGACCTGTGGCCTGGTCGGTGTCTTCCAGCTCTGGCATCGATCCAAGAACGACGCCATGAGGGCGGCCTCGTCTTGCAACAATGGAGACGGCACAGCGAAGGAGTGCACGGTCATGTCTACAGAGGCAGAACAGATGGAAGCGCTCGCAGGTCAGGTCCAAGCCGCCCTCCAGACCGCAGACCTAGGGGCCTACAAGGACCTGCTTGATCCCGACGTCACCTGGGGTGCACCCGACGATCCAGTCCCGAGCTGTCGGAACCGGGACCAGGTTCTCGCCTGGTACCGGCAGGGCCGGGCCAAGGGAGTGCGCGCCGACGTCATCGAGACCTTGGTCCAGGGTGACAAGATCCTTGTCGGTCTCATGGTCGCCAATCAGGAAGCGGCGGACGCCGGAAGCTCACCTCGGTGGCAGGTGCTCAGCGTGAGGGACGGACTCGTCACTGACATCCGGGGATTTGAGGATCGATCAAGTGCACTCGACCGGATGGGATGACGATCTTCCATATTGCCGGATCGTTGGAGAGTCGCTGTCACCGCGATTGCCCCCAGGATGGCGACTATGAGAGCGCGACGACCTCGGACATGGCCCACACCGACACTTGCCGGCCTCATGGTTGCCATTTCCCTGGCAGGTTGCGGCGGTGCGACGGCGGTCAATTCGACCCATCCGCCAACCACGAACGCTAAGGCGCCCCCCAGCCCCTCGTCGGCTCTGGTGACATCGTCGCGCATCGCTCTGGGGCCCGACGGGGTGGGCGCCGTAACCGTCGGCGAATCCCAAACGGGTGCCATGTCCACGATGAGGAGGTATTTCGGTGCGCCCGTGGTGGCCGGTGACGGTGGATGCCCAGGGAGGACCGAAGTGCACTGGGGTGACCTCTCCGCTGAGTTCTTCAGAGGCACGTTCGCCGGGTATCGATACCTCAATGGTCCGCAGACCTTGATGGGCGCCGAGGCACCCGTTCCGAAGCTCAACACCCCTGCCTTGATGACAGCGAACGGTGCGACGATCGGCATGGCGCTGGCCCAGGTGCGTGCGCTCTATCCGCCAAACGATTTCGGTCTCGAGCACGATGGGAGTATCACGGTGCCTGGGGCTCTCTCCGACGATCGGTTGTTGCTGAGCTTCTTTGGAACCGGACCCTCGACACCGCTATGGGAGATCAAGGGTGGGGCCCCCTGCGGCGACTTCTGACGCCACGGCGACGTGCCGACCTGCCCCGTCCATCCGATTGATCGGTGATTGGCGACGGGTGGACAGTGGCTCGGCATAATGGGCTTGATGCCACCGTCTACACCTTCGGTCCGCGCCATCGTGACATCGGGTGCCCATCGGTCGGAGCAGATCGTCGGTGCGCTCCACGGTTTGAATGCTCAGGCTCTGTTGCAGCGGTCTTCGCTTCCTGACTGGACTCGGCTCACTATCGCCTGCCATCTTCGTTATGGAGCCGAGGCCCTCCTTCGTATGACGCACGCCGCAATCTCGGGGGAACGAGCGGCCTATTACCCGGGGGGTCGCGTGTCACAGCGCCCGCTGACCCTTGAGCCACTCGCGGGGGAAAGCCCCGAACAGGTTGTGGAGTCACTCCGCTGTCTGAGCGGGGAACTCGATCAGCTCTGGAACGCTCTCGACGATGGAGTGTGGGAGCGAGAAGTCACCGAACCGGATGACAACCCCGATCTTGGACGTATCCGGCTTTTTGACCTTTCGCTCCTGCGGCTCACCGAGGTCGAGGTCCACGGCTCCGATCTGGGCTTGGGATTGGATCATTGGAGCGATGCTTTTGTTGGGGCGGCTCTGCCAGCTCGGCTGACTCGGCTGAGCGTTCGACGAACCAATCACCGTGCGTTCGACCACACGCTCCAAGGCTCGTGGCTGCTCATTGCGGTTGATGGCCCTACGTTCGTTGTCTCGGTGAGCGGAGATGTTGTCGATTCGCACCCAGCGGAGCACGAGTCAACGGCGACTGCGGTCATCGAGGCGACCAGCCGAGACCTTCTTGCGCTCTTGCTGGGACGACCCGTCACCGAAGCACCCCATATCCGAGGCGACGTGGAGTTCGGCAGGGCCTTCCAGGCTGCATTTCCAGGTCCGTAGCCGAACCGAGACCCTATTGCCGAGCGGGCTCGGCGATCGGCGGGACGACCGGCGCCATTTTCTTCGACCAGGGGGACCACTCACATGGCGCAGCCTCACTCGCAGCTACGGTTCGACGGATCTCAGCAACTACCTGGTCGTGGAGGGCCCATGGGCTCGGACCGGTCGATGTTGACAGAGATCATGGTCCTAGTCATAGTAGTTCTATGAGGTCCGGATTGCCAGGCCCACCGTGACGATCGTCGACTCCCCCCGCGTTGAGCCGAAGCGGGACGAGGCACAGCTTCTCTTCGAAGAGGCACGCCGGAGGCGACGCCGGCGCCGGGCGTTAGCGGGGACAGCGGCGATCCTGATCGCCTCAGTGGTCACAAGTGTCCTCGTGCTCGCATCGCCCCAATCCGGCCAACGGTCGGCCCCGAGTACCGCCGCGCCTCGATTGAGGAAGACGCCACCAGTCGGACAGATCTATGGGATTCAGCCGACTCAACCTGGCCCACTTGCCGTGACACCCGACGGGACACTGCTCATCGCTGATGAGGCCCAGAACCGAATCCTGGCTCGGGCGCCGTCTGGCCGATTCCGTGTCGTCGCCGGGGATGGTAAATACGGGTTCTCCGGAGATGGTGGGCCGGCAATTGACGCCGAGTTAGCTGGTCCAGAAGGAATAGCTGTGGGCGCGGACGGGACCATCTACTTCGTCGACCGATTCAACAATCGGATTCGTGCCGTATTACCCGACGGCATCATCACGACTGTCGCAGGAACCGGGCAACTAGCGCCTCCCTCGAGCCTGCCGGTGTCAGGAATGCCTGCCGTCGATGCAGCCATAAGTCAGCCAACAGCTATAGCCATTGGACCTGGTGGAACGGTCTACTTCGCCGAATCCGCAGATGTTCTGCAGATCGAGCACGATGGAGACTTAGCGGTCATACAGGATGGGGCGACGTTCGACTCAGTCGATCCGTCGGTCATGTTCGAGCAGCAGTGCTATCCCGCTTCGCTCGCCTTCGACGATTCCGGCGATCTGTACATCGGCTGCTCGAGCCCTTGGGTGCTGCTCATGCAAGCGAGTAATGGCTCACTTCGCTTGCTGGGAGCACTTCGACCTCACGATGCATGGTCGGCGTTGACGTCATCGCCCACTGGAGGAGTACTCGCCGTCGACGGCGCAAGTGTCGTTGGCTATGGATCTGCAAGACAGCCGCCGAGCGGCACCTTCCTCACATACCGACTACCCGACGGTGGCGAGTTCTGGCCGCAGGGCATTGCGACAACTGCCAACGGAACCCTCTATCTCGGTCAGGACGGAGTTTCTGGAATCGGACCGGCGTCTGTCATCAGAGAATCGCCAGATGGGTCGCTATCAGTGCTATGGCAACTGAAGTCGGCCGCCGTCTCGCTCCACACTGCCGAATCGGCATAGCCCCCTCCGACAGGCTAGATCGCACCACGAGTGGGTCATCGCACGGGGAATCGGCTCTCCGTGATCCGGCTGAGCTACCAGACACCCAAGATCTGCTGCGAGGTGGAACGCCCTTCCTATGGCGGCCAGTCCGTCAACGCAAGTCATGGACGAGCGACGCATCGTGTACTTTCTCGAATGCGGTAAGGAATTCGGTCCAGGAACGCTTTTCAGGAAATGGCAGGCGATCGTAGAGATCCTGCGGGTTGTCGAGGAAATCGGGAAACCGGAGGATCTCGACGGGCACGCGGTATTGGGTGATCGCCGCCATCGCCAACCCGATGCCATAGGCAAAGTTGTTCATGGCCCATGTGCGGGCACGCTCCGGAATCATCCCGACCCTGATGCGGCTCTCCGCCATCGCCTCCAACGGGCGAATCGCGAGGACGACGGAGTCGATCGCTGCTCCGCTCGCGAGCCATGCATGCAGCGTCCAGCAGAACCGGGGATCCTTGACCACCTGTTTGCTGACGGCGAGTTCTCGCATCTCCTCGCCGTATCGGTCGACGACGGCATCCAGCTTCGTCCAGTCCATGAGGTCGGCGGCGTTCCGGTGATACCGCAGCGAGCTCAGCAGTGAATCCAGGCGGGCGTGGAGCGGGTCGGGGAGTCGCTCCGCACTGAACGAGCTCATATGGTGCAGGCTCCGCCGAGACCGGGTCCCTTTTTGAGGAGCACCGACGGTTCCCAGGGCCTCTGCCAAGTCGTTGTTGAACTCCGAGAACTGCCTGGCTTCCATTCCAGCGTGGAGGAGGGGATTCCACCGTCCACCCGGATCGAATCCGAGCTCTCGGTAGAGCATCGCCAAGAACGTGGTCCCGCTTCGCCCGGGTCCGGTGATCACGATCACGCCGCGGCCCCGCCCTCAGCCCCGATAACGCCCGTCAGCGAACGGGTGGCCCGACCCGTCGAATCGCAGCGTGTCGAGGGTCGCCGGCAACATGGTGTTGTTCCCCCGCTTCAGTACCCGCTGCATGTAGCACCCCTCTGTCCAAACTCTACTCGGCTCATTAGATACCTGTGGCGATCCGATCGTCCATTCTGGCGGGCCTTGGCGTTGGGTCTACGGCTTCGCTGGAGCCGAACAAACCCTGCAGCCTCACGTCCACACGAACCTGACCGATTCATCGGGCTTGACCTATGATCTCTTCGTGCCCTCGGACCTCGCCCTGAAGGCCATGAATCGTGTGCACCGCATCGTGCTCGGAGCCACCGGCGGCCGGCTCGGTTGGAGGGCCAGCGGGATGCCGGTGATCGAGCTGACGACGACGGGACGGCGCAGCGGACAACCTCGTTCGACTATGTTGACGTCGCCCTATCAGGAGGATTCGACCATCGTCATCGTCGCATCACGCGGAGGCGATGACCACCACCCCGCCTGGTACCTCAACTTGAAAGACCATCCGGAGGTGACCGTGTCCGTGGGTGGGGAGCCACCCCGACGGATGCGAGCCGAGACTGCCGGGGCTGAGGATCGGGCACGACTGTGGCCGCTGAGCACCGCCGATCACACCAATTACGCTGGATACCAGCGCAAGACAAAGCGCGAGATACCCCTGGTACTGCTCCGACCGATTGCCGATTGACCGGCGACACCGGCCTGCAGATCGCTGCCACCTTGACGGGCGACCCGCCGACCCACGACTCGGGGTCGCGACAGCCCGGCGACACAGGCCGCGTCGACGCCGATCGCTACCCTTCTGATTCCGCGTCCTTCTTGATCGCCGCGAGCGTCACTGGGATCCCCTCCCTAGCGAGTTCCAGCCTGTTGGCGATCTGAGCCTGAGCTTCGGCACCGAATCGCTCCTCGAACATCGCCAGACCACCGGGCAGGAATTCCCAGGATTCGGTCAACTCCGTCCCTCCGTCGGCTGGCGCGAAGAGATATCCCCAGCGCGTCCAGGAGCCATTCACGATGAACGCGAATTCATGGCCGCGATCGGCGACGGCGACTTCCGAGCGCGTCTCCCAGGTTCGGTCGGGCAGCACGTTTCTCCCGGTGAACCAGGCCCCCACCGATGGGCCGGCACCGTCGTCCCACCAGCAGCCCGTACAGATGGGGCTCCACGTCCCCATGCGGGTGATGTCCGAGACGAGGTCGTAGAGATCCTCGGGGGAGCGGGCAATGACGATCGAATCCGAATGTGTGAGAGTTGCCATCGCATCAGTCTGCCCGGAAGCCTGCCCGGCCGCCGCCAGGCGTGTCCGAGCTCGGTGTTTCGCTTGCGTGTACCCAGATCAGCCGGTCGTCTGTCCGCTGGACCCTTCGGTGCGAACGTACTCAGGATCTGATTCGTCCCGAATGGACAGCCGCCATTTACAGCAGACGTCGTCCTTGCTCACACGCGGGGGAATCGCCAGGATCTCCACCTTCATGTTCTGGTTGTACATCCTCGCTGTCTCGATAATGGCGGCGGGACAGGTGATATGAGACGCCTTCTCAGCAATATCCGGGCGACCCATCGCTTCCCACTGGTCGACCGAAATGCATTTGTTGAATGTGAAGATCCCGACTTCCTCCTCGGGCATCTCGAATGTCATCTCGAAGGCTTTGCCGGGGAAGGAGGTCGCGTCCACCTGGATGTCCTTCATGAACGCCTCGACCGTGCCACCGGAGATGCTCATCCAGCGCGCCTTGAGGTCTTTGGCCGCCGGTAGCAACGTCTCGCTCCACAGAGCCCACTGGAAGGCGAACATCTCGTCCAGACCGTCCCGCATGACGATCGCAAGGGCCCACGACTCGATCACTGCCAATAGGTATTCATGGCTCCCCAGGGCGAGCTTGACCAGGCGTTCCTTGGAATACTGCGCCCATCCCGGTCCGGGCTTGTACGGGTTGACAAGGATGACGCGGCCCGCCCCGGCTTGGGCCGCCACCTCCTTCTCGGTCTCGGTGACGAGAGCTTCGGCTTCCTCACCGGTGAGTTCCATCCACTCGTCGATCATTCCCCGCAGTTGAGGCAGGACCGTGTCTCTCCAGGCCTCCGATTGGATGTGTTGCATGTCGTCACGTCCGTACCGCTCCGCGACCGAGTCCGCCCAGCCCGCAATGCACACCCTGTAGTACTCGTCACTCATCTCGAGCATGTTGACGAGCGCCTCATTCGAGAAATCTGAGAACCGGAGGTTCCGGTTGAACGGACCGCTGTAGTCCGGTAGCTCGAGGCTGTCCGCCGGGCTGATGTCGGACCGCGTGTCGTGGCCCTCCTTCTTGTGCGTGCCCGGGGGATCGATGACCGGGAACTTCTTGAAATGCACCAGATCGACTGGGATGTCGAGGCCAACCTGTTGCTGGTGCTCCTCGTAGTCAGCGCCAACCTTGCGAACGTTGGACAACGTCTCCTTCACGCCCTCTTCGATGTCTGTCATGGCGGAACCCCCGTCTACGCGGCGACCGGTCGGTCGGCCGCGGCCAAAGTAGCCAAACGGCTAGGCCTGGTCAACAGGCCCCTCGGCGCGTGCAGGCGATACCATCCGTCCAGGTGAAGCCCAGCCCCGTGGTCGACCATTCGCGCCGAGGGAGCGCACCTTGGCGAGATGGAGGTCCCGGCGCCTCCCGGCGGCGATCCGGTTGCCGGATTTGCTGCAACCCTGGTTGCCCTGCCTATCGTCCGCCGCCAAGGCCAGACCCGTCGAGCATCGTTCCGCCACCTTGCTCCGGGTCTGGCCCCTTTCGTCAGACGGCCGGGAGCCGCCCCGTCCCAACTGCTTGCCGGCCAGGACGGGGTGCGGCTCGACCGACTGCTCGCCGACTGACGCACCGGGGGGGTGTGCGCGTCGGGTTCCTTCCGTTGTACGCCTCGGGTGTGAACCGCCTGCGACCGCTCGGTTACGGCTCGGTGAACAAATCACCCCGCCTGGCCAAGATGACCTGGCGGCTCGGCTGCGGCGACGGCGGACTTGGGACCGCCATCCGGCGTCCGCACCGTTCGGGTCCCAGGGCCGACGAGCGTCCTGTGGCCCGTGCGATGCCCGCGTGGGCGGCTCGGCGAGCCGGTGGTCCGTGCCTGCTCAGAACCACCGGCACGCCGTCGTGCCGATCCCTGGCCCCGAGAGAGGTTGCGCCCGGCTCACGGGGACCGTCACCGGTCTAGCAAAGCAACCATTACGGGGAGATCACAGGAAACCAAATCTTGGGAGAACATTGCCTGACGTCGACAGCGATGCATGCGCCAGCGGTCGTCAGCGTTGCAGTGCCCGTTCAGTGTTGCGCTGCAAGGCCCAGCGCCTGTTCCATGGACTGCTCGAGGAAGTAGCTGTACACCTTGGTCACGTGACCCTCGTTGATGTACACCTCGTACTTGCCGACGATTGCCGTGCAGGTGCTCGAGCAGAACCACGGTGTCGTGTCGATGTAGCGACCACCGACTGATGTCACGGCCTCCTTGTCGGCGGTGTCGTAGTCCGACGCTACCGTGTCGAGTGGAGCCGAGCAGTGCTGAACGTCTGTCAAATGTTGGGAGAGGCAGACCGGTGCCGACATCGGGAGGTGGGGGACGTTGCCGATCACCACGATATTCGCCTTGGGGATGGTCAACTTGTCGAACGTGTCCTCGAGACCGTTTCGCCACTGACTCTTTGTGAAGAGCTTGCCCTTCACGTTCGACTGGTGTTCCTGGCTCACGATGAGCAGGTTGGGTTGGAGTTCGTTGATCCGGTTGATGGCGAATTGGTGGAAATGGTTGCATTCGACGAAGGGCCTGCCTGGAGTTCCCCAACCCGATGGGTTCCCGACAGTGAGCAGACCGGCCGGGCAACTGCCCTTGCCGATGAAGACCAGCTTCCAGTGCACGCGTTTCGCGATCTGGTTCAACGAGTCGAACCACATCCCGATGTGGGAATCGCCCAAGAGGGCCATTGTCTTGGTGCCGTTCGGGTCTCCAAAGACACACGCCGAGAGGGTGTCCTGGGCGAAGGTCGGCCAGCAACCGTGGTTGGGCGTGCCCCAATTGGTAGGCGCGCGTCCGAGGGACGGTTCGAGGGTGGTGGGCAAGGTCATGATGGACGGAGCGGCACCAACCATCTGTGGGACTGTCTCTCCTCGCGTCGGGGTGTAGCTCGAATTGTTGCTGGACTGTGCCCGAAGCCCGATGGTCGCCACACCCAGCGAGGCGGCGATCAGAATGATCCCGAGCAGGATGGGCGGCCATCGTCGCCTGGTCAGCACCTTGGCGTGGCGCACCGGATTTTCGAGGATGACGTACGTGCCGATGGAGGCGGCAAGGGCGACCAGGATCCATTTGATGTTCTGGGTGAAGGGGAGGCTGGTCTTTCCGGCGTCGTAGGCAGCAATGATCAGGATCGGCCAATGCCAGAGGTACATCGAGTAGGACAGCTTGCCCATCCATTGGAACGGGGGCAGCCGCAGGAGGGACTCAGCCCCCCGGGTAGGTGCGGTCATCCCGCCCGCAATGATCAGGGCGGCACCGACAACCGGCAGCGCGACGGAAGAGCCCGGGTACGGGGTGTTGGCGGTGAATTCGAGAGCGGACACGACGATCGCGGCAAGGCCGGCCCACGTCATGATCGATCCGAGGCGCCGGGGGATGCGGAGCAGCCACTGGGTGCTGACGGCGACCAGCGCACCGAGGGCGAGCTCCCATGCACGGGTGAACGGCGAGAAGTAGGCGGCGTTGGGGTCGATCGATGTCTGGGCGACAGAGAGGAGGAAGGAGATCAGGAGCACCCCGCCGAGGGTCATGGCCAGACGGGTGGCAAGTGTCAGTCTCGTGCGGAGCGAGACGACCAGCAGGAAGATAGCGGGGTAGACCACATAGAACTGTTCTTCGACCGCCAGAGACCAGAAGTTCTGGAGTATCGACGGAGGCTGGGATGAGGTCAGGTAGTTGGTCCCGGTGGCAGAGAAGTGGAAGTTGGCAAGAAACACCGAGGCCCACCGGGCATCGATCGCGGTCTGATCCCCGTAGACCACGCCGAGCAGACCGAAGGACGCCACGGTGGTGGCGATGATCACCAGGGTGGCCGCCGGGATGATCCGCCGGGCCCGGCGACCGTAGAAGCCGAGGATCGAGAGCTTTCCCGTGGACTGGCGCTCGCGGAGGAGCACACCGGTGATCACGAATCCGGAGATGACGAAGAAGACGTCCACCCCGATGTAGCCCCCGCTGAGCCAGGAGAGGCCGGCGTGGTAGAAGACGACGAGGAGGACGGCAACGGCGCGAAGGCCTTCGACGTCCGGACGGAAGCGACGGTCAGATGGCGCAGTGCCCGCTTCGTCACCCGAGGCGAGGTATCGCTCGTCCAGCGCCGGCGCGTCTGAAACCGTCATTCCCCTGCCCTCCTGTGCATAGACGGGCGAAATTCAGTATCGGTCCCCGCGAGACCCGCACATGTTGAGTCGACTGCGATGTACCCTCACGATCGGCCGGTCGCCGGGTTCATCCCGAAGGCAGGATCGTAGCCAAGCCCGGGGCCAGATCGGCAGCGCCAGGCGCTCTCGGACAGACTGTTGCGAGCCACACTCTGGTGGGAGGTCGGTTCCCCCGAAAGGACGCCCATGCTCATTTGGATCCTCATCGCCATCGGGCTCGTGGTCATTGTCGCAGGAGGATTCGTCGGGCGCAGCCGCCAGACGCGGTACCGGGCCGAGTCCGAGCATGCAGCCACCCACCACGGGAAGGGAGTGAGGCGATCTCGAGGTCGGGGTCGGGGTCACTGAGGTGCTCTCGCACCTCCCGGGTCAGGCGGTCGGGCGCAGCGTGAGCAGACCCTGGACGTTGTCAAAGAGGATCGCCCGTGTCTCGTCCTGGTCGAATCCCTTCAGCTCGCGCACATAGTCGAGCGGCTCGGGAAGCCCTTCGACGTGGGGCCAGTCGGAGCCGAAGATGACCCGGTCGGTCCCCACGCACTCGGCCACCACCGTGACGTCGTCTTCCCAGAACGGGTTGATCCAGACGTGACGACGGAACGTGTCCACCGGGTCGTCCTTCCAGTACCCGGGCATCTTGTCGGCCGTCGAGCGCAGCTTGGCAAGGAGGTCCGGGAGGAACTGCGCACCGTTTTCGACCGAGGCGATCCGCAGGTTGGGGAATCGGTCGAGATGGTTCTCGAAGATGAGCGACAGCAGGTAGTCGCGGATGGCCTGCTCGATGGCGAAGGACTTGATCGAGGGCTTCCACCCGCCGGTGAACGTCGCGGCGAACCCGTCCTCGGCAAAGCCGTTGGAGGAGACCCCACTGTCCGCAGCGTGCACCACCACGGTGATCCCGGCGTCGTCGGCGAGCCGCCAGAAGCCGTCGAACATCGGGTCGAAGGGGGAGCGGCGCCCGAGTGCCGTCGTGGGCGCGGCCGGTCGCATGACCACGATCCGGGCACCCTGATCGAGGGCCCAGGTCAGCTCTTCGACCGCCCAGGCTGGGTCGGCCAGGGTGAGGTACGGTGCCGCGAAGATCCGGTCGTGGTAGTTGCACGTCCAGTCCTCGACGAGCCAACGGTTGAACGCCCGGAAGAGGTGGCAGACCGCACCGGGGTCGTGGGCGAGCGGTGCTTCGTAGATCATCCCGAGCGTCGGGAACAGGAGGCATCCGGCCAGACCGAGCGTGTCCAGGGTTGCTTCACGGGCGCTCGGCTCGCGGTAGGCGGCACGGATGGGCTCGCGTCCGGCCAGCATCTCGAGTGGGCTCCGCCCTCCCGCATTCCCGCGGAAGTAGTCATACATCGCTCCGGGAAGGGCGATCGGGTCGAAGGTCGGGTTGGTCACCGCCCGGCTGACCCGTCCGCCGAGCACGTGGTATCTGCGCCCGTCGATCTCGCACCACTGCACCACCCGGGCCCCCAGCGCGGGATCGAGGTGCCGGGTGAAGGCGTCGACGGCCTCGTAGTAGTGGTTGTCGGCATCGAACACCGGGTGGCCGAGATCGGCGGCGTCACGCATGGTCTCTCCTGGTCGCATGCCCCTTGCGGAGCCTGCACATCCTAACGGTCGGCTCCCTATCGGCTGCAGCCGGTGCGCGCCGATCTCACTGAGTCATCCCGGCCCGCCGCGAGCGGGGACCTACGATCCGGCTGTGCCCATCTACCGACTCGGCGACCAGATCCCCGTCGTCCACCCCGAGGCCTACGTCCACCCCGAGGCGGTGGTCATCGGCGATGTCACGCTCGGGCCGGAGGCCACCGTGTGGCCCTGTGCCGTGCTCCGCGGCGACTTCGGCACGATCACGGTTGGCGCCCGATCTTCGGTGCAGGACGGCACGGTGATCCACGCAGGACCGGGCTTCCCGACGGTGGTGGGGGAGGGGTGTGTGATCGGCCACCTCGCCCATCTCGAGGGGTGCCTGCTCGAGGACGAGACGCTGGTGGGGTCGGGGTCGGTGGTCCTCCACCACGCGGTGATCCGGACCGGAGCCACGGTCGGGGCGAACGCGGTGGTGCCGAACCGGATGGAGGTGCCCGCCGGCGCGCTGGCGGTCGGGGTGCCGGCCCGGGTCAGGCCCGGGGAATCACAGGTGTCCCTGATCAGGTTCGCTGCCGCCGAATACGTGGAGAACGGCCGACGGTACCGGGAGGCGCTCCGCCTGGTCGAGTGACCATCCTCCACCGGTCACAGCGGAGCATGGGGCAGACTCGCGTGGTGCACGGCATCCTCATGGTCGACGGCACGGCCACCGACGCCACGGCGCCGGCTGTGCGTCAGTGCCTGTCCGGTACGGGATTCTTCTGGCTGGACCTCGATGGGGTCGACGACGAGACCCGCGCCCTCCTGTTGAACGACGTCCACGTTCACCAACTCGTGGTCGACGACGTCCAGACCTTCGGCCAACGGCCCAAGATCGAGGACTACGACGCCGTCACCTACATGGTGGTCCATGGAGCCTCGGGAGATGGCGCCTCGATCCAGGAGGTCCACTTCATCCTCGGGGCGCATTTCGTGATCACCGTGCGCCGCGGAGCCTGCAAGGCAATGGAGGAGGTACGCGCCCGCATCAGCCACCACCGGGTCGCGCCGATCGAGTCCCGTCAGATCGCGCTGACCTACCTGATCGTAGACGGCCTGGTCGACAGTTTCTTCCCGATGCTCGACCAGTTCGATTCCCAGATCGACGAGTTGGAGGATGCGATCCTGGTCAAGCCCACCGAGGCCCAACTGGGCACGCTCTTCACCATGAAGCGCTCCCTGATCGCGGTCCGCAAGGTGATCACGCCCCAGCGGGACATGTTCGCCGGGGTCACCTCCGGCGTGATCGACCTCCCGGGGGTCACCGACGAGGGCCAGCGTTACATGCGGGACATCTACGACCACCTGATCCGGATCAGCGATCTCGTGGACGGCTACCGTGACCTGCTGAGCGGGGTGATGGACACCCATCTCTCGACCGTCTCGAACCGCCTCAACGTGGTCATGAAGCAGCTGACCATCATCGCGACCGTGTTCCTGCCCCTGAGTTTCCTGACCGGCTTCTTCGGTCAGAACTTCTCGTTCCTGGTCGCCCACATCACCGGACGGGCCCCCTTCTACATCTTCGCCATCGGACTCGAGGTGGTGGCTGCGCTCGGGTTGCTCTACGTCTTCCGCAAACGCGGCTGGCTCGGGGGTCCGACGGACTGAGCCGGGCGTCAGGCCGGGGTGACGACGATCGTGCCGTCGGGCCGCAGCACGTACCAGAGACCTCCTGCATTGGTGAGCGCCTGCCCGGTGGCCTGGCCCGGGGCGCGATCCGGCGGCCAGAGGTAGAGGGGCCATCCGTCGTACGTGATCTGGGTGGTGCCGTCGGTGCGCGGCGCCGTGCCGATGAGCACCGAACTGACGCCCGGACCGGCCACCGGTCGGTCGACCCCGGCCGGCAGCACGAGCGGGGGCCACTGGATCGCGCAGATGCCATAACACCGCGACGGTTGGCCACGACGGTCGGTGGAGTAGGTGTAGACCGTGATCCCCTTGCCGTCGATGACGACGGTCCCCAGGCCGGCGATCTGTCCCGCCTTGAGCTCGTACTCCGGACCTCGCTGGAGGACGGGGGGACTGGTGTCGAACGGCGTCGTGATCGACGTGCCGTTGGAGCACCCGAGTGCCGACACGGCCACCACGCCGAGGGCACAGACGGCGGCGAGTCGGGAGATGGCGAAGCGGCCGATCACCCGGATCCATCCGTCCGGCGGAACGTGACCACGGCGGGCGCGGGGTAGGGCCCGGTCCCTGGCCGCCATCCGGCCGCCAGCTTCTGTTCGCCGACCCCTCCGGCTGCCCAGACGTGACACGAGTCGAGCACCCACGGGTTCCGCGTCCCCGAGGAGAGGTCAGGGCCTTCGTCTCGGCTCATCGAACGCGCGCGGCGCGAGGTCACTGCCTGGATCACCACCGGGCCGAGGGAGCGGGCCAGGTGCTCGAGATGGGTGCACCCGAGCGGTCCGCCGAAGCGACGCCCCACCTCCCGGGTGAACCCGCGGGCCACGTCAAGACCGGCGAGTCCGGAGAAGGCGTCCTCGATTGCGGGACATTCGGCATGGGGGAAGGTGTGCATGACCGCGGTGGCCTCGGTGATGGTGAGGTCGGGTGTCCGCACCCGGACACGGAGCTCCATGTCGTGCACGGTGGTCACCGAGTCTCCATCGTCTGCCCACGGACGCGAGTCCCGGAGGCGACCGATCACGAGCAGCTCCTCGCCTGCGTCGAAGGCACGGAAGTCGATCGAGCGCTGATGGAGGGGTACCTCCTGACCCTCGGGGAAGGGATCGGCTTCCCCTGACGCGGTGCGGTCTGGGAGTTCCGGGGGCATCTGCCGATCATGGCCCGACTCGGGTGGGGCTCCAAATCGGTCCGAGCTCGGAGCTCGCCACCCGCGGCGGGCGGCCGGTGACCGGGGTCACAGAGACGTAATTACGGCAGTGTGATACCCTGGGCAACAGGTTGACCGTGAGGTTGCGGTTGAGGGTGGACCTCTGATCGAGGTGGAGGAATGACGATGGCCGCTCGCAGGACCGCCAAGGCCCCGAAACGCCCCGCCGCGACGCCGGTCGGCGGATCTGCATCGGCGCCGACCGAGGGATTCCGTGGCTCGCAGGTGTGCGCCGTGGTCGGCATCACCTACCGCCAACTCGACTACTGGGCGCGCACCGGCCTCCTCCGTCCGTCGATCACCGACGCCACCGGGAGCGGCAGCCAGCGGCGCTACTCGTATGGCGACGTCCTCGAACTGAAGGTGATCAAACGGCTGCTCGACGCGGGGCTCAAGCTCCGTCAGGCTCGACAGGCGGTCGACTGCCTGCGCGGCGATCTCGGTGTGGACCTCGCCTCTGCCCAGCTGGTCCTGGCCGACAGCCGTTCGGCACTGGCCCGATCCGACGGTGAGTTGGTGGACCTGCTCGCCGGTGGCCAGGGCGTGTTCAACGTGCTGCCACTCTCCGGTGTGGTCTCCGAGCTCGAGGCGGCCATCGTCGAGATCACCGCGTCGGCCCCTACCAGGACTGCGCCGGCGCGAACGGATCGGGGAACTGGAGCCACCTACCCGGCCACGACCGAGGCCGCCGAGCGTTGACCCCCAGGATCACCGCGCTCGGTCCGCCTCCGGCGCGCCGGCCCGTGCGCTTCGCCCACGAGTCCGAGCAGCGGTTCGCACGGATCCTCGACTTCTACGGTGTCGAATGGGAGTACGAGCCGGTGGAGTTCGCCCTCGACTGGGACGGCAACGGAAGACCCCGGGCGGCCTTCCGACCCGACTTCTGGCTCCCGCGGCCCGGGCTCTTCGTGGAGCTCACCACCCTCAACCAGCGCCTCGTGACCAAGAAGAACGGGAAGGTGCGGCGGTTGGCCGAGCTCTACCCCGACGTACGGGTCACCCTGCTCTACCAGCGGGACACCCTGGCACTGCTCGCCAAGTACGGGTTGGCCGGCGAGGGTGCCCGGGGCACGGTGGCCAACACCGCCTGACCGCACCCGCCGGTAACCTTTCGACGTGCTCGAAACCTCAAGCCCGGCAACCACCCCGGATCCGGACGCCGGCGCGGGTCCCGCGCCGGAGAGCGCCCTTCGGCGCACCGCCCTCTTCGAGGCCCACCGCCGGCTCGGGGCAAAGCTCGTCGGGTTCGGAGGGTGGGAGATGCCGCTGGCCTATCCCGAGGGCACCATCGCCGAGCACCGGTCGTGTCGCGAGAACGCGGTCCTCTTCGACGTGAGCCATCTCGGCACGGTACGGGTCGACGGCGCCGGCGCCTTCGATCGGCTCCAGGCCGCCCTTTCCAACGACCTTCGCCGCGTCGCGCCGGGGCGGGCCCAGTACACCCACCTCCTCGACGACGCTGACGGGTCGGTGGTCGACGACATCATCGTGTGGTGGATCGCGGACGGTGCATTCGACGTGATGCCCAACGCCTCCAACACCGAGCGGGTGCTCGCAGCCGTCGGCGGGCAGGACACCACGGCAGCCCGGTGCATCATCGCCGTGCAGGGCCCCCACGCACGGAACCGGGCAGCTCCGGTGCTGGGTGACGCAGCGGCCGTCCCCCGCTTCGGGGTCAGGACGTTCGACTGGCACGGCGACCCCTGTGTGGTGGCCGGGACGGGATACACCGGGGAGGACGGGTTCGAGGTCGCCGTACCGGCGGGATCGTCCGAACACCTCTGGAACGAGCTCCTCGACTGTGGCATCGCCCCGGCCGGGCTCGGCGCGAGGGACACGCTCCGTCTCGAGGCCGCCTTTCCGCTGCACGGACACGAGCTCGGTCCCGGCATCACGCCGCTGCAGGCCGGCCTGGGGTGGGTCGTGGGGTGGGACAAGGAGGCGTTCCGCGGCAAGGCGGCGCTTCTCGCCGAGCGCGACCGGGGGATCGCCCGCCATCTGGTGGGTCTGAGCACCGAAGGGCGCCAGCCGCCACGCGAGGGTGCCGACGTCCGGATCGACGGAACCCAGGGGGGCACGGTCACGAGTGGGAACTTCTCGCCGATGCTCGGGCACGGCATCGCGCTCGCGCTCATCGGCGCGGCCACCGGACAGACCCTGCCAGGGCCCGTCGAGATCGTGCAGCGAGGCCGGACGCTTCCGGCCACCGTCGTGGACACCCCGTTCGTCCGACCCGGTCAGTGGGCTCTGCCCGCGTGACCCGCCGTCCCGTCCCGGCCATCGACACCGTCCCTCACTGAACCTCACCCGAGCCGCAAGAGGAGCCCACGTGGGTACCTACATCCCGCACACCGACGAAGAGGTCGCGAGCATGCTCGCCTTCCTCGGGCTGTCCGACCTCGACGAGCTGTTCGCCGCTGTGCCCGAGGCGGTCAAGCTGCAGCGTGCACTCGAGGTAGCCGACGGGTCCGGTGAGCCGGACGTGCTGGCGACCATGGCCGGGTACGCGGAGCACAATCGCGCCCGGGCCGACCGTCTGGTCTGCTTCGCCGGGGGTGGTGCCTACGACCACGAGACGCCGTCGGTGACCCGGGCGCTTGCGGGGCGAAGCGAGTTCGTGACCTCGTACACGCCCTACCAACCCGAAGTCGCCCAGGGCGTCCTCCAAGCCCTCTTCGAGTACCAGACCATGGTGGCGCGCATCGCCGGCCTCCCGGTTGCCAATGCCTCCCTCTACGACGGGGGGAGCGCGGCGGTCGAGGCGGTCAACCTCGGGGTCGCAGCCTCCGGGCGGTCGACGGTGTGGGTGTCGGAGGGAATCCATCCCCACTGGCGTCAGATGCTGGCCACGTTCGCAATCGGGACTGGTCACCGCATCCGGACCGTCCCCCTGGCCGACGGAGTGACTGCATGGCCACAAGTGGGCGACGAGGCGCAGGACACACCGGGGGTCGTGTTGGTCGCCTACCCCAACTACCTGGGCTGCCTCGAGGATCTGCGCGCGGTCCGGGCCCTCTGCGACCGCACCGGCGCCCTACTCGTGGTCGGAGCCGATCCACTGGCTGCGGGCCTCCTACGCTCGGCCGGCGACTGGGGGGCCGACGTGATGGTGGGGGAGGGGCAGGTGTTCGGGACCGCGCTCGGGTTCGGAGGGCCGTATCTCGGCCTCTTCGCCTGTGCTACCGCGCACGTCCGACGCCTGCCTGGACGCTTGGTGGGGGAGACGGTCGACGTCGAGGGCCGTCGGGCCTACGTTACGACGCTGCGCGCCCGTGAACAGGACATCCGCCGCGCAAAGGCGACCTCCAACGTCTGCACCAACCAGACTCTGATGGCGGTGACCGCGGCCGTCCAGTTGGGCTGGCTCGGGACGTCCGGCCTCGCCGAGGTTGCCATCCGCTCCGCGCGTGGCACCCGCTACCTGCGCGAGGCGCTCCTGGCCGTCGAGGGTGTGGTCCCATTCGCTTCGGCTCCGGTCCTGCGCGAGTTCGCAGTCCGGTTGCCGCTCCCGGCCGAGACGGTCATCGCCCGCATGGCCGACGCGGGCTTCCTCGCCGGGATCTCTCTCGCAGGGGACGTCGTCGACGGCGAGCACGGTCTGCTGGTGGCCGTGACCGAACGCCGCACCCGTGACGAAATCGACGCCTACGTCACCGCGCTAGCCAAGGCGATCGCCTGATGCGGGTCGAGTCCCGGTCGGAGAGGAGACGGTCATGACCGCGAACCCCAGTCGAGGCGCACCCGGAGGGAAGGCCAGCTCGGCCCCTCTGATGGGCCGCGACGCCGAACCCACCTTGTTCGAGCTCTCCCGGCCGGGTCGGCGGGCCTGCTCCTTCCGCACGACCGGGATCCCCGAGGTGGATCTCGACGAGTTGGTCCCCGCTGCACATCGCCGGGACGAACCGGTTCCGGTCGCCGAGGTCTCCGAGCGGGACCTGGTGGCGCACTTCACCCGACTCTCCCACCGGCAGTTCTCCGTCGACCTCGGGATGTATCCGCTCGGCTCCTGCACGATGAAGTACAACCCGAAGATCTGCGACGACGTGGCCTCCCTCCCCGGGTTGGCAGGCGTGCACCCCGCCGCACCGGCATCGATGACCCAGGGGTGGCTCGCGCTGCTGGTCGAGTTGGAGGGGATCCTCTGTGAGATCACCGGGATGGCCGCGGCGACCCTCCAACCCGCGGCGGGAGCCGCAGGCGAGCTCACCGGCCTCCTGCTCATGCGGGCCTGGCACGAGTCCCGCGGCTCGGTACGCCACAAGGTGATCATCCCCGACTCGGCCCACGGTACCAATCCGGCGTCGGTCACCCTCGGCGGCTACGAGGTGGTCACCGTGCCGAGCGACAGCCGCGGCTGCGTGGACATGGTCGCCCTCGAGGCCGTGCTCGACGAGGACGTCGCCGGCATCATGCTCACCAACCCCAACACCCTCGGGCTCTTCGAGGAGGACATCACCGCGATCGCGGAGGCGGTCCACCGGGTCGGCGGCTTGCTCTACTACGACGGTGCCAATCTCAACGCCATCCTCGGCGTGGTCCGGCCGGGCGACATGGGCTTCGACATCGTCCACATGAACCTCCACAAGACGTTCGCCACCCCGCATGGTGGGGGCGGCCCGGGAGCTGGCCCGGTGGCGGTCTCCGAGCGGCTCGTCCCCTTCCTTCCCGGTCCTCGTGCGACGCGGGTCACCACCGACGGCGAGCCGTCGTTCGCCTGGGTCCAGCCGCCCCAGTCGATCGGCCGCGTCCACACGTGGCACGGGAACGCACTCGTGCTCGCCCGCGCCCTCTCCTACATCCTGGTCAACGGCGGCGACGGCCTGCGGCGTATCGCAGAGATCGCCGTCCTCAACGCGAACTGGATCCGGGTGCGGCTGCACGGAACCTACGACGTCCCCTTCGACCGGCCGTGCATGCACGAGGTCGTGCTGTCCGCCCGCTCACTCAAGCAGGACCACGGTGTGCGGGCATTGGATGTGGCCAAACGCCTCCTCGAGGAGGGGTTCCACGCGCCGACTGTCTACTTCCCGCTCGTTGTCGACGAGGCCCTCATGATCGAACCCACCGAAACCGAGAGCCCCCAGACCCTCGAAGCCCTGGCCGAGTCGCTCGAACGCATCGCCGCCGAGGCCGAATCGCACGGGGAGGGCTGGCTGGCCGACTTCCCGCACAGCACGCCGGTGGGTCGGGTCGACGAGGCCCGGGCAGCCCGCACCCTGATCCCCACGTTCGACGCCCGGAACTGAGCCGACGCGATGGACGGGATCTTCACGACCCGTTTCGTCGACCCGTACCTGCGGCTGCACCGGTACGTCTACGAACGGTCGGACGGCCGAGTGGGCAAGCACAGCAACCGGGTGCCCGCACTGCTGCTCACGACCACCGGTCGCAGAACGGGTCTGCTCCGCTCGCACGGGCTCACCTACTGTCGCGACCGGGGGGATCTGGTGGTGGTCGCGTCCAACGGGGGGAGCGACCGGCCGCCGGCATGGCTGCTCAACCTGCAGGCCGATCCTCAGGTGACCGTCCGGGTCGGCAGGCAGGTGTTCCGGGCGACCGCACGGGTCGCCACACCCGACGAACGGGCACAGCTCTGGCCGAAGGTCAACCGGACCAACCGCGGCATGGCACGCCTGTTCCATCCGGGTGTCACCGGTCGGTACGACGTCTACCAGCGTCACACCACCCGCGCGATCCCGGTGGTGATCCTGACCCCCGAACGAGCGGGGTGAGGATCAGTCGAGCAGGTCGGGCTGCTCGCGGACGATGCGATCGAAGAGCGGCTGGAAGCTGAACCAGCCCGCCAGATGGGTGCCCACCTGGCCGCTGGTGTGCCGGGCCATCTCGGGATCGATGAGGACCGGCGTCCCGGCCGCGGAGGCCATGAGCTGGGCTTGGCACGACCGCTCCATGGTGATGAACCACCAGGCTGCCTCGTCGACCGAGTGTCCGACGGTGAGCAGCCCGTGGTTCCGCAGGATCGCAGCCTTGTTGTCGGCCAAGGCGTGGGCGATGCGCTTTCCCTCCTCGATGTCGACGACGACCCCGGTGTAGTCGTCGAAGACCGCGTGGTCCTCGAAGAAGGCGCAGACGTCCTGGGTGATCGGATCGAGGGTCCGGCCCAATGAGGACCAGGACTTTCCGTAGACCGAGTGGGCGTGGGCGGCAGCTATCACATCGGGCCGGGCCGCGTGGATCTGCGAATGGATCACGAAGGCGGCGACGTTGACCGGGCGCTCGCCCTCGACCACCTCGCCCTTGTCGTTGACCAGGATCAGGTCGGACACGGAGATGTGACCGAACGGCATGGCAAGGGGGTTGACCCAGAAATGGTCCAGCCGCTCCGTGTCCCGTGCCGTGATGTGCCCGGCCACCCCTTCGTCGAATCCGAACTTGGAGAAGAGCCGGAAGGCGGCAGCGAGCCGCTGCTTGCGGTAGAGCCGCTCCTCCTCCGGTGACTCGAACGTCATCCGCGGCGGGGGCTTCACGATGTCTGGCACGGGGTCCTCCTTCTCGACCGACGCCACCGGTGCCGGTGCACGGTCATCTCCGCAATCCTATGCCCCCAGCCATCGCGTGCTCAGGAACAGCCCAACTACCAGGAGTGATTGTCCCACCACTCTCTGTTGTTGACTATTTCGGTATGTCACGGAGGGAGGTAGCGTGACCGTGGGTTCGCAGGAAACTGCGGACTTTGCCGAACGAGGGGTCGTCGGGCGCACGGGGTCGGTGTATGCGCATTGAGTCTCTTCGCGGTGCAGTCGCGAGCTGCATCGAATCGGCACCCAAACGGTCGGATGTCCGAAGAGAATCGAGACTCAGGTGCAGACTTCGCTCCCCCCAATGAACCTGGCAGTCCGGACGCTCCGTGCGCTAGCGGCACTCGTCGTCGGCTGCGGTGTCCTGCTGGCCGTGACCACTGTCGGTGACCATCACGTTGCCGGTGCGACGTCGGTGACCGGCTCGGTGACCTACACCCATACCGGCTCGACGCCCATTCCGCTCCCCTCCAAGTTCCAGGGACCGTCGCAGGGCGATGGCTGGTCGCTCGTCTTCAGCAACACCCAGGTGTTCAACGTCTTCCACCATCAGTCCAGCCTCCAGATCGACTGCCACCAGCTCGCGACCGCTGCGGAGTGCTGGAGTGCGCCGAAGACGGTGACCAATGGAGCCGTCAACTTCGCCACATCGATCGACCCCGGGATGGTCTTCGACTCGTCCAACGGTCACCTCTACGTCTATGCGGTGGACACCACCAACTCCTCCGCCGGCGTGGTGTGCATCGATACGACCCAACCCGCCTCGGCCACAGGGGCCCAGCTCTTCTGTGGCTATACGCAGTTGAGCGCCACGGGGGACGCGCCGCTCAACTCGAGCAGCACCGCCGGGCTCTCGGCGCCGGCACAGGTCGGCAACGAGTGGTACTCGTTCAACGAGGTGGGCGGGGCAGGTGGCGGAGGCGGTGGAGGCACGGAGAACCGCCTCCTCTGCTTCAACCTCGCCACGGATTCAGCCTGCGGAGGCGGCGCAACCTATCCCGTGGCCATGGCTGGACAGAAGCTTGCCGCGTTCCCCTCCTCCTATCCGCTGGGCGTGACCGGCAGCGACGTGATCGTCCAGATCGTCGGGGCCACGAGCACGCTCCTCTCCTGCTTCGATGCCTCGACCCACGCAGCGTGCTGGGCGCTCCCACTCGTCGTCACGGCGGTCGCCGGGTCACCGTTCCCGTTGTTGAACGCCTCGGGAACTCCCACCGGGTTCTGCCTCCCGGTGACGGGCAACCCCTGCTATTCCTCCTCCACCGGGTCCCTGGTCGCCACGCCACCGGGGATGGCTGCGGCCGTCGGTGCGAACAACCTGGTGAACGGCAGAGTGGTGACGATCGGCAGCAGTGTCTATATCCCGAACTGGGACACCACGGCAGTCGACTGTTACGACTACGCGACCTCGTCGGAGTGCGCCAACTATCCCGTCGCCCTCTCGGGATTGGCCCTTCTCTACACGGTCAATCCCGACCCCCTGCGGCCGCAGTGTCTCTGGGTGAACTCCGACCACGGCGCTTGGCAGATCCAGAACTTCGACGCCACCACCGGTGGTCCGTGCCAGGAGGGCCCGATCGTCCTGCAATCCAGCAGCATCGTCGCACCCGGATCGGCGTGCATCCCGTCCCAGTACACGTCGATGCAGATCCTTCAGCCTGTGCCGTCCGCCTACACCTCTGCGACGGTGGAATTCGAGTCGAGCACCGGAGCAGCGCTCCCGGGTGTTCCCACTGAGACGGTCGGCTCGAACGGCAGCATCAACCTTGCGCCGCTGAAGCTTTCGAACTCCACGCCACTCCCGCAATTCGTCATCACCATCGAGGGCGACACGAGTGACGTCAAGACGGTCGAACTCTCACTCACGTGGCGGGGCGTGTACGCGAAGTCTTGCACCGCCGGTGGACAGATCGCATCGGGCACCACCGGCTACTGGATCGTCGCCTCCGACGGGGGGATCTTCTCCTACGGAACTGCCGGGTTCTACGGCTCCACCGGGGCGATCACCCTCAACAAGCCGATCGTGGGGATGGCCGACACTCCGGACGGCAACGGGTACTGGCTGGTTGCCTCGGACGGCGGCATCTTCTCCTACGGGGATGCCTCCTTCCATGGCTCGACGGGCGCGATCACCCTCAACAAGCCGATCGTGGGGATGGCGTCCACACCGGACGGCAACGGGTACTGGCTGGTTGCCTCGGACGGGGGGATCTTCTCCTTCGGCGATGCAGCCTTCCACGGCTCCACCGGGGCGATCACCCTCAACAAGCCGATCGTGGGGATGGCGTCCACACCGGACGGCAAGGGCTACTGGCTGGTTGCCTCCGACGGGGGGATCTTCTCCTTCGGCGATGCAGCCTTCCACGGCTCCACCGGGGCGATCACCCTCAACAAGCCGATCGTGGGGATGGCGTCCACACCGGACGGCAAGGGCTACTGGCTGGTTGCCTCCGACGGGGGGATCTTCTCCTTCGGCGACGCCAAGTTCTACGGCTCCACCGGCGCGATCACCCTCAACAAGCCGATCGTGGGGATGACCAATACGTTCGACGGCAACGGGTACTGGCTGGTTGCCTCCGACGGGGGGATCTTCTCGTTCGGCGATGCGGCCTTCCACGGGTCCGCAGGCAACATCACGCTCAACAAGCCGATCGTGGGGATGGCCTCGTGACCGTCCGCCGGTAGGCCGCTCACGCCCGACGATACAGAGATCGGACGGTCTCTTCCTCCCGGAATTCCTCCGCGGCGTCCGGCCCGTCCTGGTCGTCGACAGACCCGGTCCTGTCGTCGGTCGCGACTCCGGCTTTGGCCGTACCGTTCAGCGCAGAGCCGTTCAGCGCAGAGCGGTTCGCCACGGAGCCGTTGCCCACGGCCTGGAGCCGTTCGGCCAGCAGCGGCATCGGAGCGATCGGCGCGAGGTGCTGGATCGCGAGTCTGCTCGGTCTTCCGAGGTAGAACCCCTGGCCGGCAGGACAGCCCAGGGACCGCAGGGTCTCGTACTCGCCGACGGTCTCGATGCCTTCGGCGACGATCGATGCCCGGTAGGCGTCGAACCCGAACTTGAGGAGCGCCCGACCCAGAGCCAACCGCGCCGGATCCCGGTCGATACCTCGGGTCAACCCGATGTCGAGCTTGATCACGTCAGGTTGCAGATTGAGGATGTGCTGGAGACTGGAGTAGCCGGAACCGGCATCGTCGACGGCAAGACGAATGCCGGTCGACCGGATTCCCTTGATGCTCTGCTCGAGCTGCTCGTAGTCGGCAACTTCGGCGTGCTCAGTCAGCTCCACGACGATCCGCTCAGCGGGAACCGACGCGATGAGTGCCCGGAACGGTTCTGACATCAGGGTTGCCACCGACGCATTCACCGACAGGTAGAGGTTGGCAGGCAGGTGGCGGAGCTGACCGATCGCCATGTCGAGCGCAGCCAGCTCGAGTTCCACGCCGAGGCCAACCGACGCAGCTTCGGCGAACCAGGTATCGGGCGCCCGCACGGGGAGCGGCGCGAAGCGCGACAGTGCCTCTGCACCCACCGGTCGACCACTCTGCAGATCCACGATGGGTTGGAAGTAGGTCTCGAACGTACGGTTGGCGATGGTCGCCTGAATCAGGTCGTGCGTCTGCTCCTGTCGGTCCCGCCAGTCCTGCAGGTGCTGAGCGTCGAGCTCGTTGGTCTTGCCGAACCGCTCACGGTCCTTTTTCCGTTTCGCCGGGCCGGCGAGCAGGCCCTTGCCACGTGACACGACGGTCTTCTTGGGGATGAACAGATCGCGGCTTGTGGGGGTGGTTTTTCTCATCGTTCACACATCATGAGACGCACTCGCTGTGGTTGAGACCCTCTGTCGCCCGCGCAGACCTGTCGCCTACGTTCCCAATATCGTCCCGGGCGACCCCCATCTTGAGGGATTCGACAGCCGGCCTGGCCCGCCCGGGCTCGGTTGGCCGGCCTCAGAGCCGTGCGGTATGCGCGACCCCCGACCCACGACGTCGTAAGCCGCTCTCCCGGCAGGACGTACCGAGCAGGGTCGGGGAATGTCGGGTCCCGGCGGCTGGCACTTGACATAATGCGTGTCTGGTGAGCCTCACAGCGGATTCACGGTCAGATAGCTGGCGCCCATGCGGAGCAGACCGGTACCGGCCGGACCCTGGCCTCAGCCTGGGTCAGCCGCCCCCGACGCTGCCGGGTCGCTCTTGACCGCCGCCAGGATTTGCGTCTCGAGGGCCATCTGTCGCAGTCCGACGGAAGGGGTGCCAGAAAGCGGGGCCGGGCTGATGGTGATCCACTGATCCACTCCCGGGAAGGTGGCGGTCATCGTTGCCGTTGCCGTATCGAGAGAGACGAGAGCCTGGAGTCCGTTGATCACCTCGGCCTTACCACCGGGGAGGAGGCCCGTCGATCCCTCATAGAGGTGAAGACCGGATGCCGCGGTTGCCAGTTCCATCGGACAACTACAGAGCACGCCTCCTGCCTGAGGGCCGTTGTCCAGCGTCGCCGTAGCGGGTGTTCCCCAGCCGCACCGACACGTTCCGGAGCCGACCGACCAGGAGGACGGAAGCTGGAGGATCAGCTGACCCGCCCTCACGACCTGGTCGAGAGACACCGAGGTCACCGGACGGAGTGTCGTTGTCGGAGGGACCGATCGCGTCACTCCGCCACACGCCGCGCCGATGACAGCCACGACGCACAGCCCGGGCACCCTGAAACGGCTCCGACTCGTCGTCCGACCTCCTCGAGGATGCAATCCCACGGGACCGAGAACGCCGGGGGAGTGTCCCACGAACAAGTATGACTCCCGAGAGTGCCAATCGGTTCGCGCAGCGCGCCGCACGAACCTCACCCGAATCGCGCACCGGTGAGGTAGGCGCTGGTGGTCCGCCCCGTCAGGGTGCTGACCTCACTGTCCTGCTCGACGTGATCCGGTCCGGTGGCGACATGGACGTCATCCGCCACGGCATCGCGATGCTCCTGCAGGGACTCATCCACGCCGAAGTGGCATCGACCATCGGTGCCGCTCGGTTCGAGCTCACCGAGTCGAGGACCAACCATCCCCCACACCACCGTCGAGGTGGCAGCGGAGCGAACCCTCACGCCCTGGCCGGCTGATCTCGCCTACCGTCGGGGTTGTGGCCCCGGTCCCCGACATTGCCATCGACGCCGTTCGAGCCCTGTGTGACGAACGGCTCCGCCACGCAGATCCCGGCGAGGTCCGCCTCGACGTGGACGTGGAGGAGTCGGCAATCACCATCATCGAGCGCCACCACCCATTCCCCGCGATCGGCGAATGGACGGCCATGCCCCTCGCTCAGCTCCGTCTCGAGGACGACGGCACCTGGACCTTGTACGTCACTGACGATGACGAGGGGTGGGAGCTGTTCTTCGACGTTGCTGACCGTCAGCCCCTCGAGGTCCTGCTGGAGGAACTGGCCAACGATCCGAGCAGCTATTTCTGGGGTTGACACCGTCCAGGTGACATGGGAACCAACGCGTCCTACGATCGCCTCAGTCGGAGATCAAATCTCCACCATTTGGCGGGCGTCATCCGCCAAATCCCTCGTCGCCGGGACTGTCTCACGCCGTCTCTGGTTGGGTCTCTCGGTTCTAAGCCCGGTCCGATCCGCATCACTCGGGTGTGTTACCGATCGCCTCCCGCCATCTATCTGTTTGCGACACCTCGAGGCGTCCCAAATCTCTACTTGACATAATATCTCTTATCGGCGCTTCAGCCTGAACCCGGCGGGTGAGCGTCACCCCCGAAACGGCTCGACCACCACCCCGACCAGGTCCCCCGCCGCATCCAGCAAGTGGTCGACGGCCTGGCGACAGGCCGAGGGGCGAGCGTCACGGGCCAGGTCCTCGGTGACGTCTTCGACGGCCGCCTCGAGCCGGTACAGACGGTCGTGCAGCCGGCTGAGATCCTGCTCACTCACGACGCACTGTCCGGCTGGGATATGGAGAGCCGCCGCCCTGCGGCGGGCTTCGTAGGCCCGTTGCCGGTGCGAGGGGCTGCAGAACAGACGGGGACGACCCGGCCCCTCCGGGAGGGCCAGCTGTCGATGACACCAGCCGCACCGGACACCATCGGACAATTGCGTCACTGTGACGATATTAGCACTCCGTGCACTCGGCAGGTGCCGTTCCATTCTGGAATTGTCGGTTGACGCGGTCCTCGGGCCGGCCGGTCTCGGCGCCCCTCCGCAACGGTATTCTCGGGGGAGCTGCCGCCATGGACTACGACCCGGACGAGGTCTCATTCGAGGACCTCTACGACGACGATGCCTACTTCCGTACCTGTGGGCGCTGTGGCGCCCGCACTGCGCCGCGCTGGTCGGAATCGGCCTGCCTCGAGGAGGCCCGACGGTACGGGTGGCGACGGGTGGCGGCATCCGATCGACCGGGCGCACGGCGGATGGACCTCTGCGGGGTCTGCGCAGACGAAGCCGGGGTCGGCCCACCGCTCGCCCAGTGGGGCTGGTAGGCCGCCACTCCCCGACCAGCAGTCAACTCGGCTGTTCAGCCGTCGATCCGGCGGACGTGATCCACGAGATCGACGACCGGGGTCACCCGCGCGTGCTGCTTCGGGGGCTCCGGCCTTCCGATGTTGACCCAGCCGAGGAGACGCTCGTGCGGGCCGAGCTCGAAGAGCGCTCGCACCGGGGCGGTGTCCAGCACCGCCGCACTCTTCCAGACCGCGCCGAATCCGAGCCCGGTGGCCGCAAGCACGATGGCGTAGCCGGTGCACGAAGCCGAAGCGACCTGCTCCCAGACCGGCACGTTCGACGTGGGATCAGGGGAGGCGATGAGGACGACCGCGCACGCGGCTGCGAAGGCCTTGCCACGGGTCTTGGCCACCTGCGCATCCGGAAGGTCTGGACCCCGCTCCGCCACCAGTCCGTCGACCAGGGCCTGGCCGAACCGTTCCTGTCCCGGGCCGGACACCACGGTGAACCGCCAGGGCCGGAGTCTCCCGTGGTCGGGTACGGCGGCAGCGGCGGCCAGGATCCGGGAGAGCGAGGCGTCGTCAGGCGCGGGTCCCCCGGGCTGGGGTTCGGGTCGTTGCGCGGTCAGGCCCTCCACCCAGTCCGTTCCGGACGCGGTGGCGCTCTGGGTCTCGCTCATGCGCCCACCATCGTGGTCCCCACTGACCGTGCTCCTTCCCCGTCGGTGCCTCGGTCGCACGCCCGGCCACCGGCGGTGCAGTTCCCCCGAGCGTAGGGGACGCAGGTCAACGAGAGGGTCAGCCCCCGGCGCTCTGCTGGTACTGGCTGGTCGACCCCAGCGTGGCGGTGACGGTCATCGCGGTCTGGCCCCGGTAGAAGCGGATCGTCACCTTCTGACCGGGATGACCGGTCTGGATGGCGGTGGTCAGCTGATCGGCGCTGGTGACCGGCGTACCGTCGAAGGAGACGATCACATCGCCCTGCTCGAGACCGGCCACGTCTGCGGGCGTGCCACTCTGGACCTGGAGGACGACCGCTCCCTGTGTGGGGACGAAATTGTAGGCGCTGCGCACCTCCGGGGTCAGGGTCTCGAGGGAGACCCCGAGGAATGCGGCTCCCGAGATGGACGGGTTGGGCACCGATCGGTCGCGGAGTGACGGGAGCAACCGTTCGATCTTGTTCGACGGAATGGCGAACCCGATGTTCTGGGCCTCGGTCGTCCCGTCCTCACTCGAGGCGATGGCTGTGTTCATCCCGATGACCCGCCCGGAACTGTCGACGAGCGGCCCACCCGAGTTCCCCGGGTTGATCGCGGCATCAGTCTGGAACATGTTGCTCAGCGTCTCGGTGGTCACGCCGGTCGAGTCGCCGGCCTCGACGGTACGGCCCTTGGCCGAGATGATTCCCTGGGTGACGGTCGGCGTCCCCGCAGACAGTCCGAGGGCGTTCCCGATGGCCACCACCGCGTCACCGACCTGGACGTTGTCGGAGTTGCCATAGGAAACGGTCGGCAGGTCGGACCCGCCGTCGATCTGGAGCAACGCGACGTCGTCGATCGCATCGGTGTCGATGAGCGTCGCCGGGACCGCACGGAGGCTCCCGAAGAGGGTCACCGTGATAGTCGTTGCGCCGCTGATCACGTGGTTGTTGGTGATCACCTCGCCGGTGGGGCTGATGATCATCCCGGTCCCCTGCTCCTCCTGTTGCCCACCGAGGAGCGACTGCGACGACGTGGTCGACGAGGTGGCATCGATGGACACCACGGCCGGGAGCACCTTGTCGATGACCGACTCGATGTTGGTGATGCCGTTGAGGAGCGCCGGGCCGGCGGAGATCTGCCGGATGGTGACCGTCCCGCCGCCCTGATCCGAGGTGGCGGCCACGATGCCGCCGCCGATCACCGCGCCGAGCAGGGCGGCGGCCAGCGAGACCCCCGCGATGCGCCACCCGAGCGACCCGTCCCCCGGAGCGCGCGCAGGCGCACGGACCGGCGGTGGGTGGAGATCCGGGGACCACGCCAGTCTCGCCGCGTCGGCGCGGGCCAACGGACGAACGGGACCGAACCCGACCGGGTCGTGCCGAGCAGACTCGCGCCATTCTGGCGGGAGGAAGGTGAGTCCGTCGGGCGACCGCGTACGCGCCTGATCGGCGACCGGCCGCACGACGTCTGGCTCGTCCGGCTGCCGCACCGACTGACCGGCGCCATTGGCTCCGGGTTGCTCCATGTCCCCTGCCTCCCCCACCGATGCGCGCGTCGAGTGACCGTCGTCTCTCGAGCCGTGCAATCCCCCGGCACCTGGCCGCGGCATCGGCCTCCCCGTGCCGTCCATGTTATGACGCGTTGAACAGGGGAAACCCATCGAACGACCACTTCTTACCCGCTTCTTAGACGGTGTCCGCGAGGCCCGTTCGCGCTCCGATCGGTCCGGCAGTAGCCTTTCGCCCGGTATGGCCCATCGCATCGACGTCGAACTCACCAGTCAGACCGGCGACTCCACCTGGACCTGGCGCGCGGCAGGCGCCAAGCAGCCCCGGGGAACGGTCGGCAGCGAGTTGGTCCCGACCGGGGCCGGGGTGGGCAGCGTGCTCCGCGCCGAGGTCGAAACCACCCTCGACGGCACCTCGGTGGTCGCCCTGCTCCCACCGAAGGGCAAGACCGAGGTGCGTTCCGTCGAGCGCATCGAAGTCGTCGGCACGCCACGCAACGGACCCGACGTGAACGTCGTGCTCGCCTCCAAGGGAAAGCGTCGGCGCGACGACGGAGAGGACGGAGCGAGGGGCGGCTCGCGTCGCCCTGCGGAACGGCGGCCGCGCACCGGCGACGGTGACGCGTCCAAACCGGGCGGCCGTACCCGCCGCCGCGAGGGAACCGATCGCGAGACGGCAGGCCGAGACGCTCCCGGCCGGGATGGCACGGCCGAGCGCGAACGTGAGCCCTCCCGCCGCAGGGGTGCCCCGGCCCGGCCCGGGGCCCGGGAAGCAGGGGGCAGGGACCATCCGCGGCGGCCCGCCGCCTCCACCGCCTATCGCAACGCCGCCCTGGCCACGCTCAAACCGGAGGAGCTCCCGGTGGCCGAGCAACTGCTCCGGGGTGGCATCCCCGCGGTGCGCCAGGCCATCGAGGAACAGAACGCGAGAGCCCGTGCGGACGGCCGACCCGAAGTCACGCCCGGACCACTCCTGGCCATGGCCGAGCAGTTGCGACCGGTCGTCAGCCTGGCGATCTGGAAGGACCGCGGATCTGTCCGCGCGGACCGCAGGCAAGGACACCCCCTTGCGCGAGCTTCGCTCGATCGTCGCCTCGTCGTCGACGGTGACCCTCGACGACGAGGGCACCGAGCTGGCCGCAGCCTTGCGCGCCGCACTGCAGCAGCGGATCACCGCCCTGCGCGAACGCTGGGTCGAGCGCATCACGACCTCGCTCGACGAGGGTCGGGTGGTCGACGCCGTCCGCGCTTCCATCCGGCCGCCAGAGCCGTCGGCCCGGCTGTCAGCGGAGCTCGCTGTGCGGCTCTCCGAGGCCGCAGGGAAGTCGATGGCCCCCGACACCACCCCCGAGAACTGGCTGGCGCTGCTCGAGGTCGTCGTCGAGTCGCCGGTCCGTCGCACGGTGAAGCCCGCCGGTCTACCGGTGGGCGCCGACGAATCGCTGCTCCAGGAAGCCCGCAAGGCCTCGGGGTACGTGCCCGAGCTGGCCCGACTCATGGGGATCCCGATTCCGCCGCCGCCCGGGCCCCGTCGCCCGGTTCCGGCACGGGCCGGCCGCCGCGCCTCCTGATCCGGCTCGCAGCCCGTACCGCTCCCCCATCCGTGCGCCGTCCGGAGGGATGCGTCCGAAGCACCCAGCAGGATCAGTCGAGCGGGCGGTGCATCACGAGCAACCGGGCCTTGAACCCGGCCGACTCGAAGAAGCTCTTGGCCTCGCGGTCGCCGGGATAGGCGGTTCCATCGACTCCGGTCACCCGCCGCGCGCCGAACCACTCGAGGGCCTGCTCGAGCAGGAGGTGACCGAGACCCACGCCCCGCGCACCCGGTTCCACGTAGCACGATTCGATGACACCCCGCCGGTCGTCCCCCGGACCGCCGGCGATCCGCAGCAATGCGACACCGGCGATCCACTCGTCGAGGGAGCCCACCAGGGCGGTCCGCTCCGGGTCGGCCAGGAGCGCGGTGACGTCCTCTGTCCCGTTGAGCGGATCGGTCACCCCGGCGTCGTCAGGACGGAGCAGCGCGGCCCCCCGGCGGGTCGCCATCTCGGCCTCGAACTCCTGCGCCAGGTCGACGATGCGTCCAGCGTCGGCGGCGGCGGCTTCCCGGACCGACTCCATGTGCTCTCCTCGCCCGATACCCGCGGACGGGCTCAGGACCGCTCGTCGAGCAGCTGGTCGACCCGGCCGAGGATCGTGCGCCGGCGCCGGGTGGCGGTCTCGTACGCACGGACCGAGACCAGCTCGGTGCGGGTGAGGCCGTCGAGCCGCTGGACGACCTGGGAGGCGGACAGCGTGTCGAACCCCGGGATGGCCAGGGAGCCGACCTCCGGGATGTGCCCGTTGGCGGTGGCGGCAGGCGTGACGGGTCCTCGAACGACCGACGGACCGTGGGCGGGAACACGCGCAGTCTGCGGAGCTTTCCCGGTCGAGGACGGGTTCTGTGGCGGTGGGTTCCGGGGAATCGTCCGTATCGGGTAGCGCGCCTCGGAGCGTTCGGCCTGCCGAGGTACGGGGTCCGCGCCCTTCTGACGCAGACTGTCCGACCGGCGGCGCAGCTCCCGGTGGCCGGCTCTGAACGCGAACTCGCCGACCGCCCGCGCCGAGGACAGGCGGACCTCCAACAGGCTGCGGCCCCGCTCGGCCAGCTTCGGGAAGTCCTCGACCACCGACGACACGATGCCTGCGGGCACGAACACCAACAGATCGAGGACCCGCTCGCTCAGCGGAACCTCGCCCGACGGTTCTTCCGTTCGATCAGCCATGTGGGCTCCCGTCAGACGCAGTCCCGGCAGAGCATCTTCTTGCGGTCCGCCAGTTGGTTGGGGTGCTTGACGAGGAAGCAGGAGCGGCAGACGAACTCGCCGGGCTGTTTGGGCAGCACCCGCTCGACGCCGTCCCCGGTGCGATCCTCGGTCTCGGGGGACTCCTCGTCCTCCTCGACCTCCTCGACGACCAAACGCTCCTTCAGGATGGTGTCGAGGCTGGCTTCGACGTCCTCGTCGTCGGGCTCCTCTTCTTCCTCCTCGTCGGACTCTTCACCGGTCTTGGTGGCCACCTTCGTCTCGACCACGGGGAGCTCCTCGTCCACCTCTTCGATGACCACCGCGTCCGCGTCGTCTTCATCGGCGAGGACGAGCGCGTCGTCCGCGATCAGGTCGTCGTCATCGGCGAGCTCGTCCAGCTCTCCCTCGATGAGCTCGTCCGGTCCTTCGACTTCGTCGAGTTCCTGTGGCATCTCGGTCTTTCAGTGGTGAGTTGGCCGGGAGCATAGACGCTCCGGCCCTGCGTTCGTGCGCCCCCCAGACCTGCTCCGGAAAGGCTCCTCGGCCACCGGTCGGCCACTGCCGATCGGGTCCGTTCCCGCGGCCGGAGGTGAGAGGGCGAGCCCTGTACAGTGCCCGTCCGCAGGTCCGGTCGGTCGGGAACCGCATCGTTGGTCTGTGTCAGCCGCGACGTTGCGCCTTCACTGTCCGTGGCGGCGTTCCGCCTCCACTGCTCGTGCCGGCCAGGCGGTCGGACCCAGGGGTCTTTGGCACCACCCCCCCGAGACCTCCAGCTCGCGCCGCCGGTCTTGGGGGACTGTTTTCTACTCGATCCCCTGGGTCTCCCTCCGCCTCTCACAGCATCCCCGCCTCAGGCCGCACCATGCGATCAGAACCGCTCGATGCGACCCGTGGGGCGACTGGGACCTCGCGCACCATAGGCCATGCGGCGGGTAGGTCGTCAAGTGCGTCCCACCCCCTGTTACCAGGAGGTACGTGCAACACCCCTGCTCAGCGTCTTACAGGATTTCCGGCCGCCGACAACGAATTCCGGCGGTCCTCCGCGCGTCGTTCCGACGCGAGTCGTTCGAGATCGGGAACGTCGGATTCGAGGTGGCTCATGGCCTCGGCGAGCAGATGGTGACCTGCCTGCTGATCGATGAGCCGGTGCATTTCCTGGGCCACCCACCGGTAGCTCGCGTGTCCCTGGGTACCCGAGCGCAGCTCCAACAGATGCATCGCCTCGCGCGCGTTCATCTGCATCGAGTACCGGATCCGGTAGGCGAGAGCGACGGCGTAGGCCGCTTGTTGCGGGAAGGGACCCGCCAGCGCCTCGCCCAGCTCGCGCGACCGCTCGAGCGACGCGACGTAGCGGTCGCGCAGCCCGGCCTCCTCGACCACCGACGGCACGTCGTAGCCGAGCGTGGTACCGAGGGGCTGCCACTCGATCGTCAGCATCCGGTGGCGTTGGAGGTCGCGGAATGCCCCGTAGTCGGTGACCACGTCGAAGCGGTAGTCGGTCCGTTCGAAGGCACGACCCGGACGATGACGCCGGTTGACCCGGTCGCCAACGTACGCTCGAAGGAGCGCCCGTTTTTCGTCGGCGCTCAGCCGCCGCACCCGGGCGAGCACCTCCTCGTCCGACCGACCGGTGCGCGGGCGCAGATGGCCGCGACCACCTTGTCCTCACCGTCCGGGTCGAAGTCGACCAGGGTGACCGTGGGGTGACCGGCAGGCCCGCCGACCGGGTGCTCTGCGGGTGCCACCAGGTCTGGGAGGTACTCGGCCACCACCCGGGCGGTCTCCTCCCGGGTGGACTGCAGGTATTCCGACCAGGCGCCGCCACGGTCGGGTCGGTCGACCCGCTGGAGGAAGGAGGGGATCACCTTTCGGAGCTCCTCGAGCATCAGGTCCGCGTAGGCCCTGGCTTCGGCGAGCGGGTGCGAGCGCATCCGCAACAGCAGCATCTCGTAGGACTGCCCGGTGCCGTAGATGCCGACGTTGGAGAGCGAGCCGGCCGGCAGCAATCCCCGGAGCGCGTCCAGTGCCTTCGCCCGCACCGCTTGGCGGTGGACGAAGTCGGAGTCGTCCTTCTGGCGGGGGTGGCGGACGGAGAGCCATGCCTGGGCTTCGTCGAGCAGCTCGCCGTAGGTGTCGAACATCCGGTCCATCTCCCCCACATATCGTGCGCCGAGCGGGGAGTCGAGGAGGCCGGGGTCGCGGTAGTATCGGTAGTGACCGGTGACGAGTCGTTGGTTGTAGGCGATGTAGCGCGTCGACTGCTCGAGGTACGCCATCAGCCGGCCCCACTCGAGGATCTTGGTGAGCACGTTGGAGGCCTGTTCGCAGGCCAGGTGCACCCCCCCGAGCTGGGCTACCGAGTCGTCCCCGTACTCGAGGAAGACCCGCTCGTAGAGCTCGACCGCCCGCTTCAGCCCGACGGTGGCGTCGACCGAGGCGTCCCCGGAGATGTCCAGCTCGCCGACGAATTCGTCCAGGAACAGGCGCCGCAGGCTCTTCTGGGACCGTGAGTAACGGGCGAACAGCGCCCCCTTGACCACCTCTGGCAGGTTGACCAGGGCGAACACCGGTCGGTCCAGATTCGTGAAGTACCGCCGGAGGACGTCCTCCTCATCGACAGTGAACGATTCCTCGGCGTAGGGGAACATGCCCGGATCACACTAGGACGGCAGTAGGCGCGCAGTGGCGGACCCCAGTGCTGCCGGATCGTCGGCCCCGACGACCCCTCGCCGGAGCAGCACCACCGCCGTTCCGGCCGCCTCGCGTGTCCCCGCCAGGGTGGTGACCTGGGCGATCTGGCGCACCAGGTCGACGAGCTGCCGGAGGTTGCGGACGAAGTCCCCCGGGGCGATCCCGGCGTCCCGGAGCACCGTGTCGAGGGTCGCCCCGCCGGCCCATCCGACCACCGCCCGGGCCAGCCCCCCGTCCGGTCGCCGGGTGCGGCGCAACCCGACCCGACGCTCGTCCGCCCGCAGGCCGGCGGCGAGCGATTCGACGAGCCCCAGCCGTTCACGCACCCGGGCTCCACGAGGCGCCGGTGCGTCCTCACCCTCCCGCCGCGCCTCGAAGGTCGAGCGCGGAGACGACCCCCGAGAGCGAAACCGGGTCGAGGTCGTCGAGCAGGCCCCCGCGGAGGACCTCGGCCACCAACAGATCCGACTCGTGGTAGATCCCCGAGAGGATCCGGCCCGCGTCGGTCAGGGTCCAGCCGTCCACGAAACCCCGGTCGTCGAGGATGGAGAGCCGCCGTTCGAGCTGGCGGGCGAGCGACTCCGACCCCTTCGGTGCCTGCCACTGCCCGTAGGAGGCGGCCAGCAAGCCGTAGGCCTCGTCCCGGGTCCACCGCCGGACCAGGTTCACGGCAAGGTTGTAGGTCGGGTGGAACGAGGAGACCAGGTCCGGAGGCGGGGCGATCGCGGTCCGGGCCACCGCGCCGAAGGTGGTGGCCTGCGACCAGAGCACGAGCGCGTGACCCACGGTGTCGATCCCCCGCCGGCCCGCCCGGCCGGTCAGCTGCCGGTACTCCCCCGCGGTGAGGGCGGAGGAGTCCGCGCCGCGGAACTTGGCGAATCGCTCCACGACCACGGTCCGCGCCGGCATGTTGATGCCGAGTGCGAGGGTCTCTGTCGCGAAGACCACCTTGAGCAGGCCCTCGGAGAAGCACTGCTCGACCGCCTGTCGGAATGCGGGAACCAACCCTGCGTGGTGTGGCGCCACCCCGGCTTCGAGGGCAGCCGACCACGGGCCGTAGCCGAGGGTACGCAGATCGTCGTCGTCCAGCCGTTCCACGGCTTCCTCCACGAGGACCCGGATGCGCGTGCGCTCCTCGTCGGTGGTCAGCCTGATCCCGTCCTCGACGCACTGACGGGTGGCGTCGTCGCAGGCGGCACGCGAGAAGATGAAGGTGATCGCCGGCAGCATGCCCTCCCCGGCGAGGTACTCGACCACCTCCGTGCGCCGGGGGGCCCGGAACCGTCGCTGGTGGAAGGAGCGCCCCCGACGCTCGTCGAGCCTCAGACCGTCGGGATTGGGCTGACCGTGCCGGAGCAGCGGCAGGACGATGAGTCCCTCGCGGCCCGCGTTCGGCCAGTGCGTAGTGGTTGTGGAGGGTCACCGGGCGGTGGGTCTCGACCACCACACGGGTCGGGCCGCGCACCGACCGCAGCCACTTGCCGAAGTCGGTCGCGTTGTTCACCGTGGCCGACAGGCTCACGAAGGTGACCTCCGGAGGCGTGAGCACGAGGACCTCCTCCCACACAGATCCTCGGTAGGGGTCCTGGAGGTAGTGGACCTCGTCGAGCACGACCACCTGCAGCCCCTCCAGGAGTGGCGACCGGGCGAAGAGCATGTTGCGGAGCACCTCGGTGGTCATCACCACCACCGGCGCCTGCGCCTGGTGCGAGATGTCGCCGGTCAGCAGGCCGACCCGGTCGCCACCGTGACGGGCCGCGAGCTCGGCGAATTTCTGGTTGGAGAGGGCCTTGATCGGCGTCGTGTAGAACGCCTTGCCGCCCGACTCGAGGGCCCTGGCCACTGCGTACTCGGCGACGAGCGTCTTTCCCGAGCCGGTCGGGGCGCTGACCAGGACCGATTCGCCGCGGTCGATCGCCTCCACCGCCTGCTCCTGAAAGGGATCGAGCGAACACCCCGCCTCACGCTCGAAGCGATCGCGACGGTCTGTGCGCGGCGGCTCCGAGGCGTCCTGGTCGGAGCCCCGGGCGCGCCCGGGGCTCATCGACGGACGATCCTGCCGACGATGATCGAGAGCTCGTAGAAGATGTAGAGGGGCACCGCCATCGCCATCATCGAGAACGGATCGGAGCTCGGGGTCACCACCCCGGCCACCACCACGATGGCCACGATCGCCCACCGTCGCCAGGAGGAGAGCTTCTGCGGCGAGAGCACGCCAGCCAGCTCGAGGGAGACCAGCAGGACGGGGAACTCGAAGGTGACCCCGAAGGCCACCATCAACAGGACGATCAGGCCGAGGTACTTGTTGGGGTCGAGGATCTGGGTGAGCGTCGGGCCGCCGATGTTGTCCAACCAGGCCATGGCGTGGGGGAAGATGAGGAACGCCACCGCGCACCCGAGAGCGAACAGCACGATGGAGGCCACGATGAAGGGGATGGCGTACTTCTTCTCCCTCGGGTGGAGCCCTGGGGTGATGAACCGCCAGACCTCCCACAACCACACCGGCGAGGCGAGGAACAGCCCCCCGTAGGCCGAGATCTTGATCCGGAGGGCAAGACCGTCGAGCGGACCGGTCACGTAGAACCCGCAGTGGTGCGGGTTGACCTCACAGTACGGATGCTTGAGGAACGCGAGGATCCAGTTGTACGCGAGGAACGCAATCGTTGCCCCGACCAGGAAAGCGGCAACACTGATCAGGACCCGGCGGCGCAGCTCGGTGATGTGCTCCACCAGGGTCATCGCGTCCGGGGTCGGACGCTCCTCTGCGCGCCGCCTCAGGAGGAGTGCCACGCCCGCCTTCCTCCGTGCTCACCCTCGGGGGTCACGTGCAATCCCGTTCAGTTCATGCCCGGGTCGTCGGGCGGCTGCCGGCCGACGACCCGGACCTGGTGGACCACGCCCTGGGGATCACTGATCGTGGTGCCCGGCACCGAGCTCCGCTCCGCCGCCGCGCACGATCCCGGCCGGCCGGTTCGACCGACCGGAGGGTTCCAACCCGTCTCCATCGGGCTCTGGCGGAGGATCGCCCGCAGAGGCGGTCGCTCCGTTCTCCTCGGCGTGCGCGTCGGCAAGCGAATCGAGGAAGGTGAGGGGCGAGCGCACCGCCTGGGAGATCTTCTCGGCCGACGGCAGGTCGGGGAAATTGCCTCGCACGTCGGACTCGAACCGGGCGCGGAACCGGCGGAAGTCCGCCCAGAGCGACCCCATCTGCTTGGCAACCTTGGGCAGTTTGTCCGGCCCGAGGACCACCAGGGCCACCACCAGGATGACCAGCAGCTTGGCGGGGCTCAGAAACGGCACTTCGCGAGTCTACCGGTGGCCTGGGCCGGTCGCCGTGTCGCGGAGACCGGTCGGATCAGGGGCGAGCGCTCCTGGCAGGACCGTCGTCGGGCGCTCTGGCCCGTGGTCGGCGCAGCACCGTCCACACCCCGGCGAGGACGACGACGGCGATCACCACGAGCGCTGTCAGCCAGACGGTCGCGTCGAGCGGCCACACCCGCAACGCCATCTTGCCCACGATGAGCGATCCCGGGATCGGGCCGAAGTACCGACTGTCCTCCGAGTCGGGGCGGTTGTCCCCCATGACGAAGTAGTGGTTGGCGGGGATGGTGTAGGGGTGGGTGAGGCTGAAGCCCTGACTCAGTGAACTCGGCTCGCTCAGCGGCTCCGGGTGCGGCAACCAGGGCTCGCTCAGGATCTTGCCGTTGATGGTCACGTGGCCGTTCCGCAGGCCGATGGTGTCCCCCGGGAGTCCGATGACCCGCTTGACCAGATCGGTGTAGTCGGCATCGACCAGGGGAGGTCTGGCGAACACGACGATGTCCCCCCGGTGGACCGAGCCGAACCGGTAGGCCAGCTTGTCGACCACGATCCGGTCGCCGATCTGGAGGGTCGGGAGCATCGACCCGGAGGGGATGTAGAACATCTGCGCCACGTAGGTGCGCACGCCGAACGCCAACAGCACCGCCGCGATGATGACGATCGACCATTCCAGCACCCACCGGCCCGACCGCCCGCCACGGTCCGGGGGGACGGTCTCGGCACGCGCCGCCTCGGCACCTCCGAGCCCGGTCTCCGCGGTGGAAGGCATGGCTCCGGTCGGGGCGGGGGCAAGGGGGACCCCCATCGGTACAGGGCTGTGGTCGGGGTCCACTGGAGGGTGAGGCTATCCCAGGGTCGCCGGCAGCCGGGTCAGAGGCCCTTGATGTGCGAGAGGGGCCACACCACCGCCACCGCACGGCCCACGATGAGAGAGGCCGGGATCGGCCCGAAGAACCGGCTGTCCTCGGAGTCGGTCCGGTTGTCCCCCATGACGTAATACTTGCCTGCCGGGATGGTCACCGGCCCGGGCATGTTGAACTGCTGGTTGGCGTCGCCGGGCAACGCGCCGGTGTAGCTGTCCGGCCCCGACGGGAGCCAGGGCTCGTCGAGACGTTTCCCGTCGATGTAGACGTGGCCGTTCCGGGTCGAGATCGTCTCTCCGGGCAGGCCGATCACGCGCTTGACGAGGTCGGGAAAGGGCTGCTGCTCGAGCGGGGGTCGTTTGAACACGACGATGTCGCCCCGGTGTACGCCGTGGAGGTGATAGCTGAGCTTGTCCACCATGATCCGGTCGCCGACCTGGAGGGTGGGATACATCGAGGGCGACGGGATGTAGAACGACTGCACCACGTAGGTCCGAAGCAGGACGGTGCAGAGCAGCACCGCCATCAGGATCACCGCCCACTCGATGACCCAGCGGTAGCGACGGCCCTGGTGCGACCCTTCCCCGGCACCGGACGCGGGCGCCTCGGGGACTCCCCCTCCCCCGTCGAACACGGAGGGCTCGGGCGCCAGAGAGGGCTCGGTGAGTTCGCCGGTCACAATGGAGGGACGCTACCGCACCCCGAGCGGGTTGCTCCGGCGCAGGTCAGAGTCCGGCGATGAGTTTCTCCACCCGCTCGTCCTTGGACTTGAAGGGGTCCTTGAGCAAGACCGTCCGCTGCGCCTGGTCGTTGAGTTTGAGATGCACCCAGTCGACGGTGAAGTCCCGCCGGCGCTCCTTGGCCCGTTTCACGAATTCACCGCGTAGGCGGGCCCGGGTGGACTGAGGCGGTACCGACATCGCCGCGGCGATGTCGAGGTCGTCGCAGACCCGATCGACCTCGTCATGGCGCTGGAGGCGGTAGTAGAGGCCCCGCGCCCGGTCGACGTCGTGGTACTGCAGATCCAGCCACGACACCGTGGGACTGTGCAGGGGGAGGTCGTGGCGAGCGCGATAGCGGTCGATCAGCCGGTGCTTGGCCACCCAGTCGCACTCGCGGTGCAGGGAGAGCGGGTCCGACTCGAGCCCCTTGAGGCAGTGCTCCCACATGTCGAGCGCGCGGTCCTCCTGTGGCGACAACCCCTGGCGGTCGCGGTACCGGATGGCCCGCTGGAGGTACTCGCCCTGGATGTCCAGCGCGCTCATCTCGCGGCCGTTCGCCAACCGGACCGGCCGCCGGCAGGTGATGTCGTGGCTGATCTCGCGGATGGCCCGGATCGGGTTCTCGAGGGTCAGGTCGCGGATGACGGTCGACGGGTCCTCGAGCATCCGCAGGATGATGCTGGTGGCGCCCACCTTGAGGAAGGTGGCGTACTCGTTCATGTTCGAGTCACCCACGATCACGTGCAGGCGGCGGTATTTCTCGGCATCGGCGTGCGGCTCGTCGCGGGTGTTGATGATCGGGCGGCTCCGGGTGGTGGCCGACGAGACCCCCTCCCAGATGTGCTCCGCCCGTTGGCTCAGGCAGAACACCGCGCCCCGTGCGGTCTGGAGAACCTTGCCCGCACCGGCATAGACCTGCCGGCTCACCAAGAAGGGAATCAGCACCTCGGTGTAGTGGACGAAATCGTCACGACGGCTGGTGAGGTAGTTCTCGTGGCAGCCATAGGAGTTGCCGGCCGAATCGGTGTTGTTCTTGAAGAGGTAGATGTCTCCGCGGATCCCCTCCTCGCGCAGACGTGCCTCGGCCCCCTCGACCAGCGACGAGAGGATCCACTCCCCCGCCTTGTCGTGGGCCACGAGCTCCCCGATGTCGTCGCACTCCGGGGTGGCGTACTCTGGGTGACTCCCCACGTCCAGGTAGAGGCGGGCCCCGTTCTCGAGGAAGACGTTGGAGGAGCGGCCCCAGCTGACCACCCGTCGGAAGAGGTAGCGGGCCACCTCGTCGGGGCTCAGACGGCGCTGGCCGCGCAGCGTACAGGTGACCCCGTACTCGTTCTCCAGCCCGTAGATGCGTTTGTCCATCGTCCTCACGGTACCGTGAGGACGACCCGCCACACGGCACCCGCCACCCGGAGCGTCCACCAGGGCGCTCTGCGGGTCACCCCAGCAGCGACTCGAGCTCCTCGTCGACCAGTCGCCGGAAGGCCCGCCTGCCGTTTCCTGCGGTCAGGACGGCGACCTCGAGCTCGGAGGGTCCGAGCGTACGGTCCGCACCGGCCAGGGCGGCCACCGCCGCCTGCACCGCGTCGGCCAGGGGCCAGGTGGCGGACCACCGTTCCTCGAGGCGTTGGGCGATGGTCTCGGTCTCCCCCCCGAGCACCGCATAGCGGTCCTCGTCGGTGATGGTCCCCTCATAGGCGATGTGGTAGAGCTGGTTCGGCCGCAGTCCGGTGCCCAGCTCGGCCACCAGTAGCTCGACCTCGAGCGGCTTCATCTCGTGGGTGAAGACCTGCCCGAGGTACTGGGCGTAGAGGTTGGCCAACGATCGGGCTTCGACATCCTCGCGGCTGTAGGCGTAGCCCTTGGTGTCGGCGTGGCGGATACCGGAGACCCGCAGCTGATCGAACTCGTTGTACTTGCCCACCCCGGCGAAGGCGATCCGGTCGTAGATCTCGCTGATCTTGTGCAACGACCGCTGCGGGTTGTCGGCCACGATCGCGATCCCCTGGTCGTAGGTGGTCGCCACCAACGACCGGCCGCGGGCGATGCCCTTCTGGGCGTACTCGGCACGGTCCTTCATCACCTGCTCGGGCGCCACGTAGTACGGCATCGTCATGGCTGGCGACCCTCCGCGCGGCGCCGTTCGATGAGCGACGCGAACCGGTCCGCCACGTCGTCCTCGGGGACCGCCGCGAACCCCTCGGCGGTGACCGTGGCCACCAACGGGTAGATGCCCCGGATGAGGTCGGGGCCGCCGGTGGCCGAATCCTCGTCTGCCGCTTCGTAGAGCGACTGGATGGCCAGCTCGATCGCCTCCTCCTCGGGCAGGGCATCGCGGTAGCCGAGCTTGATCGTGGTGCGCGCGTCCCTGCCGCCGGAGCCGGTGGCGTTGTACTCGGTCTCCTCGTAGTGACCGCCGGTCACGTCATAGGTGAAGATGCGTCCCGTGCCGCGGGACACGTCGTAGCCGGCGAACAGCGGCACCACGGCCAGGCCCTGCATGGCCATCGGCAGGTGCTCGCGCACCATCTGGCCAAGTTGATTGGCCTTGCCCTCGAGGCTGAGGACCACACCCTCGACCTTCTCGTAGTGCTCGAGCTGGGTTTGGAAGAGCCGCACCATCTCGACGGCCGGCCCGGCCGCGCCGGCGATGGCGACCGCCGAGTAGCGGTCGGCCGGGAACACCTTCTCCATGGCCCGGTGGGCGATGGCGTGCCCCTCGGTGGCGCGGCGGTCACCGGCCATGACCACCCCGTCGGCCGAGCGGAGGGCGACCACCGTCGTGCCGTGACGGAACCGGTCGGAGGTGGCAGACCCCGTCCCCGCGTTCAGTGGAGGTGAGGGAACCCGCAACCGGCGGATGAGCCCCGCGAAATCCGGACCCGGATCCTCGGTCGTGCTGAAGAGGGGCAGGGTCACCTGGGCTACTCGCCGCCCTTCTGCACGTAGTTGCGCACGAACTCCTCGGCGTTGTCCTCGAGCACCTCGTCGATCTCATCGAGCAGGTCGTCGAGCTCTGCCTTCAGCTTCTCGCCCGCTGCGGACGACGGCGGCACCTCCTCGACCACCTCGTCGGTGCGCTCAGGTGCTGTCTTCTTCTTCTGTTCTCGCTCTGCCATCATCGCTCCCTAGCTGCTCAGCCGGTCCACCAGCTCGGACGGACTCGCACACGCGTCCAACAGTCCTTCGACATGTTCTGCCGTCCCCTTCAGCGGATCCATCATAGGGACGCGTCGGAGGGGATCTGATCCGAGGTCGAAAACCAAAGAGTCCCAGTTGGCGGTGGCCACAGCGGCCGGCCACTTCTTGAGGCACTGGCCGCGGAACCAGGCCCGGGTACCCCGTGGTGGTTCGGTGACCGCGGCCAGCACCGAGTCCGGGTCGACCAGCACTTCGGTATCCAGACGGGCGAAGAGGGAACGTGCCGGGCGGAGGTCGTGGTACTGCAGGTCGACCGCGGCCAGACGGGGATCGTCCCATTCGCACCCGTGCCGCTCGCGGTAGGCCTCGAGCAGCTGGAGCTTGGCCACCCAGTCGAGCTGGCGGGCCAGCGACATCGGGTCGGTCTCCAGCCCGTGGAGCACCTGTTCCCAGCGGCGCAGCACCTCCTCCCCCACTCCGTCGGCCCCGAGACACTCGAGGCCCTCGTCGTCGGCGTACTTGCGGGCCGACGAGAACAGCTCCCACTGGATGGCGAGCGCGGTCGCCGTCGAACCGTCGTCCATCTCCAGAGGCCGGGTGAAGGTCCGGTCGAGGGCCACCTGGTGGATGGCGGCGACCGGGTCGGCCAGGATCAGGCTCCGGCCGACGGAGGCGTCGTCCTCGATCATGGCCAGCACCAGTGCGGTGGTCCCCACCTTGAGGAAGGTGGCAACCTCGGCGAGGTTGGCGTCCCCCACGATCACGTGGAGCCGGCGGTACCGGTGGGGGTCGGCGTGCGGCTCGTCCCTGGTGTTGACGATGGGCCGCTTGAGCGTGGTCTCGAGCCCGATGGGTTCCTCGAAGAACTCTGCCCGCTGGGAGAGCTGGAAGTCGACGCCGGTCCCCTCGAAGGCGGCGGTCTCGGCACCGACCTTGCCGGCCCCGGCGTAGATCTGCCGGGTCACGAAGTGGGGGGTGATCCCGGCCACCACCCGGGTGAAGGGCGCCGCCCGGTCCATGAGGTAGTTCTCGTGGGCCCCGTAGGAGTTGCCCTTGCGGTCGGAGTTGTTCTTGTAGACGACGAGATGGGAGCCGTCGTGGAGTGCGTGGTCGGCGGCCTCCATCGACCGGGTCAGGATGAGCTCGCCGGCCCGGTCGTAGCGGAGGCACTCGAGCGCGTCGCGGCATTCCGGTGTCGAGAACTCGGGGTGTGCGTGATCGACGTAGTAGCGGGCACCGTTGGTCAGGACCGTGTTGACCAGATGGGTCTCGACCTGGGGAGGCATCGATCCCTCGCGGGCGAACCCGCGCGCGTCGTTGCCGGGCGCCTCGTCCTCGAAGTCCCACTCGACCTGCTGACGGGCCACGTCGTGTGCGTACGCGTTGACCAGCATGGACGACGCCGAGATCGGGTTCGGATCACCGTTGACCACCTGGATGCCGTATTCGGTCTCGATGCCACAGACCTTGGGGATGGCCATGAGTCGACCCTATCCCGGCATACGCTCAGAGATACTGACCGGTGCCCACCCGCTCGATGGAGCGTCCGCCGGTCGTTTCCTCGCGATCGCTGATGAGGGTGCGGATGTAGACGATCCGCTCTCCCTTCTTGCCCGAGATCTTCGCCCAGTCGTCCGGATTGGTGGTGTTGGGCAGGTCCTCGTTCTCCTTGTACTCCTGGCGGATGGACTCGAGGAGGTCGGCGGTGCGGATCCCCCGGCCCTGGTCGGCGATGGTCCGTTTGATGGCCAGCTTCTTGGCCCGGCGCACGATGTTCTCGATCATGGCGCCCGACGAGAAGTCCCGGTAGTAGAGGACCTCCTTGTCCCCGTTCTGGTAGGTCACCTCGAGGAACCGGTTCTCGTCGTCGTTGCGGTACATCTCGGCCACGGTGGCTTCGATCATCGCCTGGGTCGCCTTGCCCGGGTCACCGCCGCCGAGGGTGCGCACCTCTTCGATATCCAGCGGGAGGTCGGGGGTCAGGTAGCGGGAGAAGATCTGGGAGGCGGCCGCTTCGTTCGGACGCTCGATCCGGATCTTCACATCGAGGCGGCCGGGGCGCAGGATGGCCGGGTCGATGAGGTCCTCCCGGTTGGACGCCCCGATCACGATCACGTCCTTGAGGGTCTCCACGCCGTCGATCTCGGCCAGGAGCTGGGGCACGATGGTCGACTCCATGTCGGAGCTGATACCGCTCCCGCGGGTACGGAACAGCGAGTCCATCTCGTCGAAGAAGACGATGACCGGCACACCCTCCTCCGACTTCTCACGGGCCCGCTGGAAGACGAGCCGGATCTGCCGTTCGGTCTCGCCGACGTACTTGTTGAGCAGCTCGGGTCCTTTGATGTTGAGGAAGTAGCTGCGGGCGTTGGTGTTCCCGGTGACCTCGGCGACCTTCTTCGCGAGGGAGTTGGCCACCGCTTTGGCGATGAGGGTCTTGCCGCAGCCCGGCGGGCCGTAGAGGAGGATCCCCTTCGGGGCGGGGAGCTTGTGCTCGGTGTAGAGCTCCCGGTACAGGTAGGGCAACTCGACCGCGTCGGTGATCGCCTCGATCTGCTCGTCCAGACCGCCGACGTCCGCGTAGGTGACGTCGGGGACCTCTTCGAGCACCAGTTCCTCGACCTCCGGGCGGTCCAGCTTCTCGATGAGCAGCCCGGTGCGCGACTCCATGAGGATGGTGTCCCCTGACCGCAGCTTGACCCCGAGCAACGCGTCGGAGAGCTCGGCGACCCGCTCCTCGTCCGCCCGGCCGAAGACCAGGGCCCGGGTTCCGCCCGCGAGGAGCTCCTTGAGGACCACCACTTCGCCGGAGCCCTCGCCGTCACGGGCCAGGATCACGTTGAGCGATTCGTTGAGCACGACCTCGTTGCCGCGGTGGAGGTCGGCGCTCTCGATGTCGGGGTGCAGGGTGACCCGCATCTTGCGCCCGCCGGAGAACACGTCGACGGTGCCGTCGTCGTTGGACCCGAGGTAGGTGCCGTAGGCCGAGGGGGGCTGGGTCAGCTTCTCCACCTCGTCGCGCAGGTTGGCGACGTGCTCCTTCGCTGTCTGGAGGGTGAAGGTCAGCTTCTCGTTCTGCGAGATGGCCTGAGCCAGCTGGCCCTTGGTCTCGAGCAGCTTCTCCTCGAGCGTCTGGACCCGGCGGGGGCTCTCCTGCAGCCGGCGTCGGAGAACGGTGACTTCCTCCTCGGCTGCCAGGGCGCGTGCCTTCAGCGTCTCGAGATCTTCGTGCTCTGCGCCCGCCGCCCGCCGGGGGCGGTGGGCATCATCCGATTCGCCCGTCGCAATCACCCCATTTCCCTGAGTTGCCCTGAAGGCGACCATACACCTGGGCACCAGGTCACCATGCGTCTCCCCGACCCATGTGCACGTCTCGGGACCGACCGGTGACGTCCAGCTGATGCACCGTCAGCTCTGAGGGGGCGCGTTGCGGATAGCATTGAGTGGGTAGTGGGGCCGGAGTCCTCCTCCGAGGCCCTCCCAGGCCCACCCGTCCGCGTGCGGAGCGATCCGCCCGGTCGGGCGCATCCGGGCGAGCCGAGCGACATCTAGGAGTGACACGACTGATGAAGGTCTGGATCGATCAGGATCTCTGCACCGGTGACGGCCTCTGCGAGGAGATCGCTCCCGCCGTCTTCACCCTGCTCGACGACGGCCTCGCCTATGTCAAGGAGGGCGCCGACGTGAAGAACGAGCCCGGCGGGTCGGGGGGGATGGCCGCGGTCCCCGGGGACCTGGAGGATGCCGTGGTCGAGGCGTCCGAGGAGTGCCCCGGAGAGTGCATCTTCATCGAACAGGGCTGACCCTTCGACGTCAGTCCCCTCCCGTCGGCCGCAGCAGACGTGCCGTGGTGAGGAACCCGGTGTGTCCGACCATGCGGTGGTCGGGCCGGACCGACCGACCGTCGATGTGCCAGGTCCGGTGCAGCACTTCGAGCGTCGAGGCGAGGCCGAATGCACTCACCTCGAGCATCTGGCGCAGTTGCACGGTCTGGTTGATGGTCGGCAGATAGGCGCAGAGGATGCCTCCCGAGTGCAGAGCCACCTCGGCGTGCGGCACGACCCGCCATGGCTCGGGGAGATCGAGCACGATCCGGTCGAGGTCCCGTTCGCCGATTCCCTCGTAGACGTCTCGCAGCTCGACCCGGTAGCGGGCGTCGTCACCGACCAGGCCGCGCACGTTGGTGCTTGCCAGCTGAGCGAAGTCCTCCCGGAGCTCGTAGCCGACCACCTCCGCACCGCCGCGCAGCAATGCCATCGAGAGCGCGCCCGACCCCACACCTGCCTCCAGGACCCGGACCCCCGGAGCGATGTCGCACTCGACGAGGATGGCGCCCAGGTCCTTCGGGTAGATCACCTGCGCCCCGCGGGGCATCTTGAGCACGACGTCCGAGAGGGTCGGGCGGACCGCCAGGAACTGCCGTCCGGTGCTGCCCAGGATGGTCGCGCCCTCGTGGGCGCCGACGAGGTCGTCGTGCGCCACGATCCCAGCGTGGGTGTGGAAGGTGGCGCCCGGCCGGAGCGTGACCAGGTACCGACGCTCCTTGGCGTCCACGAGCAGCACCCGCTCGCCTGCACGAAGCAGGCTCGGGTCGTTTGCGGGGTCCAAGGTGCTCAGCCGGCGGGTGGCGACGCCGAGGGGGGTCGCCCGGAGCTCACGATCAGCCGCTCACCGGGCTTGAGCTTGGTGCGGAAGATCACATCGTCCTGATGCCGGGCGCGGTTGATCATCCAGATGGCGACCCCGACCACCACCCATGCGGTGTGGTAGCCGCGCAGACCCCGGCCGAACGCCTTCACCTGCAGGTAGTGGAGGAGCGAGTCCACCGGGTCAGATCCGCCGGACCTCGACGACGGCGGAGCGGCGACGGCCGCTGCGGCGGCCGATGAGGAAGACGACCGCGACCGCCACCACGGCCACCGCCAGGCCCACGGTCAGCGCCTGCGACTTGGCTCCCTCGACCTCGTCGGTCACCCCTCCGGTGAGCTCACGGAACTTGGCCTCGATCTGGTCCCGGGTGATCTTCTCCCCGTCGGGGCTGCTCACGCCTGCTCCTTCTCGGGGATGGTGTCACCTGGGCGCTGGCCTCGGCCGATGGCCCAGACGCAGAGTCCGGCAACCGCGACGACCGCCACAGCGCAGATCAGATAGGGGATCCAGGACAGGTTGCCGGTGAAGGTGCTCCCGGTCTCGCCCTGGAGCAGCCGGAGGAACCCGACCGCCAGGATGACCAAGCCGATCGAGAGTGCGACCGAGCCGGCCACACCGAACAGGACGTACCGACCGAGCCCCTTGACCGGGTCGAGCGTCTCCTGCTTGACGTAGTCGATGACCAACTGCACGGTCTCGCCGCCTGACGCGCGCAGACCACCGAGTCCCTTCCCGCTGCCGCTGCGACCTGGCGCCACATTCCTCCTCGGGGTCTGTCACGGCACCCGGACGGATGCCAGGACCGGCTCAGCGCTGCCCGCGCCCGGCCGGGGCCGGCCCGACGGGGTGCTGGACGGCCCAACTCTAGTCAGCGGGCACGACCCGGTGACTCAGTCGCGGCCGGTGAACAGGTAGGTCGAGCTGGCCCTGGCGACCGTTCGGCCCCCGTCGTCGACCACCTCGGCCTCTGCGAAGGCCACCCGGGTGCCCCCGGACACGACGACCGCTGTGCAGTCGAGCACACTCCCGACCCGGGCCTCGGCCAGGAAGCTGGTCTTCATCTCCACGTTCGAGGCGAATATCTTCCGTCCCGCGGCACGGGCGAAGGTGATCGCGGCCGAGCCCATGGCCGAGTCGGCCATGGCCCCCACGAAGCCCCCCTGGACGATGCCCGCCGGATTGGCGAACCGCTCATCGGCCCGCATCCGCCAGACCGTGCGCCCGGGCACCGACTTGTCGACGCAGGTCATGCCGAGGGTGAGCTCGCAGTTGGCGGGCACCTGGATCCGCTGGTCGGCCACGGTGCGAGGCTAGCCCTCTCGTTCGCGCCGATACTGGGGGGATGGTCCGTTCCGACCCGGTGAGCGCCTGAGCGCGGTGGAGTTCGCGAGCTCGGTCTCCCAGCACCCGGTGGCCTCCCAGGCGGTGGGCGAGGTGGTCGGGGCGGTGCTCGAGGCGGTGGGCGATCGGCCCGACCTGGTGGTGGTCACGGTCACCCGTCCGCACGCGGGAGCCCTCGAGGACATCGTCGCGACCGTCGAGGCAGCGCTCCATCCGTTGGCCACCCTCGGTGCCGGGGCCGAGTCGGTGGTCGGGCGCGGGATCGAGGTGGAGGAGACCCCTGCCATCAGCCTGTGGGCAGGTCGGGTCGGACCGCTCCTCCCGGTCGAGCTGACCGCTGTCCGGTTGGCGGACGACACCTGGCAATTCGGCGGGTGGCCCAAATCGGTCGACTTCGACCCGTCGGCCGTGCTCGCGGTTGCCGACCCCTTCACCTTCCCGATGCCCGAGTTCCTGGGCTGGCTCGCCGAGGCGCGACCGGGCCTGCCGGTCATCGGTGGCTACGCGTCGGGAGCCCGGGGTCCCGGTGGCAGCCGGCTAGTCCTCGGGTCCCGGGTCCTCGATGCCGGGGCGGCCATGGTCCTCCTCGGGTCCGGGGTCGAGGTCGAACCGGTGGTCTCCCAGGGATGCCAACCCTACGGACGGCTGCTCACCGTGACCCGGTCGGACCGGAACATCGTCTATGAGGTCGCCGGAAAGCCGGCGATGGAGTGCCTGGTGGACCAGATCACCGAAGGCCTCCGTCCGGCCGACGTGGCCGGCATCGAGGGCAACGGGCTCTACATCGGGCGGCTGGTCGACGAGCACGTCACCCAACCCGGGCCCGGGGACTTCCTCGTGCGCAGCGTGGTCGGGGTGGACCGCTCGACCGGGGCTGTGGCGGTCGAGGACCGGGTGCCGCTCGGGAGCACCATCCAATTCCACATCCGTGACGCGGAGACCGCCGCGCACGACCTCACCGCCCTGTTGCGGACCCGCGAGGCCGACGCCGGTCTCCTGTTCCTCTGCAACGGCCGGGGAACCCGCCTCTTCGACGTGAACGACCACGACGCCCGGGCCGTCGAACGGGCGCTCGGACCGGTGCCGGTGGGCGGGCTGTTCGCGGCGGGCGAGTTCGGTCCCGTCGGAGGCACCAACTTCCTCCACAGCTTCTCCGTCGCGATGGCCCTGTTCCGCGGGCGGTGACCCGCGCCGCGGGTGCGGCCGGTGCGGTGCCCGGCCGGTAGGGTTTGCAGCGATGAGCCACCCCGCGCCGCAACGACTGGTACCCCCTCCCGGCAGCGCTGTCGAACAGCGCGGGGTGAACGTCATCCGCGGCCTGGCCATGGACGCCCCCCGGGCCGCCAACTCGGGGCATCCGGGCACGGCGATGGCGCTCGCCCCGCTGGCCCACGTCCTCTTCACCCGGATCCTCCACCACGACCCCTCCGACCCGCTCTGGCCCGACCGCGACCGGTTCGTGCTCTCGAACGGCCATGCGTCGATCCTGCTGTACTCGATGCTCCATCTCACCGGCTACGGGCTCACCCTCGACGACCTCCGGGCATTCCGGCAGTTCGGCAGCCGGACCCCCGGTCATCCCGAGCTCAACCACTCCCTCGGGATCGAGTTGACCACCGGACCCCTCGGGCAGGGTGTGGCCAACGGCGTGGGCATGGGCATCGCCGAACGGTGGCTGCGCACCCGCTTCTCCCCCGAGCTGTGCGATCACCACACGTATGTGTTTGCGGGTGACGGCTGCTTCGAGGAAGGGATCTCCCACGAGGCCGCCTCGCTGGCCGGGCACCTCGGTCTGGGGCGCCTGGTCTACGTCTACGACGACAACCACATCACCATCGACGGGCCCACCGAGCTCTCCTATACAGACGACGTCGCCGGGCGCTTCACCGCCTACGGCTGGTCGGTCGACAACATCGGTGAGGTCGCCAACGACCTCGACGCCATCGAGAGCGCCCTGCTGCGTGCCCGGGCCCACGAAGACCGGCCCTCGCTGATCATCCTGCGGAGCCACATCGGGTACCCCTCTCCCCACCTGACCGACACGGCCAAGGCGCACGGCGATCCGTTCAGTGAAGAGGAGATCCGCCTGACCAAGGAGCTCCTCGGCCTCCCCGCGGACGAGACCTTCTGGGTGCCCGAGGACGTCCTGGCGATGTACCGGACCTGCATCCCGCGTGGTCAAGCGGAGCGGACCGCGCGCGCGACGCGGATCAACACCTCGGACGGGGAGGCCGCCCGCTGGGATGCCGCCCTGGGCGGCCGCGGCCTTCCCGGGTGGGAGGACGGGTTGCCCACGTTCGCCCCCGAGGACGGCCCGATCGCCACTCGCAAGGCCATCAAGGCCTGCCTCGACGCCACCGAATCCTCCATCCCGGGCCTCGTGGTCGGTGCCGCCGATCTCACCGGCAACACGGGGATGGCAATGGCCGGCGCCCTCGCCCAGTCGATCGAGGAACCTGGCGGCAGCCTCATCCACTACGGCATCCGCGAGCACGGGATGGGCGCGGTCATGACCGGGATGGCCGCCCACGGGGGGGTGCTCCCGGTCGGAGGCACCTTCTTCGTGTTCAGCGACTACATGCGCGGGGCGGTCCGGGTCGCAGCGCTCTCCGGCGTCCACGTCGTCTACTCCTGGACCCACGACTCGATCGGTCTGGGTCAGGACGGCCCCACCCATCAGCCGGTGGAGCAGTTGGCTGCCGTCCGGGCGATGCCTGGGCTCCGGGTCATCCGGCCGGCCGACGCCAACGAGACCGCCCAGGCCTGGCGACTGGCCGTCGAGGACTCACTGCCCACTGCGCTCATCCTCACCCGCCAGGAGCTCCCGGTCCTGCCCGAGACCGCCTCTCTCGCCCCGGGTGGCGTGGCACGCGGCGCGTACGTCCTGCGCGAGCCGGCAAGTGGTCCGACCGATGTCGTCCTGCTCAGCACAGGCAGCGAGGTCCATCTCTGCCTCGAGGCGGCCGAGCTGCTCGCAGGACGCGGCACCGGCGCCCGGATCGTGTCCTTCCCGTGCTGGGATCTGTTCTCGGCGCAGACCGAGGCGTACCGCGCGGAGGTCCTGCCCCCCGGGGTGCCCTGTTTGTCCGTCGAGGCCGCGACCACCTTCGGGTGGGAGCGCTACGCCGACGCCTCCCTGGGCATCGACCACTTCGGTGCGTCGGCCCCCGGCGAGCGGGTCATGGAGGAGTTCGGATTCACCGCAGCCCACGTCGCCGAGCGGGCCACCGCCCTCCTCGCCCAACGCTCGACCGCCTGAGGGCGAGCAGCGACGGACTGCCTGATCGAGAGGAACCCGATGACCAGACTGCACGACCTCTACCGCCAGCAGGGTCAGAGCCCGTGGTTGGACAACCTGCGCCGTGACTGGCTCCAGGACGGAACCCTCGCGGACCTCGTCGGCCAGGGCATCCGCGGGGTGACCTCCAACCCGACCATCCTGGCGAAGGCGATCAGCGGACAGGACACCTACGACAAGCAGTTCCGTTCCCTCATCGCGACCACGCCGGTCGAAGAGGCGTACTGGGACCTCGTGATCGACGACATCCTCGGCGCCCTCTCCATCCTGCGGCCGACCTTCGACGAGTCCCGGGGGGCAGACGGATTCGTGTCGGTCGAGGTCGCCCCCGGCCTGGCCCACGACACCCAGGGGACCATCACCGCGGCCCGCGGCCTTCATCTCCGGATCGCCCGGCCCAACGTGCTGGTCAAGATCCCGGCCACCCCCGAGGGTGTTCCGGCCATCCGCCAGATGATCGCCGAGGGCCGATCGATCAACGTGACGCTCATCTTCAGCATCACCCGGTATGCCGAAGTCATCGAGGCCTATCTCTCCGGGCTCGAGGCGTTTGTTACCTCCGGTGCCGCCGATCTCTCCGGCGTGTCGAGCGTGGCCTCCTTCTTCGTCAGCCGGGTGGACACCGAGATCGACCGTCGCCTCGAGCAGGCCGCGGGGAACGGGGCCGGACCGGCACTCCTCGCGCTCCGGGGCCGCGCAGCGGTGGCCCAGGCCCGTCTCGCCTACCAACTCTTCATCCGGCAATTCTCCGGCCCCCGCTGGGAGGCCCTTGCCGCACGCGGCGCTCGTGTGCAGCGGCCGCTGTGGGCCTCGACCTCCACCAAGAACCCCGCCTATCCCGATCTCGCCTACGTGGACACCCTCATCGGCCCGGACACGGTCAACACCATGCCCGACGCGACCGTCGCCGACTTCCTCGACCACGGGACGGTCGCCCGCACCGTCGACACCGGGATCGACGACGCCACCGCGCTCATCGCAGACCTGGCAGCCGCGGGCATCCACATCGAGGATGTGGCCGCCACCCTCGAGGCCGAGGGGGTGGCCTCGTTTGCCGCCTCGTTCGACGAGCTCATGCGGACCCTGTCGGACAAGGCCGCGGCACTGACCGCCGGCTGACACCCGGCCACACGCCCGCCGCACCACCCACCCCCCAGATCGCCACAGGAGGAGCCCAGATGAAGCTTGCGATGGTCGGACTCGGCAAGATGGGCGCCAACATGGCCCAGCGGCTCATCGAGCACGGTCACCAGGTGGTGGCCTTCGATCTCTCGGAGACGGCCCGAAGCGGGGTGGCCGCCCTCGGTGCACAGCCGGTTGCCACCCTCGAGGAGCTCGCCGGTGCCCTCGAATCACCCCGGGTGGCCTGGGTGATGGTGCCGTCCGGCCCACCGACCAACTCCACCATCACGACCCTCGCCGACCTCTTCGCGCCGGGAGACGTGATCATCGACGGGGGGAACTCCGACTACAAGGAGACCGCGCCGCTCGTGGGTGCGCTCGCCGCCAAGGGCATCGCCCTGGTCGACGCCGGAACCTCGGGTGGCATCTGGGGGCTCCGCGAGGGCTACTGCCTGATGGTCGGTGGCACCGCGGAGGCGGTCGCCGTCTGCGAGCCCGCCTTCCTCGCCCTCGCTCCCGAAGGCGGGTACGCACACGTCGGCCCGCCGGGGGCGGGCCATTTCGTCAAGATGGTCCACAACGGCATCGAGTACGGCCTCATGCAGGCCTATGCCGAAGGATTCGAGATCCTCTCCGAAGCGCCGGAGTTCGATCTGGACCTCCACGAGATCGCCTCGATCTGGCGGTACGGCTCGGTCGTGCGCAGCTGGCTCCTCGATCTGGCCGAACGCGCCCTGCGGCCCGAATCCGGCTTCGACCAGATCGAAGGGGTAGTGGTCGACTCGGGCGAGGGCCGCTGGACGGCGGAGGAGGCCATCGCACGCGGCGTCTCGGCGCCGGTCATCACCGCGGCACTCTTCGCCCGCTTCGCCTCCCAGAAGACCAACGCCTTCGGTCTCCGGTTGGTGTCCGCGTTGCGGAACCAGTTCGGGGGCCACGCCTTCACCACCACCGGTGGGGCCCAGGGCGGCGAGACGTTGACCCCGAAATGACCACGCTCGACGCCGCCCACGACGATGCGGGCACGACCGGGGCCGCGGCAGCAGGCATGCGCCGATCGCTCCCACCGGTGCTCTCCAAGGTTCCACCGGTGGCCATGGTCATCTTCGGCGCCTCCGGCGATCTCACCGCACGCAAGCTCCTCCCCGCCCTCGCCCGTCTGGCCGACCGCGGCGTGCTCGACGACGGGTTCACCGTGATCGGCGTCGCTCGCACCGAGTGGACCGACGACGGGTTCCGCGCCCACGTCGCCGGAGCGACCCCGGAGGGTGGGCCGAAATGGAAGGCACTCTGCAAGCGGTTCAAGTACGTCAGCGGCGAGTACGACCACCCGGACACCTTCGACCAGCTCGCCGCCCACCTGCGCGAGGCCGACCGCCTCGACGGCACGAGCGGAAACCGCCTCTACTACCTCGCAACCATCCCGAGCGTCTTCGGTCTGGTCACCGGAGCGCTCGCCAAACACGGCTGTTCGGGTCCGGGCGAAGGCGGCAGCTTCGCCCGGGTGGTGGTCGAGAAGCCGTTCGGGCACGACCTCGAGAGCGCCCTCGCCCTCAACGAGACGATGCACGCGGCGTTCGACGAGAGCCAGATCTACCGGATCGACCACTACATGGGCAAGGAGACCGTCCAGAACGTGCTGGCGCTGCGCTTCGCCAACGCCATCTTCGAGCCGATCTGGAATCGGAGATACATCGAGCAGGTCCAGGTGACCGTGGCCGAGAGCCTCGGTGTCGAGCACCGGGGCGGGTTCTACGAGACGGCAGGAGCCCTGCGCGACATCGTCCAGAACCACGTGATGCAGGTGCTCGCCCTCACCCTCATGGAATCGCCCACCAGCACCGACGCCGACCGGGTCCGCGACGAGAAGGTCAAGCTCCTCCAGGCGATCGACATCCCGACGCCCGATGAGGCGGTCGACAAATCGGTGCGCGGCCAGTATGCGGCCGGCACCATCGACGGCGTGCCGGTGGTCGGCTATCGCGACGAGGAGGACGTCGCCCCCGACAGCCAGACCGAGACCTATCTGGCACTGCGGTTACGTGTCGAGAACTGGCGGTGGGCCGGGGTACCGATCTTCGTGCGCACCGGCAAGCGACTGCCGGCACGGGTGACCGAGGTCGCCCTCACCTTCCTCCAGGTGCCCTTCCTCCTCTTCGACTCCCGCTCGAGCCGCGATCTGCGCCCGAACACCCTGGTCCTCCGCATCCAGCCGGACGAGGGGATCAGCCTCGAGTTCGGAGCCAAGGTACCCGGCGAGAAATTCCACATCCGCTCGGTGGCCATGGACTTCTCCTACGCAGAGGTCTTCGCGGGGACCGAGGCCGCAGACGGCTACGAGCGGCTCATCCACGACGCCATCGTCGGGGACGCCACCCTGTTCATCCGGTCCGACGAGGTCGAGCAGGCCTGGCGCATCGTCGACCCGTACCTCCAGGCGTGGTCCGAGCCGGGCGGCGCGCTCCACCCCTACCCGGCGGGATCGTGGGGCCCGCACATGGCCGACCTCCTGGTCGAACGGTCCGGCGACGAATGGCGCAATCCGGTCGTCGACCTCGAGCTGAGCGGCGGGCGGCAGAACCCGCTCCCCCAGTGACGGCCCCCGAGGGCTCGGCCGGAGCCCGATGACCGTCACGATACGGCTGGTCGACTCCGTTCCCGAGGCCTTCGCCGACCTGGTCCACGGTCAGGTCGCGGCTGCGGGCACCCGGGGCTTCTCCGTGTATCTGTCCGGCGGCGGGACCGCGGTCGCGTGCTACCGGGCGCTCGCCGGACGTGGGACCGACTGGTCATCGGTCGACGTCTTCCTCGGCGACGAGCGGTGCGTGCCACCGGACCACCCGGACTCGAACCACCGGATGATCGAGGAGACCCTGTTTGCCGGCGTGGGCCCGATCCGCTCCGACCACCCCATGTACACCTCGGGCACTCCCGAGCAGGCCGCCCACGACTACGACCGGCTGCTGGCGGCCTCGGCGCGCCCTGATCTGGTCCACCTCGGTCTCGGGCCGGACGGGCACACCGCTTCGCTCTTCTCCGACTCGGCGGCCCTCCTCCACCCGGTTCCCGGCCGGCTGGTGACCGCCAACCGGGACCCGAGCGGCGTCAACCCCTACGATCGGATCACGCTGACACTCGAGGGGATCGCCCGTGCCCGCACGGTCGTCTTCACCGTCTCCGGAGCGTCGAAGCGGGACGCGCTCACCGGCATCTGCGCCGGCACCGACCTGCCTGCCGCACGGGTGTCGGCAGACGAGGTCCTGTGGCTGGTCGACGCCGCGGCGCTCGGTGACGCGGAGACCCGACGCGGCCTCCGGACTGGTCCGCGACGACCTCCGGTAGGGTGTCGGCAATGCCCGCCGACCACGGCTCACACCTGCCGTTCCAGCCGGGCGAACCCGACCGGGAGACCCTGCTCGCTGCACCGCTGCACGAGCTCTGCGAACGGGCCGCGGCGGTGCGGGACGCCGCGTACGGGACCCGACTGACCTTCTCGCCCAAGGTCTTCGTGCCGCTCACCATGCTGTGCCGCGATCGTTGCGGCTACTGCACCTTCGCCAAGGCACCGGCGCGGCTCGGCTCCCCCTTCCTCTCCCTGGACGAGGTGCTGGCCATCGCCCGGGCCGGACGGGACGCGGGCTGCCACGAGGCCCTGTTCACCCTCGGCGAGAGCCCCGAGACGCGGTATCCGGAGGCGGCCACCTGGCTCGATGACCATGGCTACTCGTCGACGGTCGACTACCTGGCCGCGGCGTGCCGCGCCGTGCTCGAGGAGACCGGCCTCCTCCCCCACGCCAACGCAGGGGCCCTGTCTGCCGAGGAGTTGCGTACCCTGCGTGGCGTCTCGGCCAGCCAGGGGATGATGATCGAGTCGGTCAACCCCGGCCTCGCCGCGCACCGGTCGGCGCCGGACAAGGATCCCGCCCGCCGCCTGTCAACCCTCGAGGCGGCCGGCGAGGAGCGGATCCCCTTCACCACCGGTCTCCTGGTCGGCATCGGCGAATCACGGGCCGACCGCCTGGCCACCCTCGAGGCGATCGTGGCCAGCCATCGCCGCCACGGCCACGTGCAGGAGGTCATCGTCCAGAACTTCCTGCCCAAGCCGGGAACCGCCATGCACCGGTCCCCCGCCTGCCCGACCGACGAGTTCCTCTGGACCATCGCGATCGCCCGCCTCGTGCTGCCCACCGACATCCACCTGCAGGCGCCGCCCAATCTGTCCGACGATCTGGCCCCGCTGGTGGCGTCCGGCATCGACGACTGGGGCGGCGTGTCGCCGGTCACCGCCGACCACGTGAACCCGGAGCGCGCCTGGCCGGCCCTCGGGGTCCTCCGCACCGCCACCGAGGCGAGCGGCCATACGCTGGCTCCCCGCCTCACGATCTATCCCGAGTTCGCCCGCGACCCCGGGCGGTGGCTCGACCCTTCGCTCCACTTCCCGGTGCTCGATGCATCCGACGCCGAGAGCCTCGGCCGCGACCACCCATGGGCATCGGGCGCCGACACACCGCCCCCGATCCTCCTGCACGTCCCGGTGCGTGCCACGCCCCCGATGCCCGAGGACTCGTCCTCGCACCGTCCCACGGTGGCCGGTCAGCCCGTGGGTGGACCGGTGGGCGCGGTCCTCGCAGGGGTGCTCGAGGGCGCGCCCGTCGGAGAAGACGAGATCGTGACCCTCTTTACCGCACGTGGTCCCGAGGTGCGGGCGGTGGCCGAGGTGGCAGACCGTCTGCGGTACGAGGCGGTCGGCGACGAGGTGACCTACGTGGTCAACCGCAACATCAACTACACCAACGTCTGCACCTTCAAGTGCCGGTTCTGCGCCTTCTCCAAGGGCCCGCTCTCGCTGAACCTGCGCGGCTCCCCCTATCTGCTCGAGCTGAGCGAGATCTCCGACCGGGTACGCGAGGCGGAGGCGCTCGGCGCGACCGAGGTCTGTCTCCAGGGCGGCATCCACCCCGACTTCGACGGTGAGTACTACCTCGACGTGCTCCGAGCGGTGCGCGAGGCATCCTCCACCATCCATATCCATGCATTCACCGCGCTCGAGGTGACCGAAGGCGCGCGACGCTCCGGACTCCCGCTCGCCGAGTACCTGGTCCTGCTCCGCGACGCCGGCCTCCGGACGCTTCCGGGGACCGCTGCCGAAATCCTCGATGACGAGGTGCGGGCGGTCCTCTGCCCCGACAAGATCACCACCGACGAGTGGCTCGAGGCCCACCGGTGCGCGCACCGGGTCGGACTGCGCTCCAACGTGACCATCATGTTCGGCGCGATCGAGCATCCCCGTTCGTGGGCGCGGCACTTGGTGCGCACCCGGGAGCTCCAGCAGGAGACCGGAGGGTTCACCGAGTTCGTCCCGCTGCCCTTCGTCCACATGGCCACCCCCCTCTACCTGCAACGGCGGGCGCGCCGGGGGCCGACCTTCCGCGAGACCCTGCTCATGCACGCCATCGGGCGGATCACCTACCGGGGTGCCATCGACAACATCCAGCTGAGCTGGGTCAAGTTGGGTGTGGCCGGTGCCGCGTCAGCTCCTGCGGGCCGGGGTCAACGACCTCGGGGGCACCCTCATGGACGAGAACATCTCCCGGGCTGCCGGGGCGGCGCACGGCCAGATGATGGATGCCGCCGCCTTCGAGGCGCTGGTCACGCCCCTCGGCCGCACGCTCGCCCAGCGCACCACCCTCTACGGCCGTGTCGGCGACGCCGACGGTCGCGGGGCTGTGCTCGCCGCCGCCCGCTGAGATGGCTGCCCGGCGCTCCGGGGCCGGCCCCGCGGCGGATCCCCCGGCCACTCCCCCCATCGAGGAGCTGATCGCCGCTGTACCGACTCCGGCCGGACGCCGCCTCTACCGGTCGTTGGTGGCGACCGTGGCCGGGTTGGTCGGTGAGGGAACCGACGTGATCGATCTCAAGGTGGCCGACACGGCACTGTCCGAGATGGCCGAGGCATTCCGGGTGTTCCGCCCCTACCGCGCCCGCAAGAAGGTGACCATCTTCGGCTCGGCGAGGACCGAGTCCGAGCACCCTGCGTACTGGCAGGCACGGGATCTGGCGGCAGCCATGTCCGGTGCCGGGTGGATGGTGGTCACCGGTGCCGGCCCCGGGATCATGGCCGCCGGGATGGAGGGCGCCGGCCGCGAGCAGTCGATCGGCGTCAACATCCGGCTCCCTCACGAACAGGGGGCCAACGCGTTCATCGCCCAGGACCCCAAGCTCGTCGAGATGCGCTACTTCTTCACCCGCAAGCTGATGCTCATCAAGGAGTCCGACGGATACGTGGTCCTGCCCGGTGGGTTCGGCACACTCGACGAGGGGTTCGAGCTGCTCACCCTGCTCCAGACCGGCAAGGCCGAGCCCGCCCCGGTGGTCATGCTGGACGTGCCGGGCGGCACCTACTGGGACGGGTGGAATCAGTTCCTCCGAGACGAGGTCGAGCCCCGCGGCCTGGTCTCGGCAGACGACCGTGCCTTCTTCACGCTGACCGACGACGTCGACATCGCCGCCCATGCGCTCCTCTCCTTCTACCGGAACTACCGCTCGTGCCGGTGGGTGGGGGACCTCCTGGTCATCCGGATGGCCGTCGCACCCGACCGGGGGCAGCTGGCCGATCTCAACCGCCGCTTCCCGGACATCGTGACGAGCGGGGTCATCCGGTCCACCCGGCCCCTCCCGCCCGAGCGATCGGACGACGACCACCTCGATCTGCCACGCCTCGCTCTGCGGTTCGACAAGGTCCACTACGGCAGGCTGCGCGAGCTCATCGACGCGATCAACGAACTGGTCGATCCCCTGGTCGCGGACTGACCCTCCGGGCGGGGTGCTCAGGGTCCGTCGTCTGGGCCCGGACCCCCGGGAGCCGGGCCCCCGAGGAGCACGACGGCCTTCTCCACCGCCCGGCGTGCCCTGGTGATCCGGCGCTCCTCTTGCGCGAGTACTGCATCCGGGGTCTCGCCTGCCCGGACCGCGTCGCCGGACTCGCGGAGCCGGTCGAGGGCCCGGTCTGCGAGCTCCTCACCGATCGCGGCGAGACGGTCGGCCAGGTCGGCGAGCTCGTCGGCCGCCCGCTCACTCACCGGTGGGAGGGCGCGACGTCGACGATCTCGAGCGTTCCCTCGGCGTACCGGGACCGCAGCACCTTCTTGTCGAACTTTCCGACGCTGGTCTTGGGCACCTCGTCGATGAGCGCCCAGCGCTCCGGAAGCCACCACCGGCTCACCCGCCCGGCGAGGAATGCAGCCAGCTCGTCAGGAGTGGCCTCAGAGCCCTGCTCGAGTACGACAGCGACCATGGGACGTTCGCTCCACCGCTCGTCGGGGACGGCGATGACCGCCGCCTCGACGACCTCCGGATGGGCCATCACCTGGTTCTCCAGCTCGACCGAGGAGATCCACTCCCCACCCGACTTGATGACGTCCTTGGTGCGATCGCTGATCTGCATGTAGCCGAGTCGGTCGAGCGAGCCGAGGTCACCGGTGCGCAGCCACCCGTCGTGGAATCGCTCGGGGGCGGGATCCAGGTAGTAGGAGCCGGTGATCCACGGGCCGCGTACTTCGAACTCGCCCACCGACTCCCCGTCGTTGGGCAGGATGCTGCCGTCGTCGGCCACCACCCGAACCTCGACGCCGGCCATCACCCGTCCGCTCATCGAGCGCCACTCGATCTCCTCGTCGGGAGCGGCCTGGCGGGGCGGGAAGGCCAGCGAACACATCGGGCTGGTCTCGGTCATTCCCCACCCCTGCACCAGCTGGACCCCGAGCTCGTCGCGGAAGCGTTCGATGAGCTGTCGCGGGACGGCTGCGCCGCCAGCGGTGATCATGCGCAGCGAGGAGAGGTCGACGTCATGGGTCTGGGAGTACCGGAGCAGGTCACTCCAGATGGTGGGTACCCCCGCCGAGAGGGTCGGACGATGCCGGGTGATGATGGCCGTCAGCGGGGCGGCCTGGAGGAATTGCTGGGGCATGATCAGGTCCGACCCGGTCAGCATGGCAGCGTACGGCGTACCCCAGGCGTTGGCGTGGAACATCGGCACGATCGCGAGCACGCTGTCCCGTTCGGACGCACCGAGCGCCGACGCCGAGCAGACGCCCATCGAGTGCAGGTAGGTCGACCGGTGGCTGTAGACGACCCCCTTCGGATCGCCCGTCGTGCCCGACGTGTAGCACATGGCTGCCGCCTGCCGCTCGTCGAGCATGGGCCAGTCGTAGCCCGGCTCCTCTGCCGCCAGCAGCTCCTCGTAGGCCAGCGTCTCCCCGAGCGAGGAGGTGTCCCCTTCGCCCACCACCACGATGTGCTTGACCGTCGTCAGCTTGTCGCGGACCCGGGCCAGGAGCCCGGCGATGGAGGCGTCCACGATGATGACCCTGTCCTCGGCGTGGTTGATGACGTAGGCGAGCTGTTCGGGAAAGAGCCGCAGGTTGAGGGTGTGGAGGACCGCCCCCATCGCAGGGACCGCGAAATATGCCTCGAGGTGCGCCTGGTTGTTCCAGAGGAAGGTGCCGACCCGGTCGGAGTCTCTGAGGCCGAGCCGGTGGAGTGCCTTCGCCAGGCGCTCGGTCCGCTCGGCCACCTCGGTGAATGAGGCTGTGACCGACTCGCCCTCGGGCCCGACGATGGTCAGGACCCGGCTGTCCGGGTAGACCGCCTGGCCGTGGCGGAGGATCCCGCTGACCAGCAACGGGCCCTCCTGCATCGTGCTGAGCATGTCGGCTCCTCCCCTGTTCCCATCCTGCTCCCGGACAACCGAGCTTACCGAGCCGTCGGCCGCAACCCTGGGCCGAGGGTCTTGCGGGAGCCGGACCCGGATGCTGGACTGGACACCGCTCGGCATCGTCGCCGACGGCACCCGTCCGGGGTGTCGTCCGGCCGGTCCGCCTGACCGCTCCGCCGGACCGGTCCCTCTGAGCTCGACGCTCACCCCGATTCGGTCCGTGGTGAGGAGTCAGTCGTGGGCAAGGTGATGGGCGCCGTCGCCCTCTCGATCATCGGCCTGGTGGTCGGTGTCGCCGTCCTGGCGGCCGCCGCCGGAGCCGGCGGGGGCACGCCGACCGACCCGGCGTCTGCGCCGGGCGCCCAGTCGGCAGGGGCCGCCCCTGGTGGCGTCGGCGCCGCACCTGCCCTCCCGGTCGGATGGGCCGGGCTCGAGCAGGCTGCGGCGGCGACCTGTCCCGGCCTTTCCTGGTCGGTGCTGGCCGCCATCGGGACGGTCGAGTCCGACAGTGGACGCTCGACCGCCCCTGGCGTCTCGAGCGGCACCAACGGCGCCGGAGCCGAAGGGCCGTTCCAGTTCGAACCGGCCACCTTCATGGCCCACGCCACGGTCGGACCTGGCGGCGCCGATCCACCGACACCCTACGATCCGGTCGACGCCGCCTACACCGCGGCCGCACTCCTCTGCGCGGACGGGGCGGGGGTCGCGGGCGGCGCCACCGGCCTCAGGGACTCGGTCTTCGACTACAACCACTCCACCGCGTACGCGGACACGGTCCTCGTCCTCTCGCTCGCCTTCGCAGACGACCCGGCGCTCAGCGGCGGCGCGGCCGCTGCCATCGAATTCGCCGCCGGCCAACTCGGGACGCCCTACCTCTGGGGTGGCACGGGAGCAGGCGGGTTCGACTGCTCGGGGCTGGTCCAGGCCGCCTACCAGCGGGGCGGGATCGACCTGCCACGCGTGGCCCAGGACCAATTCGACGCCGGGCCTCCTGTGCCCGACGGGGCCGCCGTCCAGCCGGGGGATCTCCTTTTCTTCGGCAACGGCGCCGACGGGGTCGACCACGTCGGCCTCTATGTCGGAGCGGGCGAGATGATCGACGCCCCACACACCGGAGCGGCGGTCCGCCTCGACGACGCCGACTGGCCGGATCTGGTCGGAGCGACCCGACCGGGGTAGCGACGCAGATGGAGGTCTGCACGGTCACGTGCCGGCCGGACCTAACGTGGCTCCATGCGCTTCGCGTTCAAGACCTCGCCCCAGGATACGAGCTGGACCGACATGCTTGCCGTGTGGAAGGTGGCCGACGACATCGACCTGTTCGAGTCGGGTTGGACCTTCGACCACTTCTATCCGATCTTTTCCGACAGCACCGGCCCGTGCATGGAGGGCTGGATCACCCTGACCGCGTTGGCACAGGCGACAAGCCGCCTGCGAATGGGGACGTTGGTGACTGGCATCCATTACCGCCACCCGGCGATCCTGGCCAACATGGCGACCACCCTCGACATCGTGTCCGGGGGTCGGCTGGAGCTCGGCATCGGGGCCGGGTGGAACGAGGAGGAGTCGGGCGCCTACGGGATCGAGCTCGGTACCCCCGGTGAGCGCAGCGATCGATTCGAGGAGGCGTGCGAGGTCATCGTCGGGCTCCTCACCCAGGAGACGACGACCGTCAACGGCCGGTACTACCAGGTCAGCGACGCCCGCAACAAGCCCAAGCCGGTTCAGCGCCCCCACCCGCCGATCTGCATCGGTGGTAGTGGCGAGCAGAGGACCCTTCGCACCGCGGCCCGGTTCGCCCAGCACTGGAACTTCGTGGGAGGCACGCCGGAGGAGTTCGCCCACAAGCGCGACGTCCTCCACCAGCACTGCGAGGACCTCGGCCGCGACCCCACGGAGATTCTCCTCTCCAGTCACGTCCGTTTCGCAGGCGGTGCGAACGCCACCGCCGAGCAGGCGGCCGCACTGGCAGAGGTCGGCGTGGAGCTGGGTATCGTCTACCTCCCACCGCCCCTCGATCCCGGCGTGCTCGAACCGTTGGCCACCGCCTTAGGGGAGCTCTGAGCAACCGGCGGCGACTCATCCAGCGCTGCCCCGATCGGTGGCTAGATCGACCAGTCCTCGAGCACGGTCAGGTCCGTGAACTCTGGCGGACCCTCGAAGATCTCCATCATCGTCACCCTCGCCGCCTCCAGCCCCTCTTGCCGACGTGGATCGTTCTCGCGCTCTCGAGCCCTCTCCTCGCTCTCGAAGACGACGAACAGGATGACTCGACTCGGGTCGTGCGTGTCCCTGGTTGCTGTCGAGTGCACGAGACCCGAACCCGGCTGTTCGGCTGCCCGCAGTTGGGCGACCAGCGTACGGAGGTCGTCTTCCCTACCGGCCTTCAGGCGCGACGTGATCATCTGAGCCCGCATAATTCCTTGCAGCGTAGCCTTCACCCTCTCCGCAAACCCAACCCACAACGGCAGGACTGACACCAGCCGTCTCGGGGAGCCGGAGCCAGCAAGAGCCCTCTCCGTTACTTGAAGATGTTCACCGCACGCGCGATCACCAGTCCCAGGATGATGAGTGAGGCAGCTGCCTGGATCGCCATGGCGAGTTTCGCCCAACGGGCGAGCGGCATGACATCGGTGGGGCTGAATGCCGTCGAATCCGTGAAACCGAGGTACAGATAGTCGAAGAACTCGGGACGCCATCCGGGACGAGTGAGGTGGGGGTTGAGATGTTCGGGAAACGCCAAGTCCGGGTACTCGGGTGTCGACCGTGCGCGGACCTCTGGACCCCCTCCATCGAGCTCCCAGTAGAGAAAGGAGAAGGTGATCACGACATAGATCCACACCACCCCGCCGATCCTGAGAAGCCCGCCTGGCGAGTTCGTCTCCACTCCCCCTCTGACCAGATCGACGACCAGGCGCACCGTGGCTCCGGCGGCACCAGCGGCCAAGATGGCGACCAACCCGAGTGAGAGTGTCCGCACCACCGTCGATCGACGGTCGATTCGTCCCGGGTCGGCGAGGATGAGCGCCAGCAGAAAGACCGCTTCAATCGCAGGGATGATCCACCGTGGACCAAGCGCGTATGTGAGCGGGAGCAAGAATGGCAGTGCCATGGCAACGATCAGCGTCGTGGCCATCGGCCACCGTCTCTCACCCCTGACACCATCGCTCGGTGTGTCCATTCCGAAAACCGTAGGACAACAGGTTGATTCGGCGCTGGTATGGCGTATCGCAACCATCGCGCAGGCTCAGCCGGTACTGTGATTTGAGGTCGAGATGAACCCTAAGGTGTTTGTCGCCTCATCGGTTTCCCTTCTGCTGCTGGCGTCGGGATCCGCGGTGCAATCGACACCACCAGGGACGGTGTCCGGCCGTCTCGAGGTCACCGGCGTCACGGCCTCACGCCCGTTGCCCGGCACGGTCGTGTTTACCAGTTCGAGTGGCAAGAGCAGATCGGTGGAGGTCGGTCCGAACGGCTCGATCGGTATCAGACTGGCACCCGGCACCTGGGAGGCCACCGGCCATAGCCCATTAGTGATGTCCGAGTCTCGGGAACTGACCTGCCGGAGCATGACTCCGGTTGTCGTTCGTTCAGGCAGGACCACTCATGTGAACGTCATCTGCGACCTCTCTTGAGCAGTCGCCACCGTGACGTTCGCGAACGCTCGCCCAGATCAGGACGGCATCAGTTCAAGGGGAGCCGTCAAAAGCTGCATCGCCAAAGGCAAAGATGCCACCATCGGATGCCACCATCCAGTAGCCGCCACCGTCTGATGCCGCCGCCATACCCACGATCGGTTGATTGAGGTGGGCACCTCCCATCGACCCGTGGAATGAGGCGTTGCCGAAGGCGAAGATGCCGCCGTCGGATGCCACCATCCAGTATCCGCGACCGCCGGACGCCGGGGTCATACCGACAATGGGTTGATTGAGGTGAGAAGCACCCATCGACCCGTGAAAGGCTGCGTCGCCGAAGGCGAAGATGCCCCCGTCGCTGGCGACCAACCAGTACCCCTTGCCGTCAGGGGTGGAGGCCATACCCACGATGGGTTTGTTGAGATGAGAACCACCCATCGACCCATGGAACGCTGCATCGCCGAAGGCGAAGATGCCCCCGTCGCTGGCGACCAACCAGTACCCCTTGCAGTCAGGGGTCGAGGCCATACCCACGATGGGCTTGTTGAGGTGCGTACCCCCCATCGAACCGTAGAAGTGAGCACCGCCGTAGGCGAACAGGCTTCCGTCATACCCTGCCATCCAGTACCCGTTTCCATTGGACGTACCCGAGATGCCTATGACCGGGAGATATTGAGGGGTCCCGGACGGCGAGACCAATGTGGGAAATGACCCCCAGAAGGGGGCATCCCCGTAGTTGAAGACGGCACCACCATCGGACGCTATCCAGTAGCCAAGACCGTCCGAGGTCGAAGAGATGCCCACGTACGGACCCATCGATTCCTGCGTTCCCGAGCAGGACGACAAGACGATTGACGCTGGACCGGTGAGAAACGACAGCACGGTCGTCATGGAGGCGTCGGTGTACTCGACGACCTCGGTGATCGTGACACTTCCCGAGTGCGACGCGAGGTTCAGCGTGCCACTGTCTCCGTCGACCGTGGCGGTCGCGTATCCGTCGTTGTCGGTCCAGGCAGCCACAGCATGAGCACCTGTTCCGAGTCCCGAGAGTCCGATTTCGAGAGTCGGAGCGTTCTCGGCGGGATTCGACAGCTCCGTGGTGCAATCCCCGGGCCCTGGGTTGGTCAAGGTGTAGCTGGGAGACGGGAGGCCCGAGGCAAGAGCAACCGAGTTCGTCCCAGCGGCGAGCACGGTGCCGACCGCCAGTGCCGTCGCCACTGTCAGTCGCCCCGGGATCGTTGTCACGAAATGCTCCATTTCGTCGCTCGCTGTCGTCCGACCACGCTCACGATCCACTGAGTACCAGTGGAACACGTGAGATCCGCCGCGGGTACAGCGTTGCCCAAATCACGCTTACCTGCGTGCCGTGGCTTCGGAAGCACTCGCTCGCGACCGATGCGGAGTGCTGGAGTGCACCTGTGCGGACGCCGCCGCCGCTGACATCACCCACCGATACGCCCACCACCGGTCCGGGTCAGCGAGGTCGTCAGTCCCCTTTTCCAAACCAACGGTGCCACCGCTCCTTTCGCCTCTGCTTCTTTGCCCGCTTCTGCATCTTGTGTTCGAACGCGGTCTGCCATCCGGTCAGACCCGAAGGGGCCGGTCCGCCGGTCGTACTGCCGTACACGGCGCTGCCGTCGAAGGCCACGTCGCCGTACGACGCTGCGTCGGGAATCGCCTGTCGGGTTGCATCGTCGGCCCGTCGCATGTCCCATTGGGCCGGACCGGTGCTCACAGGGACGAATGGCAGCGAGGGGGGTCGACTGGGAGGCTCGTCCGTCGCTTCCACGGTCCCATCCCGAACGAGATCCGTTGGTTTCCCCATCGAGATCCACCGGTGTTGGTGGATTCCATAGGGATCGACGAACCAGCCCTGCGCCGTCTCATCGACGTCCATGTGGCAGGAGTCTAGATTCGGTTACCGAACCGCTGTCGGTCTACACTCGACACAGTTCCAAGTCGGCTCGTGTTGTCATGGGAGGCCACGTGGTTGAGGGTGCAAAGCTCAATGCCCACCATCGGGCAACCGTCGAGAAGATCTTCCAACATCCGGTGAGCCATAACATCCAATGGCATGATGTGTTGTCCTTGTTACAAGGCGTGGCGGAGGTCACAGAGGGGCACGACCGGCGCTACAAGGTGACCTTGGGACCCGAGACCGAAACACTTGACGCTCCGCCAGGACCTGATGTCGACGAGCAGATGGTGATCGACCTTCGTCGGATGCTGAAGGGCGCTGGGATCACCTCGGAATAGATCCACGAATCAGCGTGCACGAACGACCCGCTGGAGTGCACGGGATCCAAGCGTGTCCTCACACCGGCCGGGGGCCTTGGTGAAGGTCGTCCCCTGGTGTACGGTCGTAGTGGCTCATTGAGGAGCACCAGCGTCCCCGCTTACGGTGACAAGATCGAGAGTCCCGATGGGACCCAGCCACAAGGTTCGGGATGGCGAATCAGCTGAGCAAGGACTCTCGAGTCGGACCGCTGCGAGCGCGAATCTGCAGGCCGGGGAACGACCTCCGCCTCCACAGGAGCGTGCGACTCGTCAGTGCGGCCGCTGCCGGCAGTACTTCCCTGCCGACCCGTTGCCGTCTCCGCAGCCGACGTGGTGGGCGTGTCCCTCCTGCCATCGCGCACTGTTTGGAACCGAATGATGGTCGGGGCCTACGACACCGGCATGGACCTTCTCGTCCAAGCCGCCGACGCGCTGGACACCGCAGGGGATGCCTGTGATGCGGCAGAGGATGCGGCGTACCTGACGTCAGTCGCAGATCGGATCCGCAGGTACCTGGCGGTCAGTCGTCCGAGTACCACCCTTGGCATGCCACGGATCCCATCAGCTGAGAATCGACTCACGGACGACAGCGTGGTTCACCGGTCAGATGTGAACCAGCCCTCACACATACGCGTCATCCCAGACTGAACGCGGGCAGATCACAGAGGATCGACCGCGACCTCAGCGGGGTTGAAGGATCGCGCCGGAACGGCACCGTCGGGGACGGATTGGGGCGGGCATACTGTGCCATGGCACGAGTGCGGCTCGATGCGATCGATTTCCACTATGAGCAGTCCGGTGCGGGTCAGAAGCTGCTGTTCTTGAATGGATCAGGCGCAACCTGTCTCAGGTGGCCCCGCTCCTCTCCATGTTTGCGGAGACATTCGACGTCCTCGCCTATGACCAGCGTGGGATCGGAGAGAGCTCCTGTCCGAGCGAGCCCTACACAATGGCGGAGCTCGCTCATGGCGCCCTGGCGTTGGCAGATCACCTCGGGTGGGAGCGGTTCCGCCTGATCGGAATTAGTTTCGGCGGCATGGTGGCTCAGGAGGTGGCGGTGACTGTCCCCGAACGGATCGACCGCTTGGCGCTGCTCTGTACGTCGGCCGGTGGAGCCGGCGGATCCTCGTTTCCGTTCCTCTCGCTCCTGGAAATGACCCCGGCCACCCGGGCCACCGTTTCCGCTCAGATCATGGACAGCCGCTTCACTCCAGCGTGGTTGGCAGAGCACGAATCCGACCGGCTCCTGGCCGGTGTGCTCGCGCAACGGTTCGCGCCGGGTGCGTTCAGCGAGGAGCGTGGAACAGCACTGCAGCTCCAGGCTCGGGGCGGGCACGACGTGTCCGATCGGTTACCTCGCATCACCTGCCCGACGCTCGTTGCCTCGGGTCGATACGACGGAATCGCGCCGGCTGCAAATGGCATCGCCATTGCATCCCAGATCCCCCAGGCCGAACTTCGGCTGTTCGAGGGCGGACATGCATTCGTCGGTCTGGACCCGGAGGCACTTCCCGTCATTGTCCAATTCCTCTCATCCGACTGACGTCGGACGCAGACTCCGTCACGGGAGGCCCAGGGACACTCCTCTCGGTCAGACCCGGTGACGATCGCTCTCCAGACCATCCAGGATCAGCTCGAGTCCGAACCGGAATTCGTCTCCGTAGTCGTAGCCCGGCCGGAGGACGTGCTCGGTGCTGAACTCGGTGAGGTGCGGGTACTCCTCTGTTGACAACTGCGCCATCATCAGCGAGGCAACCTCCGCTGTCTCCGCTTCGGTCTCACCCAACGGCAAGGTTGCCTCTTGCATCGCGAACCCGTAGATGTAGCTGTCCAGGAGCGAGAAGGCATGAGCGGTCATGGTGACCGAGAAGGCCGCCGTGCGAAGGCTTCCGATGACAGCGTCGTGATGTCGCAACGTTGCCGGACCAGGTGACGTCCGGGTCGACATGAGGGTGATGGCCCAGGGATGGCGACCGAGCGCACGGCGGGCGGAGTCCGCCCGATTGCCCATGGCGGTCTTCCAGTCGTCCTCGACGGAGGGCAGGTCGATCTCGCCGAAGACCCGGTCGACCATGCCGTCGAGGAGCTCGTCCTTGCTGGCCACGTGGTTGTACAGCGACATCGCCTCGACCGTGAGGGCTTCGCCGAGTTTTCGCATGCTGAGCGACTCGATCCCGTGCGCATCGGCGAAGGCGACAGCGGCGTCCAGTATGCGATCCCTGCTGAGCGGGGTCCGGGGCCTCGTCGACGCCTTGGTCGGGGGTGCCATCTGCGTCCCTTCGGTTGACAAGCTTACGTCGTAAGTGTAGCATGACTTACAACGTAAGCCAATACGCCAGGGAGACAGCATGACGAGAGCAACGCTCGACCGACCGACGGAGCCCGGGAACGCTGCCGTCGGGACGATGAAGGCAATCGTCCAAGACGAGTACGGCAGCGCACCCGAGATGGTCCTGCGACTGGCGGAGACAGCGCTGCCCGCCATCGGCGCACGCGACGTCCTGGTGAGGGTGCATGCAGCCAGTGTCGACCGAGGAACGTGGCACCTCATGACCGGCCTCCCCTGTCTCATGCGCGTGATGGGCTTCGGGCTCCGCCGGCCCAAGCAACCCAATCCTGGCCGGAGTCTGGCCGGCACTGTCGAGGCCGTGGGCAAGAACGTGACCGAGTTCGGACCGGGAGACGAGGTCTATGGGACCGGCAATGGCTCCTTCGCTGAGTTCACCTGTGCCCAGGTGGGCCACCTGGCCCTCAAGCCCGTGGCCCTCTCCTTCGGGCAGGCGGCAGCGGTCCCCGTCTCTGGGCTCACCGCACTGCAGGGCGTCCGTGACGCGGCCGAGGTCCAAGCGGGCCAGAGGGTGCTCATCATCGGTGCCTCGGGAGGCGTCGGCACGTTCGCCGTACAGATCGCGAAGGCGTACGGTGCCGAAGTCACCGGTGTCTGCAGCACCGGCAAGACGGAGCTGGTCCGGTCGCTCGGCGCTGACCACGTCGTCGACTACGGACTCGACGATTTCGCCGATGGTGATCCGCGCTATGACGTGATCCTCGACATCGGCGGCAACAGCCGCCTCTCACACCTTCGACGAGCACTCAGTGCGAATGGAAGACTCGTCATCGTCGGAGGCGAGACCGGCGGGCGGTGGCTCGGAGGGTTCGATCGCCAGCTCCGGGCGATGTTGCTCTCCCCACTGGTTGGTCAGAAGCTGGGCATGCTCGGTGTGTCCGAGAACGCTGCAGACCTTTCCGTTCTCCGCGAGCTCCTTGCATCGGGACGGGTCACGCCGGCCATCGATCGGAGCTTCCCCCTGAAGGATCTTGCAGCGGCAGTCCGTTACGTCGACGAGGGTCACGCTCGTGGCAAGGTGGTCGTCGCCATAGAGGGCGAGCCGTAGGGCGATCGCAGGCCCCGCGCTCGAAGCGACGGCTCTCCTGGCCTTGGTGGATCGAGCGATGCTCCACGACATGGATGCCGTTAACATCGTGGGCATGGGCACGTCCCGAGGGCCACTCGACGAAGGCCGGAGAGATCCGTCATCGGCGGACGAGCTGATCGACGAGACCGAGCGAGAGGCGAGTCCGGCGAGCGATCCGCCGTCGTTCTGGGCGGGTCCCGACCGCCTTCCCATCGATCCGGACGAGCAATCGGATCACGAGCGGACCTCCCGACCGCCAGGGCGCTCTCCCTCAGAGCGGTGATGCGCCGAGGACACCTGGGTCCGCCACTCCCCTGCCGACGCGTCGGTGACGGAGGCGGCTTCGGTGGACAGCCGGCTGGGACCGTCGGCTATTCGAGTTCCTTCCAGTGCGGCCGCTTGAACAGCCGGGCGAATCTGGCGCTCAAGGACGACCCCTCCTCGTAGGTAGCATCGAGATGGAGCACCGGGGCGCCGTCTGGTGCGGGTAACGCTGCCGCTTGTTCGTCGGACAGACTGCATCGGACACAGGACGTGGTGATCTCGGTGATCTGGTCCCGGTCGACAAACCGATGACCGTGCTTCGTGCCGACGACGATCCCGTCGAACTCGTCCAACTCGGGTATCTGCAGCACGTGAACCACGTTCCCGAACTCGGAGCCCGATGAGCTGAGCACGGGCGTGTCGTTCTCGAGCGCGAGATACGAGATCGGTTCTCCATCGTCCACGACGGTCTCCTCAGGTGTCAATCCAGGACCGGGCAATCGCGACAGTGTCCGGGTGGCACGCCGGGGGGCCGACCCGGGCGCGACCGACCACGGTACGCTCTGCCTACGTCGCGCCGCCTGGCCCGTCCTCTCGCAGTTCTCGAATGCGATCGATGTGCCCGAGTCTCGATTGTGCGATCAGCCACTCACCAGCCCGGATGACCTCTCGCTCGGCAGGAAGGTGGTGGAGACCCTCGGGACCGTCGGTCTGGGATCCGCAGCGTCTGCACACGGACATCCGCCCGTTCGTCTCCGGGACGTGATGAGCGTCGAGTTGGGTGCCCGCCTGGACTGCTGCTGTGGACACGGTGCTCCAATCAGCCGCCGGTCGGCGGCGATCTGAACGGAATGCAATCGACGCCCCCGATGGGGCCGGATTGTCCTTGCCTCCACTCTACTCGGCCCTCTGGGTTCTTCCGCGGGGACGGTGATGCACCGCCCTGCAGGGTGGACGCGGACGTCGCTGCCTCACCCTCGCCGACGAGGCTGTGCCGTCAGGGCTGTGAGGCGAACTCCTGCAGCGCCCCGAGCTGAGCGGACGTCCCGACCCCGATCAGCACGTCTCCGGCGTTGACCTCGGTCTCGGGTGAGGGATTGGTGGCGAAGGTCCCGTCCGCTCGTCGGATGGCGATCACCAGGGCGCCGGTCAGCTCGTGGACCCGGGTCGACCGGAGCGTCATGCCGTGCAGCGGCGACTCGGGTCCCACCCGCAACTCCTCGAGACGGAACTCGAGGGAGCCGTCGTGCATCACCACGTCGACGAAGTCCACCACGTGGGGCTGGGTGACGAAGGCGGCCATCCGGTCCCCGCCCAGGCGTTGTGGGTTCACCACCCTGTCCGCCCCCACCCGCAACAGCTTTGCCTCCGACGTGGTGCTGCGGGCGCGGGCGATCACGTGGATGGACGGCTGGAAGGACCGGCCGGAGACGGTGACGAACAGGTTGTCGGCATCGGTGTCGAGGGCGGCGATGAGGGTCCCTGCCCGCTCGATCCCCGCCCGTAGCAGCGTCTCGTCGTCGGTCACGTCGCCCGCCACCGTGGCGTAGTCGACAGCCGCAATCCGGTCTGCGTCCCGGTCCACCACGACGATCTGCTGGCCGGCGCGATCCAGATACCGCGCCACCTCCCGCCCGACCCGGCCCCACCCGCAGATCACGACGTGGTCCGTCATCCGGGCGATGTCCCGTTCCATTCGACGCCTCCTGACGAGGTCTCGCATGTGACCGTCGATGAGCACTTCGAGGGTCACCGTGAATGTGTAGAGTGCCGTCCCCACCCCGACCAGGATGAGCACGATCGTGAAGCTCTTGCCCGCTGCCCCGAGGGGATGAGGGAAGCCGTAGCCCACGGTCGAGATCGTGCTGACGGTCAGGTAGAGGGCCTCGAGCAGCCCGAACCCGAGGACGACGTAGCCGACCGTGCCGGCCACGACGACCAGGGCGAGCGCCGCAAGGCCGATCTGCACCCTGCGCAACGGATTCCTCGTCGTCACGACCACATCACCCGAGACCTCGATGGGCGCCCGCGGCGCGCCGTTGGTTGCTGACGCTGGGCATCTTCCCACCCCGCACCCGGGTCCGTCGGGACCGGCATCTGCGGACCTCGGCTACCCCGAGCGGATCCGTACCCTGGGTTTCCCGTCGGACGCAACCCAGGGTGCCTCCAGGCACCTCAAGCTTCCCGCCTGGCACGTCGATGATGACCCCATGCCGACAGTTGGCAGCCAGATCCCTGCAGCCCTGGAGGCCGACGACCCGCCCACGCTGGCCCGACTGCTGCGCGCCCTTCCCGATGTCGTGATCGTGACCGACGACGGAGGGCACGTGCTCTGGGTCAACGCGGCCGCCGAGCGGTTCTTCGGAACCACGCTCGACGAGTCCCAGGGCGTTTCCGGTCTCGACTTCGTGCATCCAGAGGACAGCGAGCTCGTGCTCCGCTCGCTCACCTCTGTGTACGGCAAGGAGGTCGGAGCACCGATCGAGGTCCGGTTCCGGGCCGCCTCCGGGTGGCGCCTGGTGGAGCTCATCGGCACCCCCGTCCCATGGCTCAAGTCCGACGCCCTGCTCTTCACCCTCCGCGACCTGACCGAGCGCCGTCGCTTCGAGCTCGCCCACAACCAGGACGCCCGGTTCCGGTCGATGGTCCAGAACTCGGGTAGCTTGACCATGCTGGTCTCCCAGCACGGCGACATCGAATCGGCGTCGGCGGCGGTGACCCGTCGGCTCGGACACGATCCCGAGCTGGTCGAGGGACATCCGCTGGCGGAGCTGGTGCTCGAGGCCGACCGTCCGGCACTGGCCGGGGCGTTCGAGCGGGCCGGCCAGGGAGCGACCGCGGCCTTCCCGGTGACCGTCCAGGTGGCGCTGCTCCGCCAGGGGAACCGGGGATCGGTCCCCTACGAGCTCTCCTTCATCAACCTGGTCGACGACCCCACCGTGGCTGGCTATGTGGTCACCGGTCACGACACCGCCGCCCGGACCCTTGCCGAGTTCGAGCTGCGAAAGGCCCAGTCGTTGCTGACGGCCACCCTCGATGCCACGGCCGACGGCATCCTCGTGGTCGACTCGGCCGGTCGGTTCGCCAGTTTCAACCGCAACTTCGTCGACATGTGGCGCATCCCCGACTCGATCGCGCTGAGCCGCGACGACAGCCGGGCGATCGCGTTCGTGCGCGAGCAGCTGGTGGACCCGGACGCCTTCGTGGCCAGGATCGACGAGCTCTACAAGCAACCCGAGGCCGAGAGCCTCGACACCCTCGAGTTCCTCGACGGACGGGTGTTCGAGCGCTACTCGACGCCGCAGCGGTTGGAGGAGCGGACCATCGGCCGTGTGTGGAGCTTCCGGGACATGACCGACCGCAAGCGGCTCGAGGAACGCCTCTCCTACCAGTCGCTGCACGACCCGCTCACCGCGCTCGGCAACCGTGTCCTCTTCCTGGACCGGCTCCAGCACGCCTCGGCCCGGCTCGAGCGGACCCACGGCCGGCTGGCTGTGCTGGTCGTCGACATCGACGACCTCAGTGCCATCAACGACAACGCGGGCAACGCTGCCGGCGACTGCGTGTTGCTGGCTACCGCCGAACGGCTCCTCGGCTGCCTGCGGAGCTCGGACACCGCCGCCCGCCTCGGTGGCGACGAGTTCGGCATCCTCGTCGAGGACGTCGCCGAACCCGGCGAGGTGGACCGGCTGGCCGAACGCGTGCTCGCCGCGCTGCGGCTCCCGATCCAGGTCGGGGACGCCGAGGTCTCGGTGACCGCCAGCATCGGGGTCGCGCTCGATCACCTCGGTCGTGCGGGCGACCACCTGCTGTCGCGTGCGGACCTGGCCAGCGCGGACGCCAAGCACCAGGGAGGCAACCGCGTGACCACCTTCGGCACCGCGCCCTCCCGTCCCCTGATGGCCAGCGGCTGAGCCGACGGGCCGGGTGGCCGAGCGCTAGCGGAGAGCCAGCTGTCCCGGGACGAGCGGCGCGGGCAGCGCGGTCTCGCCCATCAGGTGGCGGTCGATGCCGGCAGCGGCCGAGCGCCCCTCGGCGATCGCCCACACGATGAGGCTCTGGCCCCGGGTCATGTCCCCGCAGACGAAGACCCCGTCCACGTTGGTCGACCATCGGGCGTCGGCGGTCACGCATCCACGCGGATCGAGCTCGAGCCCGAGGTCCGCCACCACCCCGTTGCGCTCGGGACCGAGAAAGCCCATCGCCAGCAGCACCAGATCGCAGGGGAGCTCGAACTCGCTTCCCTCGACCGCCCGGAAGGCCGGTCGCCCGTCGTCACCGGGGACCATCTCGACCTCGTGGCCGCGCAGCGCGCGGACCCGTCCCGCCTCGTCCCCGAGCAGCTCGTCCGTCGTCACCGAGAACACCCGCTCCCCTCCCTCCTCGAGCGCGGCGGAGGTCCGGAGGATGAGCGGCCAGGTCGGCCAGGGGTTGTCCCGGCTACGGTCGTGCGGTGGCTCCGGCATGATCTCCAGCTGGTGCACGCTGCGTGCCCCCTGCCGGTGAACGGTGCCCAGACAGTCCGCTCCGGTGTCGCCGCCCCCGATGATCACCACCGCCCTGCCCTGGGCGCTGATCGGTGACGACGGCAGCAACCCCTCCTGGACCATGTTCGAGGGTTTCAGGTAGTCCATCGCCGGGTGCACGCCGTCGAGATCCCGGCCCGGCACCGGCAGGTCCCTGGGCTGGGTGGCTCCGCCGGCCAGCAGCACGGCGTCGTACTCCTCGACCAGCGTCCCGGTGGGGATGGTGGTGACCCCAGGTGCGACGGCCCGGCTCACCTCCGGGGACCAGTCCCCCACCGAGATCCCGCAGCGGAACTCGACGCCTTCCGCCTCGAGCTGGGCCAGGCGGCGGTCGAGGACGGCCTTCTGCATCTTGAATTCGGGGATCCCGTAGCGCAGCAGTCCGCCCGGTCGCTCGGCCCGCTCGAAGACCACCACGCCGTGTCCGGCACGTGCCAGCTGCTGTGCCGCGGCCAGCCCGGCCGGACCTGAGCCGACCACCGCCACCCGCTTGCCGGTCGACCCCGTGGCGGGCACCGGGACGACCCATCCCTCGGACCAGGCGCGCTCGACGATCTCGTACTCGATCCGCTCGATGGTGACCGGATCGTCGTTGATGCCGAGGACGCACGCTCCCTCGCAGGGAGCCGGGCAGAGACGTCCGGTGAACTCCGGGAAGTTGTTGGTCGCATGCAGCCGCTCGATCGCCTCGGACCAGTCCTCGCGGTAGACGAGGTCGTTCCACTCGGGGATGAGGTTGCCGAGCGGGCACCCCTCATGGCAGAAGGGGATGCCGCAGTCCATGCAACGCGCACCCTGATCGGCTGCGTCCTCGGCGGAGAACGGCTCGTAGACCTCCTTCCAGTCGCGCAGGCGGACCGGGACCGGACGACGGGCCGGCAGGGTGCGGCTGAACTTGAGGAACCCGAAGACGTCACCCATGTGACGCCTCCATGACCGCTTCCTCCACCGACCTTCCCTCCGCCACCGCACGTTCGGTGGCCTCGCGGACCCGGCGGTAGTCACGGGGCATCACGGTCACGAACTGCTCCGAGGCCGACGTCCAGTCGGCCAGGATGCGGCCGGCCAGCTCGGACCCGGTCTCCTCGTTGTGGAGCATGATCCGGTCGCGCAACCAGATCCGGTCCTCGTGGGCGACGGGCTCGAGATCCACCATCTCCTGGTTGTAGACGGCGGGCAGCCGCCCGTGCGGGTCGTAGACGTGGGCGACCCCCCCGGACATGCCCGCGCCGAAGTTCCTCCCGGTCGGGCCGAGCACCACCACCCGCCCACCGGTCATGTACTCGCAGGCGTGGTCCCCCACTCCTTCGACGACGGCGATGGCGCCGGAGTTGCGCACGCAGAACCGTTCACCCACCTGGCCGCGGAGGAAGACCTCTCCGGCGGTCGCCCCGTAGAGGATGACGTTGCCGGCGATGATGTTCTCCTCGGCGGCGAACGGCGCCTCCGCCGGTGGGCGCACCACGATCCGGCCGCCGGAGAGCCCCTTGCCCAGGTAGTCGTTGGCATCTCCGAGCAGCCGCAGGGTGACGCCACGAGGCACGAAGGCGCCGAAGCTCTGGCCGGCCGATCCGTGGAAGGTGAGGTCGATCGTCCCGTCGGGCAGTCCGGCCCCGCCGTGCCGTCTGGTGATCTCGTAGCCGAGGAGGGTGCCGACCGTGCGGTCGACGTTGGTCACGACCAGGTCGGCGGCCACCCGGTCTCCGTGCTCGATGGCCGGACGGCAGACCTCGAGGAAGCTGTGATCGAGCGCCCGTTCGAGGCCGTGGTCCTGCTCGTGGATGCGGTGGCGGACCGCGCCCTCCGGGGCGTCGGGTGCGAGCAGGATGGGGGCCAGATCCAGCCCGGAGGCCTTCCAGTGGTCGACCGCGGCGACCGTGTCGAGCAGGTCGACCCGCCCCACCGCCTCCTCCAGCGAACGCAGACCGAGCGCGGCCAGGTACTCACGGACCTCTTCGGCGATGTACTCGAAGAAGGTCTCGACGAACTCCGGTGTGCCGGTGTACCGGGCGCGAAGGGCCGGGTTCTGGGTGGCGATCCCGACCGGACAGCTGTCGAGATGGCAGACCCGCATCATGATGCAGCCGGACACCACAAGCGGTGCGGTGGCGAACCCGAACTCCTCTGCACCGAGCAGGGCGCCCACCACCACGTCCCGGCCCGTCTTGATCTGGCCGTCGACCTGCACCACGATCCGGTCCCGCAGGTCGTTGGCCATGAGTGTCTGCTGGGTCTCGGCGAGCCCGAGCTCCCAGGGGATGCCCGCGTGCTTCTGCGAGGTGAGCGGTGTCGCGCCGGTCCCCCCGTCGTGACCCGAGATGAGGACCACGTCGGAATGTGCCTTGGCGACGCCTGCGGCCACCGTGCCGACACCCATTTCCGCGACCAGCTTCACGTGCACCCGGGCCGTGGGGTTGGCGGACTTGAGGTCGTGGATGAGCTGGGCGATGTCCTCGATCGAGTAGATGTCGTGATGGGGTGGCGGCGAGATGAGCCCCACCCCCGGCGTCGAGTAGCGGGTCTTCGCGATCCAGGGGTAGATCTTGTACCCGGGCAGCTGGCCCCCTTCTCCGGGCTTGGCCCCCTGGGCGATCTTGATCTGCAGATCGTCTGCGTTGACCAGGTACTCCGAGGTCACCCCGAACCGCCCCGAGGCCACCTGCTTGATGGCGCTGCGCCGGAGGTTCCCGTCCTCGTCGGGGGTGAAGCGGTCCGGGTCCTCGCCGCCCTCGCCGGTGTTCGACTTGCCCCCGAGTCGGTTCATCGCGATGGCCAGGGTCTCGTGTGCCTCCGCCGAGATCGAGCCGTAGGACATCGCACCGGTCGAGAACCGGGCGAGGATGGCGGGCGCGGGCTCGACCTCCTCGAGGGCGACCGGGGGGAGGACCCCGGTCCGCAGGGTCATGAGCCCGCGCAGGGTGGCCAGCGCGCGCTCGACTGGTCGTCGACGGCCCGGGTGTACTCCTTGAAGACGTCGTACCGCTTGGACCGGGTGGCGTGCTGGAGCTTGAAGACCGTCTTGGGGTTGAAGAGGTGGATCTCGCCCTCGCGGCGCCACTGGTACTCGCCGCCCACCTCGCGCTCCCGGTGGGCCAGCTCGGCAGGGCGCTCGAGGTAGGCGAAGCGGTGACGGCGGATCACCTCTGCGGCGAGCACGTCGAGTCCGACCCCGCCGATCCGCGACACGGTGCCCGTGAAGTACTCGTCGACCACCTCGGCGGCCAGACCGACCGCTTCGAAGACCTGTGCGCCCGTGTAGGAGGCGACGGTCGAGATGCCCATCTTGGACATGACCTTGAGGATTCCCTTGGAGGCCGCCTTGATGTAGTTCCGCTGGGCCTGGCGGGGGGTCACGCCGGTCAGCAACCCCGAGGAGATCATGTCGTCGATGGTCTCGAAGGCGAGGTAGGGGTTGATGGCCGCAGCGCCGAATCCCTTCAAGAGGGCCATGTGGTGGACCTCGCGGGCGTCACCCGACTCGACCACCAGGCCGACCTGGGTTCGGGTCCGCTCGCGGACAAGGTGGTGGTGGACCGCGCTGACCAGCAGCAGCGAGGGGATCGGTGCGAGGGTGGTCGTCGAGTTCCGGTCGGACAGCACGATCACGTCGGCGCCCTCCCGGATGGCCGCGCCGACCCTGTCCCTCACCTCGTCGAGGGCCGCCCGTAGGGCGTCCCCACCTCCGGACACCTCGAAGAGGCCGTCGATGGCGAAGGCGCGGTACCCGGGGGTGCTGCCGTCCTCGTTGACGTAGAGGAGCTTGGCGAGGTCGTCGTTGTCGATGACCGGCATGGGGAGCACGATCTGGCGGCAGGAGTCCGGGGTCGGCTCGAGCAGGTTGGCCTCGGGGCCCAGGGTGGACTGCAGCGAGGTGACCAGCTCCTCACGGATGGCGTCGAGCGGAGGGTTCGTGACCTGGGCGAACAGCTGGGTGAAGTAGTCGTAGAGCAGGCGCGGCCGCTCGGACAGCACGGCGATGGCCGCGTCGGTGCCCATCGATCCGAGGGGCTCGGCGCCGACCCGGGCCATGGGTTGGACGATGAGGCGGAGCTCCTCGTCGGTGTAGCCGAAGAGGCGCTGTCGACCGACGACCGAGCCGTGCTGGGGGGTGAGCATGGTCCGGGGCGGCAGGTCGTCGAGCTCGATCTGCCCCTCCTCGAGCCACTCGGCGTAGGGATGCTCCGAGGCCAGGATCTCCTTGATCTCGTCGTCGTCGACGATGCGCCCGGCCTCGGTGTCGACCAGGAACATGCGGCCCGGCTGGAGGCGACCCTTGCGCACCACCCTCGCCGGCGGGACGTCGAGGACACCGACCTCGCTGGCCAGGACCACCAGCCCGTCGTCGGTGACCCAGTACCGGGCCGGGCGGAGACCGTTGCGGTCGAGCACCGCGCCGACGACCGTCCCGTCGGTGAAGGCCACCGCGGCGGGCCCGTCCCAGGGTTCCATCAGCGCGGCGTGGAACCGGTAGAACGCGCGGCGGGCAGGGTCCATCGTCGGATGGTTCTCCCACGCCTCGGGGATCATCATCAGCACCGCGTGCTGGATGGGCCTCCCTCCGAGGTGGAGCAGCTCGAGGACCTCGTCGAAGGACGCCGAGTCGCTGGCTCCCGGGGTCACCACCGGGAAGGCCCGCTCCAGCCCCGGGATGAGGTCGGTCGTGCACAGCGCCTCACGGGCCCGCATCCAGTTGCGGTTGCCGGCAAGGGTGTTGATCTCACCGTTGTGGGCCATGTACCGGTACGGGTGGGCCAGCGGCCACGAGGGGAAGGTGTTGGTCGAGAATCGCGAGTGCACGAGTGCCAGCCCGCTCACCAGCCGGGGATCGGTCAGATCGGGGAAGAAGTCGGCCAGCTGGTGCGAGGTGAGCATGCCCTTGTAGGTGATGGTCCGGGCCGAGAGCGACGCGAAGTAGCAGCTGTCGACCTGGTGCTCGGCCCGCTTCCGCAGCACGAAGGTCAGCCGGTCGAGGGCCCGGGCCGGGTCGCCGGGTCCGAGCGGCGTGCCCTCGGACGGGGCCACGAAGAGCTGGTGCATCGAGGGGCGTGCCGCGTCGGCGATCGACCCGAGCATGTCCTCGACGACCGGGACCTCCCGCCAGCCGAGGACGTCGAGCCCTTCCTCGGTGGCCAGCTTCCCGACCAGGGTGCGGGCGGTCGCGGCCTCCCCCGGGTCACGGGAGAGGAAGGCGATCCCGGTGGCATACCGGCCGCGGCCGGGCAGGGGGAAGTCGACCGAGGTGCGGTAGAACTCGTCGGGCACCTGGAGGAGGATGCCGGCTCCGTCCCCGCTGTCCTCCTCGCTCCCGGTTGCACCCCGGTGGGCCAGGTGCTCCAACGCGGCGATCGCCCGCCGGACGAGATCGTGGCTCGCACGGCCCTGGAGGTCTGCGACCAGGGCCACGCCGCAGGCATCGTGCTCGAAGCGCGGATCGTAGAGTCCCCCGACCGGCGGTCGTGGCGGGCGCGGCTGCGCGCCGGGACCGGCGGTGCCGTCAGCTGAGCCTGGCGTGGTCGTCATCGGGTCGCTCCAACGGGGGATGTGGATCTACCGCTCGGGACGACGTTGGCCCATGCGTGGTCGGAGAATTGTACACGCCCGAGTGGCTGGTCGGGCAAGGAATTCGACCAGCACGCGGCCATGCGGGACGGGCCGTCGGTCTCCACGTGGCGCCCTAGCATGGCCCCATGCCTGACCGCTCCCCCGACGAGGTCGTGGTGGTCGGCGGTGGGATCATCGGCCTCTCGATCGCCTGGCGTGCCGGGTCCTCGGGTCTCGCGGTGACCGTGATCGACCCCGCCCCCGGCCACGGAGCGACCTGGGCGGCGGCCGGCATGCTGGCCCCGGTCGGTGAGGCCCACTTCGGCGAGGAGCGGCTGGCCCGACTCGACATGGCTGCCGCCAGGGCCTGGCCGGCGTTCGCCGGCGCCCTCGAGGACGCATCCGGAATGCACATCGGGTACCTGCCCACGGGCACGCTGTTCGTGGCGGTCGATCCCTCCGACCGGGCCGCGGTCGACCGCGAGCTCGCCTTCCGCCTCTCGCTCGACCTGGCCGCCGACCGCCTGGGCGGGAGCGCCTGCCGTGCGGCCGAGCCGCTCTTGAGCCCCGGTGTCTCCGGGGGAGCCGAGCTGCCCGAGGATCACCAGGTCGACAACCGTCTGGCCGCCGAAGCGCTCCTGGTCGCCTGCCGGTCTGCCGGGGTCTCCTTCCTTCCGGACCAGGTCCGCTCGATCGGTGTGGCCCGCGGTCGGGTGACGGCCGTCGAAGTGAGTGGCGGCGAACGCCTCCCCTGCGACACGGTGGTATTGGCCGCGGGCAGTGCCTCCGGCACGATCGCCGGTCTGCCCGAGGGGGTGCGGCCCCCGGTCCGCCCGGTGCGCGGGGCAACCCTCCGGCTCCGCGCCCCGGGGATGCGCCGCGCCTCCGGCGCACGGTGCGCGGCCTGGTCCACGGGCGGTCCTGCTACCTGGTGCCGAGGAGCAACGGGACCGTCGTGGTCGGGGCGACCGTCGAGGAGCGGGGGTTCGACCTCTCGTTGACGGTGGGCGCGGTCGGCGACCTGATCGAGGACGCCCGGCGCCTGGTGCCTGCGCTGGAGGAGTACGTGGTGGACGAAACCGCCGTCGGGCTCCGGCCGGGATCGCCGGACAACGGCCCCATCGTGGGTACCACCGGGCTGGACGGTCTCCTCCTGGCCACCGGCCACTACCGCAACGGCATCCTGTTGGCGCCGGTGACCGCGGAGGAGGTGCTCGGGCTCCTCGGTGGTGGGCCGAGCCCCGTGGAGCACGGCTCAGCCGGCGCCCGCGGCGCCTTCGACTGCTTCCGGCCCGACCGCTTCCACTCGCTCCCCGTTGCCGACCGTCCACCCGAACCGGCGGCGGATCCACCGGTGCCCACCGTCGCCAACGGACGCGGGACGGTCTCGTTCCACCCGGCACGGTGAGCCTCCCGATCACCCTCAACGGCGAGCCCGTCGAGGCGACGCCGGGGACGTCACTCGCCGATCTGGTCGCCGCCAGATGCCCGTCCCCCGCGGGGGTCGCGGTTGCCGTCAACGGGGAGGTCGTCCACCGGGGGGTCTGGGAGGCCACCGCGGTGCGGGCAGGCGACGCCGTGGAGATCGTGACCGCCGCGGCGGGTGGCTGACGCCGGCGCCCTCCGGTCCGGCCGTCGGGGAACGGCGCCGTCGCGAGCAGGGATACGGTGACTGGCGATGGTCACCGATCCCCACGATCCCCTGGTGATCGCCGGCACGGTCATCGAGTCGAGGCTCCTGGTGGGCACCGGGGGCATGGCCAGCCCGGAATCGCTGACCGACGCACTGGTCGCGTCGGAGACCGCGCTGGCCACGGTGGCCGTCCGGCGGGTCGATCCCTCCACCCGCCACTCCCTGGTCGACCTCATCACCGGCCTCGGCATCCGGATCCTGCCCAACACCGCAGGGTGCTTCACCGCCGCCGACGCGGTGCTCACCGCGAGGCTGGCCCGTGAGGCGTTCGGGACCGACTGGGTCAAGCTCGAGGTCATCGGTGACGACCGGACCCTGCTTCCCGATGCCGTCGAGCTCGTGGACGCAGCAGAGCAGCTGGTCGACGACGGGTTCGTGGTGCTGCCCTACTGCGGAGACGATCCGGTGGTCGCCCGTCGGCTCGAGCAGGTGGGGTGCTCGGCGGTCATGCCGCTCGGATCGCCGATCGGCTCCGGGCTGGGCATTCGCAACCCCCACAACATCGAGCTCATCGTCGAGGCTGCCCGCGTCCCGGTCGTCCTCGACGCCGGCATCGGTACCGCTTCGGACGCCTGCCTGGCCATGGAGCTCGGCTGCGACGCGGTCATGGTGGCCTCGGCCATCACCCGTGCCGCGTTGCCCGCACTGATGGCCGCCGGCATCCGTGACGCGGTCCGCGCCGGCCGTGCGGCACGGACCGCCGGTCGGATCTCGCGTCGGTTCCACGCCGAGGCATCCTCGGCGTTCGAGGGGATGGTCGAGAGGTGAGCAGGACCCCGACCCCGCCGGTTGCCCTGGCCATCGGCGGGTCCGACTCCGGGGCGGGCGCCGGGATCCAGGCCGACCTCAAGGCGATGAGCGCGCTCGGGGTGTTCGCGGCCACAGCGGTCACCGCGGTCACCGCCCAGAACTCGACCGCGGTCGTCGACGTCCACCCCGTCCCGGTCCGTGTGGTCGACGCGCAGATCACGGCAGTGCTGGCCGACCTGCCGGTCGCCTCGGTCAAGACCGGCATGCTCGGATCGTCCGAGACGATCGCGCTCGTCGCGGAGCGGGCCGCCGCCGGTGACCTACCGCTCCTGGTGGTCGACCCGGTGATGGTTGCCTCGACCGGACGTCCCCTGCTCGACGCAGACGGTCTCGCCCTCTACCGCGATCTCCTCCTCCCCCACACCCTGGTGCTGACGCCCAACCTCTGGGAGGCAGCGATGCTCGCCGGCGTCGAGCCCCCGAGCGTGTGCGACCTCGAGGGAATGGTCTCGCTCGCCCGGCGGATCCACGAGCTCGGACCCGGATGGGTGCTGGTCAAGGGCGGTCACCTCCCCGGGGTCCACGATCCAAAGGGGGGGGGCGGACCCGGACTCGTGGCCGATGTCCTCTTCGACGGCCGGGAGGTGACCGTCCTCGAGGAGCCCCGGGTCACCACGAGGAACAACCACGGCACCGGGTGCACCCTCTCGGCCGCGATCGCCGCCCGGCTCGCCGCCGGCTCTGAGGTGCCCGACGCGGTCGACGCAGCCAAGCGCTTCGTCCACAGGGCGCTCGAGGGGGCCGCCGGCTGGGACCTCGGCCGGGGCCATGGCCCGCTCGACCCGTTCGGCTGGGCCTCGCCTCACTGAGCGCGGCACCGGCGGCGGGAATTCAGGAGCTGGGAGGGTGCGCTGACGAGAGCAACCGGGCCCGAACATGCCAGTGGCCGGGTCGTGACGACCCGGCCACTGCCCCCCTGGAACCCCCCCGGATTCACAGGAATCACTCGCCGTCGCCGGCGGGAGCGCCCCTCCTCATGACGGTCGTACCACCCCGTCGATGCTGCAGTGCATTGTGAGGTATCGCATCTCAAATGTAAACATTCGATGAAGGCCTCTCACTGAGAGCGCTCAGATAACTTCTCTCCGTGAGCAGATCAGTGAGCGGGCAGCACCGCGCCGGCTGGGGGGATCGTCCCCGGACCGGTCGACTGGCAGGAGGCACGCAGCGCAGGGTCGGCGGGCGCCGCCAGGGCCGGCGGGTGGAGGAAGTGCGGTGCCGCGTGGAAGTCGACCATGTCGAGGAGGTCGTTCGCCGCGGCGTCCCGGCGGGTGAGCGCGGGCAGGTTCCACTTGGTCTCGACCAGGCGGAGCACCGAGGTGTGGTCGTAGACCGTCGAGGACACGTGGTCGGGGCGGGCATAGGGACTCACCAGACCGGCCGGGACCCGGAACCCGTACCGGTCGAAACTGCCGGGCAGCTCACCGGCAGACAGCGCCGGCGGGACGTCGTCGGGGGTGACCGCAGGCGGAGGAGGCACGTGGTCGAAGTAGCCGCCGTGCTCGTCGTAGCACCAGACCAGCAGGGACTTGGACCAGGCCGGGCCCGACGTCACCGCAGTGACCACCTCGGAGAGGAAGACGTCTCCGAACTGGATGTCCTGGGGGTCCTCCTCACTGGTGTGATCGAAGTCGGGATCGACCAACGAGAACGACGGCAGCGTGCCGGCGCGGCAGTCGTCGAAGAAGTCGCCGATTGGTGCGAGACCGGCGTGGATCGACGGCTCGGAGTAGAGGGGAAGGTAGACAGCCGCCGTCGGGAGGGTCGAGTAGTAGTTCTTCCAGGTGATCCCCTGGCGGTTGAGCGCATCGAAGATCGTGCCGTTGGGCGGGAGTGCCAGCGGGAGGGTGTCGTCGACGAGACCGAGCGACGTGCCCGAGATGAGGTACCTGCGGTTCGGGTAGGTCTGGGCCAGCACCGAGCAGTGCCAGCGGTCGGCAAGGGGGTAGGTGCGGGCGAGCGAGCTCGTGAACGGCATGTCCGCCGGGGTCCAGTAGCCCATGGCCACCGGACCGGACCGGCTGATGACGAACCCCTGGTTGGTGCCGCCCGAGAACTGGATGTGCGAGTCGTTCCACGTCTGCGACGGCCGACCGCTCTGCTGGCACGGCGTGGGCATGTGGAAGGCCCGCACCAGGTCCCCGTGCCCGTCGGGGTTGGTCGGCGAGGGGCTCCCGTCTGCCGCCCGCGCCAGGCCGTCCCCACGGCCGAGCACGCCGAGCAGGTTGTCGAAGGAGTGGTTCTCCAACATCACGACCACGATGTGGTCGACCTCGGGGAGCATGTCGGTGCCGACCGGCACATCCGGCGCCGGGGGGATGCCGACCCCGCGGCGCGTCCCGCCGTTTGCCGGGCGTGTGGTCGTTGGCGTTGACCCGGAGGTCCCCCCGCAGGCGGCGAGCGCCGTGCCGGCGGCCAGCGCGGCCGTTCCGAGCAGGGCGCGCCGGCTGATCGGTCGAGGCGGCAAGGCCACGGGGTCCGTCCTCCGCTCGGGCTCTCCGGGCACCGTGGCTCCTCCCGCTCGGTGGCACGCCGCGGCCGCTACGACAGGGCCGGTGGAGGGAGTGTATCCAGGCCCCACGCGCCAGGAGGGGCCGGTTGCCACCGGTAGCATGGGCCCATGGTGACCACGTCGGACGGTGCGCCGACCGCGCCCGTCGCAGCGGGGAGCGCGGACGGCGTCGACGGTCCCGAACCGGCCGCGCCGCTCTTCCAGCCAGTCTCGACGCGTGGGCCCGCGCTCATCGTCCTCGGCATCGCGGTCGGCATCCTCACCATCGGGATCGTCGCCTCGGCGCTCATCTCGGGCAGCGCGCCGGTGCTCACCCTCCGGCATGTGACCCTTCCCGACGGCAGCACCGTTGCGCTCACCCCGGCCACCTCTGCGCTGCACGGCATCGTCGGCGACGGAGAGCCCCCAGCCGACATCCTCGGCAACCTCGCGGTGCCGACGGGAAGCCGGCTGAGCGGCACGATCGACTCGGATCAGGGAGTGTCCCAGTTCGACCGCACCGTGTCGTTCACCAGCCTGCTCGGCGCCTCGCAAGTGGTCGAGGTCTACCGGACGTTCCTGCCCCGGCTCGGGTGGCAGGTGCTCTACAGCGGCTCCGCTCCGCAGAAGGGTGCAGGGAGCACCGAGGTGCTCGCCAAGCACGGGAGCGGGGACGGGTACTACTGGGAGGTGGGAGTGGTGGTCTCCCCGACCACCAGCGCGGGCGTGACGCCGTTCTCGATGGAGCTCTACGAAGTCCCCGACGACAACTGAACCGCTCCCGCCCGGTCGTCGACCGGGTGATCGAACTCAGCGAGCGGGTCATCGGCGCGCTTCAGCATCCAGGCCCACACGAACAGGTTGATCGGGTAGAGCAGGTACCCGATCCGGGTGGCCGGCGCGAGCAGGATCGCCACCAGCATCACCCACCCGGTCAGCGCCGAGACGGCCGCGGCGTCCCGGGGCGGCGTGCGGACGAGCCGGCGGACGAGCACGGCGAGTCCGATCACCCCCACCGTCACCAGGTAGGGCCGGCGGACAGCCGGGAACGCCGACACCAGGATGTGCCCGGGCAGGGCGCTGGCCGCCGGCGACGACACCCCGGCCAGACCCAACGGATACCGGACGACGTTGTCGATGAACGCGGAGGGGTTGCTGAGGGCCACCGGCAGGATGACCGGGACCACCAGCGCCAGGACGCCGAGCAGGTACCACCTCGTGGCCCTGCGGCCGGCCCGGTCGGTCGCGGCCCAGAGGGCCAGCACCACGAGCGGCCACGCGGTGAACTTGAGTGTCGACGCGGCGCCGAGCGCGAGGCCCGCCAGCAGCGGCCGCCGCCGCTGGAGCGCGACCAGGCCGAGGAGCATCAGGGCGACGACCGGCATGTCGTCCCCTCCGGTCGCCAGGGGAAGCGCCGCGCTCGGGAGCACCGTGAGCACCTGGAGCGCCCGGGTGCGGGCGTCGGTGGACGGACGCAGCCGGCTCAGCGCGAAGAGGGTGATCAGCACGGTCACGATGAGGAACTGGATCCGCGCATCGGTCAGGCGCGCCTCCACCTTGCTCACGCTCGAGAACCCGAAGACGACCATGCCGGGCAGGTAGGGGTAGTAGAGCTCGTAGACCGGCACCGCACTCTGGTGGATGAGGATGTGCCCGTTCCGGTCGACCACCTGGTACGGGTCCTTGCCGTGGGCGGCCCGGACCCCGGCCCGCTCGACGACCAGGACCTCGGGCTGCACGTGGAGGGCGGCGTTTCCCTCGGACCGCCAGACCACCTCGAGGGCCAGCGGCACCACTGTCGCCCCGAACAACACGATGGCGAACGCAGCGATGCGGGCCGCCTTCCTGCCTCGATCCCGCTCCCGTGGTGCTCTGCCGGTGTCCTCCCGGGCGGCGGCGCCCCTGCGCATCCCGATCGCGACGACGCCCGTCAGCAGGGCGGCCACCGCGTACGGCACGACGGCCATCTGTCCCCACTGCCGGTAGAGGGGGATGCCCGCACCGAAGGCGGTGATCGCGGCGAAGATCGCCGACGCGGTGTAGAGGAACGCGTCACGACCCTCGGGCGAAAGGGCCCGGACCCACTCGATCGGACCACTCCACGGCCCGGGGCCTGTGCCGGCTGCAGCCTCAGCCGGCACGGCGCCCGCCACGGAGTGCCGCGTCACGCCCTCGGTCATCACTGCCGGCGGTGGTACCGGGAGTGAACAGCGACCGGTAGAAGGAGAGCTCGAGCTCGAGGGCGGTCTCGATGGTCTCGGCCCGGCGGAAGCCGTGCGACTCTCCGGCGAACACCACGAGGCGACAGTCGACGCCTGCATCCGCCAGGCGTGCAGCGAACCCCTCGGACTGGGAGGCGGGCACGACCGGATCGTCGGCCCCTTGCAGCAGCAGCACCCGCCCGGTCACACGATCGGGATGGTGGATCGGCGATCGGTCCCGGTAGCGGGTCGCCGCCGCCGGCAACGGGCCGACCAGACCGTCGAGGTACCGCGACTCGAAGTCGTGGGTGTCAGCAGCCAGGGCTTCGAGGTCGGTCACGCCGTACCAGGACACGGCGCCGGCGAACCGCCCTGACCGGACGAGGGCGCCGAGGGCGGTGAGCCCGCCCGCGCTCGTCCCCCGGATGGCCATCCGGGACCCGTCCACCCTCCCCTCCCGGGCTAGTGCTTCGGCGAAGCCGATGCAGTCGTCGACGTCGTCCTCGCCCCACCGACCCCGGAGTTGGTCCCGGTACGCACGTCCGTACCCCGTGCTCCCGCGGTAGTCGACGGCGGCGACTGCGATCCCCCTGCTCGTGAAGAACTGGACGACCGGGTCGTAACCCGCCTCGGCCGCCCCGGTCGGTCCACCATGGCAGAACACCACCAGCGGGGGCGGCCCACCGCCGGCCGCATCGACCACCGGATTGACCGGCTCGAAGAACTGCCCCGGAATGCGCCTGCCGCCAGGGAGCGCCAGGACCGGTCGGGCGACCGAGACCTCCCCTGCGGGGATGGTGACCCGCGGCGGGTCGGACAACCGACGGGATGGCCAGCGCGCCGTCGGGGTCGAGCTCGAGCACCACCTGGGCTTCGGTGGCCGTGGACCCGAGCACGACGATCGCACCCCCGGGCGCGCCGGCCACTCCCGCCAGGGTGACGCAGGGCTGCTCGATCGTCGACACCGTCCAACTCCCCGAGAGCGGGCCGGCGGGTCCGGGCTGCAGGAGCACCAGATCGTCACGGCCGTCACGACGCATCCGGGCCGCGATCGACCCGTCCTCGCGTTCAGCGAGGGTGGCCTGGCCGAACGCCCAGTCCGGCCCGTGGAACTCGGCTGCCAGATCCACCAGTGGCGGACCGGCCGGCGTCCCCCCGGACCCGACCCCGCCCCATGAGGACGGCGCCACCCGGTACGGGAGCCACCACCCGTTCCGGTCGTCGACCAGGAGCAGGCTCCCGTCCCGGCACCAGCGGGGCTGGCCGACGGCGATCCCCTCCCCTCCGGCCACCCGGCGCCTCGCACCCAGGCCGATCGTCGCCGCGTCCTCGGTCAACGGCGCGACCCACACCGAGGAGCTGTCCCACGGCATCGAGGGGTGGTCCCAGCCCATCCACGCGAGCCAGCGGCCGTCCGGCGAGGGTCGGGGCGCGGCCACGAAGTCGTCGTCGCAGCAGAGGGGAACAGCCGGCGCGACACCGTCGACCGGCAGGGCCACGATGCGGTGGTCGGTGCCTTCGGCCCCCACCCGCTCGTCGACCGTGACGAACCACCGCCCCCCGGCCGTGAGGCGGCCATCGGCGTAGCGGACAGCTGCCGCTCCCGGACCCGGATCGGCCATGCCCGGCGCGTGCCGAACCGGGGATCCGGCATCGAGCACCAGACGATGCCATGCCTGGTCGGATTCGTCGACGTAGAAGAGGACACCACCGACCACCGTGGCCGCGCCCCCTCCGTACTCGTGGACCCGGCTGCGGACGCTCACCCCAGGCGGTGAGCAGTCCCGGGGTGGCTCTCCCGGTGCCCGGCCCACGACCACCTGGCGCCCGCCCTCGTTCGGTCGGCTCTCGCTCCAGTAGACCGACCCGCCATCGGTCTGGAGTCCGCTCCGCGAGACCTTCCCGGCCGCCACCTCGGACGCCGACCAGGACGACGGCCACCAACCCGCCTTCGGAGGTGGGGCGGGTGCCCCGGTCGGGGTGGCCTCGATCGCATTCTCCCCGCTCATGGACATTCAGTACGGTACCCGTCATGACCCCCTCCGCCCTGCCACCCGGGTCGTTTGCCGCCTTCCTGGTCAGCGGCGAGGGGGACTCCCTCGAGGCGGGGGTGACCACCCTCGCTCCCGGCGACCTCCCCGACGGCGAGGTCCTGGTCCGGGTGGACTGGTCCGCCGTGAACTACAAGGACGCAATGGTCACCCGTCCCGGGAACCGGGTGGCTCGGACCTCGCCGCTGGTACCCGGCGTCGACCTCGTCGGGACGGTCGTCCACTCGGCGGACGCCACGGTCGAGCCCGGCCAGCGGGTCATCGTCCACGGATACGACCTCGGGGTGGCCCGGCACGGCGGATTCGCCGAGTATCGCGCGCGTGCCCGCGGCGTGGCTCGTGCCGCTCCCGGACGGTCTCACGGCCCGCCAGGCGGCCATCCTCGGCACGGCGGGCTTCACCGCCGCGCTCAGCCTGCGCCGGCTGGAGCACAACGGGTTGGCGTCGGGACAGGGGCCGCTCCTGGTCACCGGCGCCTCCGGCGGTGTCGGAGGGATGGCGGTGGCGCTCTGCGCGGCCCGCGGCTACCAGGTGGTGGCGAGCACCGGACGGACCGAGGAACACGACTACCTGATCGGCCTCGGGGCCGATGAGGTCATCGGTCGGGAGGCCCTCGTCGGCCCGGCGGGGCGCATCCTCGGGCCCGAGCGGTGGGCCGGGGCGATCGACTGCGTGGGGGGAGCCACCCTCGCCGCAGTACTCCGGTCGCTGCGCTACGGCGCCGCTGTGGCCGCGAGCGGGCTCACCGGCGGGAGCACCGTCGAGACCTCGGTGTACCCCTTCATCGTCCGGGCCGCCTCCGTCCTCGGCGTCGATACCGTCCGCACTCCGATCACCGAGCGCCGCGAGGTCTGGACGGAGATGGCCGCGTCCTACCCACCGGCGCTGGTCGACGGCATGGCAGCCGGGGAGGTCGGCCTCGACGGACTGGCTCCGGTGCTCGAAGCCATCCTCGACGGACGCGTGCGGGGCAGGATGCTGGTCCGCCCCGCCCGGTAGGAGGACCCGGGGTCGGCCCGGGATCCGCCTCAACCGGTCGTCGCAGGGGCCTCCGATGCCGGTAGGACCGGAGAGACCACGAGTGTCCCCTGTGCACACGGCGCGAGCGTGGCGGGAACAGTCAGATGGTCGTAGGCGCCGGGCGGGGTCACCTCGAGCGCGACAGACGACGGGCAGGACGTCTCGCCACCGACCGGAACGTCGGAGTAGCCGATGTTGAACGACGTCGTCCCCCCGGGGGCGAGCGTGACCGTGACCGGGGGCTGCGAGGTGAAGGAGTACGCCCCCTTCCGGACCACCGTCGTGGGCAGGGCGGTACCCCCTGTGCCGAGCATCAGGAGGCCCGGATACCCACCGAGCAGGCAGGCGGTGCTCGAGACGTTGTGCAGGACGACGGTTGTCTCGATGGTCCCGGCGGCCCCGTTGCTCCCACCGACCGACGCGCTGAGACCGGTGGTCGGGCACCGGTCCGTGCCCGACGTGGTGGACGACGTGCTCGAGGAACCCGAGGCCCGGGTCGTGGCCGTGGAGCTGGCGGAGCGCGACGTGGTCGACGTGGAGGTGGTCGTGGACGACCCGGTCCCCGACGAGCATCCCCCGAGGACTGCGGCGAGCACGGTCACCGCCGAGAGCAGCAGCGCGGCCCGCGGTCCGGCTGTTCCCGATTCACTGCCTACTGGCGCCGACTGCGGCAGCGGTGCGCACCCGTCCACCTGGACGAGCGTACTCAGGGTGAGAAGTCCTCCGGGCGGATGGAGTCGAGGAACGTACGGAACTCACCGACCAGCTCGTCGGGATTGGCGCTCTCCTCGGCCTCCTCCTCGTCGCCGTCCTCCTCCTCGTCCACCGCGAGCATGATGCCCTCGCTGTCCATGAGGTCGTCGGCCACGTAGAGCGGGGAGCCGGTCCGCACGGCGACCGCCACCGCATCCGACGGCCGGGACGACACCGGTATCTCGCGGTCGCTGTGGTGGAGCACGATCTCGGCGTAGTACGTGGCCGACTTGAGCTCGGTCACCACGACCCGGATCACGTCGGCGCCGAGCGAGTCGAGGAGCTCACGGATAAGATCGTGGGTCATCGGCCGGGGAGTGTCCATCCCCTGGAGTGCGAAGGCGATGGCAGTCGCCTCCGGGGCGCCGATGAAGATCGGGAGCGTGCGCCCGAGGCCTTCCGACTCCTGGAGCAGGAGGACCGGCGTGTTCGACTGCAGGTCCACTCGCACCGCTCGCAGCCGCACCTCGACCATGGACCAAACTTACTCGCGGCCGGACGCGAACGCGTTCAGCGACAGGGTCCCGCCCGCGACCACGGGAGTTGGATTCGCTCCTTCTCAGCCGTTGAGCAGGTCCTGCAGCGCCGACCGGAGGAGCGAGCTGCGGAGCTGCTGCCCAAGCCGGGTGACCTCCTCCGCGGTCTCGATCGCCCGTGCCCGGGCGTCGGGATTTCGCTGGCGGACGAGTGGCACCACGAGCTGCTCCACGAACCCGACCTCGCGGTCGGCGGCGTTCTTGTAGAGCCGCAGGTGACGAGGCTCGACTCCGAACCGGGCGAGGCTGGCCGCCGCGGTGGCCACGACCAGCGATTCCTCGTCGAAGTACTCGATGCCGGCAATCATCGTGGCCCTGAGCAGGCCGAACTCCTGGAGCTCGATGATGGCACCGACATCGAGCCCGCTGGACGCTGCGAGATCCCCCTGGGAGAGGCTCGCGCCGCTGAGGTCGGCCGGTACGGTCCCCCCGCCCCCCGGCGCACTGCCAGCGGTCGGGCCGGACTTCGTCGACCTCCTCGAGGGACCGGAGGACCCCGAGGCGCCGGACCCGGTCGGCACGGCGGGTGTTGCTGCAGCCGGCGGGGCGGCGCGACCCGGCCCGCCCGCGTCACCCAGCGAGGCCGCGACATCCCCGGCCGCGCCGCCGGCAACTGCCCCGGCGGGGGCCATGGCACCCGGCGCATCCGGAGCGTCGTGGGACAGTGATCCGTTGTCCGATCCGGCGGTCACCCGGGTCGCGGCGCCCGAGGGTTCCCGCTTGCCGGACGCGCGCCCACGCGCCGGGGTCTCGCTCCCCGAGCGGGAGCCGCGGTCGACCGCCACCTCGGGGGTCGGCACCGGTGCGCCCGTGACTGCAGCGCCGACGCCAGTGGTGGGCGCGCGCGCGGGAGCGGTCGTCGTCGTCGCACGTTCGGAGAACGCATCGTGGCGTGGAGTCGGCTCGATCCCCGGCAACGTTGTTCCGTCGTCTGCCGCGTCTGGCGCGGCGTGGCCACCCACACCGACGGTCGCGCCGCCGGCAGTCGTCCGCTGCCCGACCAGGACACGCTCGGCGACCGTCGGCCCGGTGTCGGACGGATCGACCGGATCGACCTGGTCGACCTGGTCGACCGAGCCGACCGGGTCGTCACCCAGGCGGTCCTTGATCACCTTGAGGGGTAAGAAGTGCTCGCGTTGCTGACGCAGCACCCATCGCAGACGCTCGACGTCGTGCTCGTAGAACTTGCGGTAGCCGGACGGGGTCCGCTCGGGGTTGACCAGGCCTTGGCTCTCGAGGAAACGGATCTTCGAGATGGTCACGTCCGGGAACTCCTGGCGGAGCAGGGTGAGCACGTCACCGATCGAGAGGTAGGACCGTGCGCTCACCGGTAGCCGCCGTTCACTCGCCCGCCGCCTTCAGATAGAGGAGCTTGAACTTGCCGATCTGGACCTCGTCCCCACTGGTCAGGACGGCCTCCTCGATTCGCTCACGGTTGACATAGGTGCCGTTGAGCGATCCGACGTCCCGCACGGAGGTCGTCTGGGTGCGGGTCACGAACTCGGCATGACGCCGCGACACGGTGATGTCGTCGAGGAAGACATCGCTGTCAGGATGCCGGCCGGCGGTGGTCACGTCCCGCTTCAGCACGAACCGGACACCTTCGTCATACCCGCGCGCCACGACGAGCAGCCCGACACCTCGCGGCAGCTCGAGCGCGCCGATCTGTGCGTCGAGGTCGGTGGCCTCGGACAGCTCCTCCACCGGGAGCACGGAGACCGAAGTGTCCGGAGCGGAGGCAACCAGGGATGCGCCGCACGAAGAGCAGAAGTTGACCCCGGTCGGATTCCTGTGGCCACAGCTGTGACAGAACACCCCAACCACGGTAGTCGCTCCCATCGGTGCGCTCCCGAGGCCCACCCCGACGACCGCGGTCACCCTTCGGTCAGTTGGCGGTAGCCGTCCGCATCCAGCAACTCCCCCACCGATCCCGGGTCGGATGCGACGATCTCGCAGATCCAACCTTCGCCGTAGGGATCGGTGTTGAGCTGCTCCGGGGTGTCGGCCAGGGCGGCGTTCACGGCCACCACCGTACCGGCGACAGGGGCGTAGATCTCCGACACCGACTTGGTCGACTCGACCTCGCCGAGGAGGCCACCCTGCTCCACCGAGGCGCCCGCCGCCGGCAGGTCGACGAAGACCACGTCACCGAGCGCGTCCTGGGCGTAGTCGGTGATCCCGACCCGCACGCGGTCGCCGTCGGTCCGTGCCCACTCGTGGTCGCTCGAGTAGCGAAGACCGTCGGGTACGTCCATGGGTGCGGACCATACCCGACCCCCGGGTACGGTGCCCGTTGCGCACTGCCACGCGGGCAGCCGATCGGTCCGTCCCGGATCAGCGCATGAGCTGTTCGAGCCGGGTGGTGTACTCCTGGACCGCGCGCCTCGGCACCGGAGGAACTCGGGGCCTCGGCCCAGACATGGGTGAGGGGCTCCTCGGGATCGGGGAGGACCAGCGCCCACCCGTCGTCCTCGATGACCTTGACCCCGTCGACGAGGACCAGGTCCTTCCCCTGCGAACGCTCGACGAGGGTCCGCATCAGCATCCCCTTCTGGTCCCACGGCGTGTGCACGGCCTGGTGGGCGATCCGGATCGGCGGGAGCGCGGCCACCATGTCGGACAGCCGGCGCCGGTTGGTGGTCAGCAGGGCCAACAGGTTGACCAGGGTCGCGGCCCCGTCGAAGGCCGGTAGGAACGCCGGGAAGATGAACCCCCCCGACTGGCTGGCGGCGAGGGTGACCTTCTCGGAGCGGGCGACCTCCATCAGATGGGACGCGGAGAGCTTGGTCCAGAGGATCTCCGCCCCCGCCTTGCGGCAGATCTCCTCGGCCGCGACGCTTGCCGCCACCGGGAGGGCCACCCGGGCTCCGGGATGGGCCTCGGTGACCAGGGTCAAGAGGACCAGCAGGGTTTCGTCGTGGCTCAGCGCATGACCCCGATCGTCGACCACGTCGACGAACTCGCCCCCGGGGTCGATGACCGCACCGAGGCTGGCCCCCGACGCCCGCACCAGCTCCGAGACCCGGGCCGCCGCCGCCTGCCGGTCGAAGGCCAGCACACTGGCCGTGTTGGCGTACGGATTGACCACCAGCACCTCGGCCTCGAGCTTGGCGAGCAGATTGGGCATCACGAAGCTGGCCGTCCCGTAGGAATAGTCGAGGACCAACTTGAGATCGGCCGACGTAGCCGAGGAGAGGTCGACCGAGTCGATGAGGGCGGCCGTGTAGTGCTCGAGGGTGCGGGGCGGAAAGCCGAGGTCCCCGATCTCGCGGGCCAGGACCCGGCGGAAGTCTTCGCGGTGGTAGAGCCGTTCGATCTTGCGTTGGGTCGTCTCGTCGACATCGAGACCGTCCGAGTCGAAGAAGCGGAGCACCACCGACTGGGGATCGTCGGGCGCCAGCCGGACCGAGATCCCGGCCGCACTGGTCGAGGTCGTGACTTGGAACCGGGTGACCGGGACGGTCGCGGCCTCGAGGTCGTCGACGTTGACCCCCGCCGCGTTGCACCCCACCATGATCGCCCGTTTGAGCACCCGCGCGGCCCGGCTGGTGTCGCGCGAGCTGGTCACAGTGGCGCCCTTCTCCAGGGTGGACGCCCAGGCCATCGAGAGCCGCACCGCGAGCTCCGGGCTGATGTCGACATTCGCCAGGCCCCGCACCCCGTCCCGCCCGAAGAGCGACCGGGCGCCGCGCGACTCCCAGACGATCGAGGAGTTCACGATGGCCCCCGCCTCGACCGTCTTGAACGGGTAGACCTTCACCCCGGCACTGATCTCGGCGAGCGCGCCCACGAAGCACTCGTCCCCGAGCACGACGCCCTCCTCGCAGCGCACGCCCTGGCGGAGGTCGGAGCCCCGCCCGAGGACGCTCCCCTCGATCCGGACCCCGGACCCCAGATAGGTGTTGTCGTGCACGACAGACCGTTCGATCACCGCGTTGTCGCCGACCCGGACGTTGCGCCCGAGGGTGCAGTACGCCCCCAGCCTGGCCCCGGGACCGACGACGCAGTTGTCGCCGATGACCGCCGGTCCGTCGAGCTCCACACTCGGATCGATCTCCGCGCCCTTGCCCACCCAGATCCCCGGCCGGAGCGGGAAACCCGCGATGTCCACCTGGACCCTGCGGTCCAGGATGTCCTGATGTGACTTGAGGTAGGCCTCGAGCGTCCCGACATCCTCCCAGTAGCTGTCGGCCACATACCCGTAGAGGCCCTTTCCGGCCCGCAGCGCGGCCGGAAACGTGTGCTCCGAGAAGTCGACGACCTGATCCTCGGGGATGAAGTCGAAGATCTCCGGCTCGAGGACGTAGATCCCGGTGTTGATGGTGTCGCTGAAGACCTGTCCCCAGGTCGGCTTCTCGAGGAACCGATCGATCGAGCCGTCCTCACGGGTGATCACGATTCCGAACTCGAGCGGGTTCTCGACCGCCTTGAGCGCCAGCGTGGCCAGGCCACCGTGCTGAGCGTGGAAGTCGAGCACAGCGGTCAGGTCGATGTCGGTCAGTACGTCGCCGGAGATGACCAAGAACCGCTCGTCGAGCTCGTCACGGGCGTTGCGCACCGATCCGGCGGTACCGAGGGGGGTCGATTCCGTGGCGTACACCATACGGACCCCGAACTCGGAGCCGTCCCCGAAGTAGGTGCGGATCGCATTGGCCATGAAGGCGACAGTGACCACGATGTCCTCGAACCCGTGCTGGCGCAACAGGTTGACCACGTGCTCCATCATCGGGATGTTGGCCATCGGGAGCATCGGCTTGGGCTGGTTCGAGGTCAGCGGCCGGAGCCGGGTGCCCTCGCCGCCGGCCATGATCACTGCCTTCATCCGGTGCTCCCCCTTCTGCCGGCCCGGCGTCCGTCCGCCAACGCGGCGCGGGCCACCGGCACGTAGGAACAGGCTGCCACCCAGGCCAGCACCAGGCCCAGCAGACCGGTGACCCATGCGACCACGTGCACGACACTCTGCCAGGAGGCCGCCCCGTCACTCAGCAGGAAGGCGGGGTAGGCGAACATGAGGGCGAACGTGCCTGCCTTGCCGACCCAGAGCACGTCGATGCGGGCCGCGCCGAGCGAAGCGAGCAGGAGCACGGCGGCCGACACCACCACCTCGCGGGCGAGGGTCGCCACGCCGAACCACACCGGGACGGCCCCATGGACGGTGATGGTGATGACCGCGGTGACCACGAGGACCCGGTCAGCCACCGGATCCATGATCTTGCCGACGGTCGAGACCTGGTCGAAGCGACGGGCGACGTAGCCGTCGATCCAGTCGGTCGCACCCAACACCGCCAGGAGCAGCGCCGACGCGGTCTGGCGGTGGGCGCCGAAGAGCAGCCAGACGTAGACCGGGATGCAGGCCAGCCGGACCAGCGTGATCAGGTTGGGAACGGTCAGGATGCGCCCGAGATCCGGCTGCCCGCTGACGCGTTCCGGGATGGCACCGACCCCGCCGGCCGCTGCCCTGGGCCTCGCCTCGACGCCGTCCACGACCGGAGTCTACGAGCACGGTCCCGGGTGGCGGCACAAACGGCGCGCCCGGCGTCTCCGGCTGGGGCGGGACCGTGGGGAACCACGGTGATGTGGTAGTGAGTGCCCATGCCCCGCTTCGAACCCTTCGCCGGTCTCCGGTACGACCCCGTCCGGGTCGACCTGTCGACGGTCCTGGCCCCTCCCTACGACGTGGTCGGACCCGAGGAGCGGGCACGCCTCGTCGCGCGGCACAGTGCGAACTCCATCCGGGTCGAGCTGCCCGAGGCCGACCACCGGACCGGGCAGGACCGCTACGAGGGCGCTGCGACCCAGTTGGCGCTCTGGACCGACGACGGGATCCTCCGGCGCGATCCGGCTCCCGTCTTCTATGCGTACCGGATGACCGACGCGGCTGGGCACGCCACCAACGGGGTCCTCGGCTCCCTCGGGCTCGACGACGACTCGACCGCCACCATCCTGCCCCACGAGCAGACGCTCCCGAAGGCCAAGAGCGATCGCCTGGAGCTGCTGCGCGCGACCCGCACCAACCTCTCCCCCATCTGGGGCCTGTCCCTCCAGCCCGGGCTCACCGCCCACGTCCTCCAGTCCCGCCCGCCGGACGCCTCCGGCCGGGACGACGACGGAGTGCTCCACGAGCTCTGGGTCATCGACGACCCGGCGGCGGTCGACGCGATCGAGGCCGCGGTGGGTTCGGCTCCGGTCGTGGTTGCCGATGGCCACCACCGCTACGAGACGGCGAAGGCATACCGCGCCGGACGGGGTGGCGACACCGTGGATCCGGGGGCGGGTGCCGTGCTCGCCCTGGTGGTCGAGCTGGCCGAGGACCAGCTCGAGGTCGGTCCGATCCACCGGTTGCTCTCCGGGCTTCCCGACGGGCTCGACCTGGCTGACGCCTTCTCCTCGTGGTTCGACGTGACCCGGGCCGGCGACTTCGAACCGCGGACCACCGATGCGCTCGGAGGATCGGTCGCCCTCGCGCTCGTGATGCCGTCCGGGGCCTGGCTGCTCTCGCCGAAGGACGGAACGGCGCAGGCGGCAGGCGCCGACCTGGACTCCTCGATGGTGGCATTGGTCATCGCCGAGTTGCCCGACCACGAGCTCAGTTTCGCCCACAGCTACGAGGAGGCGATCGAGGCGGTGGGACGGGAGGACGCTCAGGCGGCGGTCCTCCTGCGCCCGGTCACGGTGGCCCAGATCGCCGAATGGGCGCACGCCGGTCGGAGGATGCCGCCGAAGAGCACCTACTTTCACCCCAAGCCGCGTACCGGCATGGTCTTCCGACCGCTTGATGCGGCACCGTAGGGTCACCGCGGCGCTCTCCGGCGCGTCCCTGTTGCTCACCGCGACGGCCTGTACGGCTCCGACCCCGACCTCGGCGCGCCACCAGACCGGCGCTGTGCGGTCGACCACGACCACCTCCCCGGCGCCGACCACGACCCAGCCCTCCACCACGCCGACCACGGTGAACACACCGGTGGTCCAGGCGCCCGGGTGGTCGCAGCCGCTCACCACATTGCCGCCGGGGGGCGGGTTCACCTCGGTCTCGTGCATCTCGGACGTGTTCTGCGTTGCCGTCGGTGGCGGAGCCAACGATGCCGACGCCGAGGGGACCGCCGGGGCCGGGGTCACCCTCTCGTGGGACGGGGCCGCCTGGTCCAGCCCGTCCGTCTACTTCCCGGCGCCGGCGTCCGGGGCGGTGACCGCCCCGGCCCTGCCCGCCATCTCCTGTACGGACGGGCCCTTCTGCGCGATCGTCGACGGATCGGACCACACCAGCAGCGGCGACGGGACCAACTGGTCCACGCCGAACGCCCTCGCTCCGGCTCCCGCGGCCCTGGCCAACCCCGCCGATCCAGGCCCGGGACACCCCGGATCGCGGTCCGCCGCGGTCGACTGCCCGGACGCCCGGTTCTGTGCGCTCGTCGACAACACCGGCCACGTCTCGACCCTGCAGGCCGGCGTCTGGGCCGCCCCCCAGACCTTCAGCAGCCTGACCGCGGCCGCGACCGGACCTGCGGTGGCCCTCTACCAGACCGGGCGGGTCGCACTCACGTGCAACGGGGACTCCGACTGCGTCGCGGTCATCGGAGCCGCTGTCCTCGACTGGGACGGATCGGGGTGGGCCAAGGAGGCAGCACCCTGGACGTCCCCGGCAACCATCACGCCGGGCGACTCAGCGGTCGCCTGCCCGACCGTTTCGCTCTGCGCGATCGTCCACGGCACGTCGGTGTCGGTGCGGACCTCGGGGTCCGGGTGGTCGGCACCGCAGGTCATCGATCCCACCGGCGGTCTCGACGCGCTGAGCTGCCCGACGGCAACCTTCTGCATGGCGGCCGACGCCTCAGGCAACGTCCTCCAGTGGACCGGGGGCCCGTGGTCGACGCCGCTCAAGGTGGTCCCGACCCCCTCTGACTACACCGGGGACGGGACGACGCTCTCGTGCCCGAGCGCACACTCCTGCATGCTCCTCACGGGCGACGGCGACTACGCCACCTACCAGGGCTCGGAGCCGGCGAACGCCCCCGCGACCTCCGCACCGACCGTCCCCTGATCGGGTCCGGGCCGCACGTCACCCGACGTCTCCCTTTCGCCGTTTCGCAGGCCCGCCGACGCCTGCGAGCCCGGCGATGGCCTCGACCGTTCGCCAGTTGCGGGTGGTCGCCGTCTCTCCGAGGCGCCGCTCGAGGAAGACGTTGCTGAGCGCTGTCTCCCCGTATCCGCCGGGACAGTGGAGGAAGACGTCCGCCCCGACGACGGTCAGCCGGTCGGGGTGGAACCGCTCCGCCTCTGCCTCGAGGCGTTCGACCCGTTGCGGATCCGGGACCCGGTCCAGGAAGGTCACGTGCAGCTTGGTCGGGTCGTCATCGAGGTCGCGGAGCGGATTGCCGTGCAACAGGCGGGCAAGCTCACGAGCGGTGCGGACGACCACGGGCACGGACAGACCGAGCGTCTCCTCGATGCCTCCGGCGATGGTCCGGCCAACGACGCGGGGCCCGGACCGTCCGGAGCAGACCACGTTGCCGCTCTGGAGATAGGTCACCACGTCGGTGAACCCGAGGGAGGTCACCAACGACGTCAGGTCCGCCATCGCCACCCTGTTGCGGCCGCCCACATTGATGCTGCGGAGCATCACCACGAAGGTGCCCATCCAGCGCGTCCGCCCGGTGGGCTACTCGACGGTCCAGGACGATCCGGAGCGTAGGAGCGCCGAGAGGTCTCCCGGGCCGCGGCGCGCGGTGGCCTCGGCGATCTGCTCGCCCATCTGCTGCCCGTAGTCGGCGCGCTCGACATCCCGGAAGACGCCGATCGGCGTGGGCTCGTAGGGTCCGCGGGAGAGCCGGCTGAGCTGGAAGGCGAGGCCGGGGTTGTCCTTGTGCTCGTCGTGAACGAGCAGGGCATCTTCTCCGACCGAGGAAACCTCGACCACCTCGACGGATCCGTCACGGTCCATGATGACGCCGAACTGGCCCTCGGAGCCGAAGCGGATCGGCTCACCGTGGACCAGTGGGATGAGCATGTCGGCTCGGCGGTCCTTGGCGGTGATCTGTTCGAACGCGCCGTCGTTGAAGACGTTGCAGTTCTGGTAGATCTCGACGAAGGATGCCCCCTTGTGAGCGTGGGCCCGACGGAAGGTCTCCATCATGTGCTTGCGATCCATGTCGTGGGTGCGGGCCACGAAGCCGGCCTCCGCGCCGAGCGCGAGGCTGAGCGGGTTGAAGGGCTGCTCGAGCGAGCCGAAGGGCGTCGACTTGGTGACCTTGGCCACTTCCGAGGTCGGCGAGTACTGGCCCTTGGTCAGCCCGTAGATCTGGTTGTTGAACAGCAGGATGGTGATGTCGACGTTCCGCCGGAGCGCATGGATGAGGTGGTTCCCACCGATCGAGAGCGAGTCGCCGTCGCCGGTGACCACCCACACGTCGAGGTCCGGCCGGGTGGCCGCAAGGCCGGTCGCGATGGCGGGCGCCCGCCCGTGGATCGAATGGAACCCGTAGGTGTTCATGTAGTACGGGAACCGGGCCGCGCAGCCGATGCCCGAGAGGAACACGGTCTCCTCCCGGCGCACCCCGAGCTCGGGCATGAGCATCTGCACCGCTGCCAGGATCGAGTAGTCGCCGCACCCGGGGCACCAGCGCACCTCCTGGTCCGATGACCAGTCCTTGCGAGTGGTTGTCGGGCCCGAGGTCGGGTCGGCCAGGTCGGCGGGTTCGGCGAGGTCGGTCATCGCCCGGACACCGTGGTGACGGCAGCGTCGGTGGACCCGTTGACTCCGGCAGCGGCTGCGTCGATCTGCTCGAGGATGGCCGCCTCCATCGCCGCGGCCCGGAATGGGATCCCCTGGACCTGGGTGAACGAGACCGTGTCGACCAGGAACTCGGCCCGTAGCAGGCGGCTCAACTGGCCCAGGTTGACTTCGGGGACCAGCACCCTGCGGTAGCGCCGGAGCACCGTCCCGAGGTCGGCCGGGAACGGGTTGAGATGGACCAGATGGGCCTGGGCGACCTTGTGGCCACGCGCACGCACCCGTTGCACGCCGGCAGCGATCGCCCCGTAGGTCGAACCCCACCCGACGACGAGGACCTCGGCCCCCTCCTCGTCGTCGACCTCGGTCGGCGGGATGTCGTCGGCGATGCCGGCGATCTTGGCCGCCCGGAGCCTGGTCATCCGCTCGTGGTTGGCACCGTCGTAGGAGACGTTGCCCTGGCCGTCGGACTTCTCGAGGCCGCCGATGCGGTGCTCGAGGCCGGCCACACCCGGCGGGGCCCAGGGCCGTGCCAGCGTCTGTTCGTCGCGCACGTAGGGCCAGAAGGTCGCCGTTCCGTCGTCCTCGACGTGGTTGGGTGCATCGGCGAATCCGGGATCGATCGTCGGCAGATCGTCCAGATCGGGAAGCTTCCACGGCTCGGTCCCGTTTGCCAGGTAGCCGTCGGACAACAGGATGACCGGCGTCCGGTACTTCACCGCGATCCGGACCGCCTCGAGGGTGGCGGCAAAGCAGTGGCTCGGCGTCTTCGCAGCGATGATCGGCAGCGGTGCCTCACCGTGCCGGCCGTACATGGCGTGGAGGAGGTCGGCCTGCTCAGTCTTGGTGGGTAGCCCGGTCGAGGGACCGCCCCGCTGGATGTCGATGATGAGCAGGGGGAGCTCGAGGCTGATGGCCAGTCCCATCGTCTCCGACTTGAGGTCGATCCCGGGGCCCGATGTGGTGGTGACACCGAGCCCACCCCCGAACGACGCGCCGAGCGCCGCGCCGATCCCCGAGATCTCGTCCTCGGCCTGGAATGTACGCACCCCGAACTGCTTGTGCTTGGACAACTCGTGGAGGATGTCCGAAGCCGGGGTGATCGGGTACGTGCCGAGGAACAGTGGGAGGCCGCTGCGTATGGACGCGGCGATCAGGCCCCAGGCCGCCGCGGTGTTCCCGGTGATGTTGGTGTACTCCCCGGGGGCGAGGACGGCCGGCCGTACCTCGTAGGAGGACTCGAACAGCTCGGCGGTCTCCCCGAAGTGGTACCCGGCCTTGAAGGCGCGCTGGTTGGCCTCGAGGATCAGGGGCTTGCCGGCGTACCGCTCTTCGATCCAGGAGATGGTCGGGTCGATGGGACGGGTGTAGAGCCAGCTGATGAGGCCGAGGGCGAAGAAGTTCTTGGATCGTTCGGCGTCGCGCGGCTTGACCCCGGCCTCCTTGGAGACCTCGGTCGTGATCGAGGTCATCGGCACCTCGTAGACCGTGTACGCGGAGAGGGAGCCGTCGTCCAGCGGGCTCGCCGCGTAGCCGGCCTTCACCAGGTTGCGCTCCTCGAAGGCATCCGAATTCACGATGATGGTGGCGCCTTGGGGCAACACTTCCAGATTCGCCTTGAGGGCGGCCGGGTTCATCGCGACCAGTACGTTCGGCGAGTCGCCCGGCGTCGAGATCTGGTGGTCCGAGATGTGGACCTGGAAGGCCGAGACCCCGGCCAGGGTGCCGGCCGGTGCGCGGATCTCGGCCGGGAAGTCAGGGAAGGTGGCCAGGTCGTTGCCGAACAACGCCGACGACGTGGTGAACCGGTCTCCTGCGAGCTGCATGCCGTCGCCCGAGTCGCCGGCGAATCGAATGACGACGCGGTCGATCGACTGGGGGGGCTTCGGATCGATCGTGGTGTTGGACACCGTGCTCCTCTTCGTGCTGCTCTTCCGCGATCTGTTGTGTGGCCCCCGCTACCGGGTGGCGGCACCGGGTGACCGCAAACCTGCAGCCCAGTCTACCGCCGGCCTGCGCTCCGACGGCACAACCTCGGCGCGCCGTCCCCCAGCAGGGAGGCGGTCAGGCGATCGTGACCGAGGGATCCAGGTAGACGTCCTGGACGGCACGAACCAGGGCGGCGCCCTCCTCGGTGGGGCGCTGGAACGCCTTGCGGCCGACGATGAGGCCGGCCCCACCAGCCCGCTTGTTGATCACCGCGGTGCGCACCGCCTGGGCGAGGTCGTCGGCACCCTTCGACTCGCCGCCGGAGTTGATGAGGGGGATCCGGCCGGCGTAGCAGTTGGCGACCTGCCACCGGGTCAGGTCGATCGGGTGGTCGGTGGTCAGCTGGCTGTAGACGAGCGGGTCGGTCTTCCCGAACTTGAGGGCGTTGTAGCCACCGTTGTTCTCCGGCTGCTTCTGTTTGATGATGTCGGCCTCGATGGTCACCCCGAGGTGGTTGGCCTGGCCGGTGAGGTCTGCCGAGAGGTGGTAGTCGGTATCCCCCTGCTTGAAGGCCGGGTTGCGGAGGTAGCACCAGAGCACGGTGAACATCCCGAGACGGTGGGCCTCGGCGAACGCGCGCGACACCTCGACGATCTGGCGGTCCGCACCGTCGGAGCCGAAGTAGATCGTTGCACCGACACCGACCGCGCCGAGGTCCGACGCCTGACCGGCGCTCCCGAACAGCACCTGGTCGTAGGTGTTGGGGTAGTTGAGGAAGTCGTTGTGGTTGAGCTTGACGATGAACGGGATCCGATCGGCGTAGCGCCGGGAGACGATCCCGAGACCGCCGAGGGTCGTCGCGGATCGCGTTGCAGTCTGCCGCGAGGGCGAGGTCGCAGAGCCGGGCCGGGTCGAAGTAGGCCGGCTCCTTGGCGAAGCTGGCCGCGGCCGAGTGCTCGATGCCCTGGTCGACCGGCAGGATCGAGAGGTAGCCGGTGCCGGCCAGCCGCCCGGTGTGACAGAGCGTCGCGAGGTTGCGCAGCACGGTGGACGAGCGGTCCGAGTCCCGGAAGACCTCCTCGATGACGCCTGGCCCGGGCAGGGTCAGGAGGTGGGACGGGAACGCTTTCGCTATGTGACCGAGCAGAGAATCTGCCTCGTCGCCCAGTAGTTGTTCGAGAGTCATGGCAGAAGAGCCTAACGGCCCTCACGCGGTCTGCCGGGCCTGCGCCGGGCCCGGGCGGGCGGCCCGAGGGACTCCAGCCGCTCGGCGACGTCGTACGCCTCGGGATCGGCCGCCTGCACGCGCTCGAAGAGCTCCCGTGCCTTCGACAGATCACCCGAGCGTTCCATCAAGTCCCCGAGCACGTACCACTGGCGAAGATGTCGGTCGGCCGGGTTGCGGACCTGACGCCCGGCGCCGGTATCGACCAGCAGACGCACCGCGCTCTCGAGCTCACCGCGATCGGCCCGGGTCCCGGCCAGCACCACCCTGCCCTCGGCGAGCACCTCTGGGTCCGGCGAGCCCTTCCGGAGCTCCTCGAAGAGGGCTTCGACCCGTGCCGGCCTGCCCAGGGCCCGCTGGCAGTCCATCCGCACCGGATGTTGGGCGACCGAGCCGGTCAGGGCCGCGAAGCTCTCGAGGCTGGAGAGGGCGGCCTTCCACTGCCCCTGGTGGTACTGACAGAGTCCGAGCAGCTCGCGGGCGCTGGCGGCATTCGGGATGGTGTCGACCACGGTGCGCAGGATCCGGGCCGCGTCCCGGTAGCGCTCGCGCTCGTACGCGCCGATGCCGGCCGCCATCCGCTCAGTCATGCGGTCGCGCAGGGTGCTCCACTCGGGTCCGGCGGCAGAGGCCAGTTCATGGGCCACGTCGGCTGGCAGGTCGGCCGGGGGACGGACCGGACGGTGCGCCGGAGAAGGGGTTGCGCTCTGTTCCGAGGGGGTCCGGTCGTCGACCCGGGCGAATCTCTCGGCGACGAACTCAGTCGCGCCGTCGCGGGCGGTGCGCCTCCCTTCCCGCGCAGCCGTGTCGGGACCCTGCCTCGTCCCCCCGTCCCTGACCGTGCTCGCCCCGCGGCGGGCCACGCTCCCCCATCCCTTGCGGACCACGGGGCTGCGGCCTCCGTCCATGGTGCGGGGAGGACGCGCGGAGCCGGTCACCCCACGAGGATCCGAGCGGGATCCTCCGCCCGCGCGCCCGGTGGAACGACCGGTTCGATCCGAGCGCCCCGACCCGGACGGGTTCCCGCTCCGACCGCCGCCGGCGTTGCCGGCGTTGCCCGACCCGCCCGCCCGCTCGGTCCGGCCGGTCCGGCCGGTTCGCGCAGCGGGGGGCGCACCCGACCCTCGGCGTCCCGGTGTGGCCCGCGGGGCTCCTCCCGAGCCACACGGGCGCGGAGAACGAGAGGGGGGGTGCTGTGCCATGCGCCAACTCTACCTGCGGTGCCCACGCTGACTGCGGTCCCACCGGGCCCGCGTGCCCGGCACCTGGTCGGCTCCCCTAGCCTTGCCATCGGCACCCGCCCGATCCCCATGCACCCGTACGCGCCCCCGCTCCGAGCCGATCCCCGCGTCGTCCCGGGTCGTCGGTCCCGGTCGGGGGTCCTCGCGGTCATCGTCGCAGCGGTAGCTCTGGCCGGCTGCGCCGGGCCGGTTGCCTCCCCCCGCTCCGCGCCGGCCCCGACGGGCTCCGCGGGGACCTACTCCGATCAGAGCACCGCGGCGGGCGCGGCGGCCACCGCCACGTTCCACGCACAGATCGACGACGATACGGCCGCCTTCGTGCGCACGATCGGGACCCTCCAGGACGACGTGGCCCGAGGGGACCTCGCCGCGGCGCGGTCCGACGAGCTCACCGCCCAGGCGCAGTTCGACGGCTTCCGCGATCTCGAGATCGGGAACCAAGTCAACGACGCCTCCCTCGACGAGCTCCCGGGCGACGTCGGAGCCGGACAGACGTTCGGGGGCCTCCACGCCGTCGAACGGGATCTGTGGACGTCTGGGCCGGCCGCTGGCGACCTCGCCTCCCTGGCCGCGCAGGCCCCGGTGGCCGAGTTCCTGCTCTCGCGGAACCGACTCGGACCCGAAGCCATCGGGACCGTGGCGGTGGACGAGCTCGGATGGGTCGCCGACGACGCCCTGGCCGGTGACGTGGAGCCGTTCTCCGGGCTCGGCCTGGTCGACGTGAATGCCACGCTGGGAGCCGCACAGAACGCCTTCGCCGCCGTCGAGCGACTTGCCCAGGGAGTCGACCCGACCCTGACCACCGCCGTGCAGGCCGGGTTCACCGCGTTGGACGCGGCCGTCGGCGCGCTCGGACCCTCGAGCGAGGTGCCGGAGAGCTCCGTTCCGTCGGCCGCTGTGCAGTCGCTGACCCAGCACGTCGACGCAACCGGCGCGCTCCTCGCCCGGCTCGCCGCTGAACTCGCCCCGTTCGGGACCTCCGGGGAACCCTCGTGAGGGGTCGTCGCCGAACGGCCCCCGGAGCCGGAACACCGCGTGCGGGCGGTCCTGCCTTGAGCCGGCGCCAGCTGCTGGCGGGGTCGGGGATGGCGACCGCCGCCGTGGTGACTGGCGGCTCGATTCCCGCGAGCGGGGCGGACACGACGGCTGGATCTGTGAACGGGTCCACGGTGCCCTTCTACGGGGAGCACCAGGCCGGCGTGGCCACCCCCGAGCAGAGCCGGATGGTCTTTGCCGCCTACGACGTGACCGCCCCCGATGCTGCCGGGCTCCGTGCACTGCTCGAGGAGTGGACGCAGGCCGCGGCCCGGATGACCGCCGGGCAGCAGCTGGACGGGCCGCAGGGAGACTTCGCCCCACCACCCGACACCGGGGAGGCCCTCGACCTGTCCCCCTCCCGACTGACCGTGACCGTCGGTTTCGGTCCGTCCCTCTTCGACGACCGATTCGGACTCGGTTCGAGGAGACCCGAAGCGCTCATCGACCTGCCCGCCTTCCCCGGGGACGAGCTCGACCCGACTCGCAGCGGAGGCGACCTCTGCATCCAGGCCTGCGCCGACGACCCCCAGGTGGCCTTCCATGCCGTCCACGACCTGACCCGGTTGGCCCTCGGCTCGGCCACCGTGCGCTACCTGCAGCTCGGGTTCGGGCGGACCGCCGGCAGCGGAGCCAAGAGCCCCTCCCCCCGGAACCTGCTCGGTTTCCGCGACGGCACCGACAATCTCGTCCCCTCCGATACCGGTTCGATGGACCGGTTCGTGTGGGTCGACGACCGGACCGACCAGCGATGGATGTCGGGCGGGACCTATCTCATCGCCCGCAGGATCCGGATCCACCTGGAATCCTGGGACCGCAGCACCCTCGGAGAGCAGGAACGGACCATCGGTCGGATCAAGGCCACGGGTGCACCTCTCGGCGGGCAGCACGAATACGACCCGGTCGACCTCGGAACCTTGGCCGCCGACGGCACCTTCGTCGTCCCCTACGACGCCCACATCCGGGTGGCCTCGCCCGACACCAACCATGGTGCTGCGATCCTGCGCCGGGGCTACAGCTTCGCGGACGGCGTGGACCCGATCAGCGGAGAGCTCGATGCGGGACTCTTCTTCATCTGCTTCCAGAAGGATCCGGCGAACCAATTCGTCCCCGTCCAGCAGCGATTGGCACTCCAGGACGCCCTCACCCGGTTCGTGCTCCACACCGGCAGCGGCATCTTCGCCTGCCCGCCGGGCGTCGCCCAGGGGGAGCACTGGGGCCACGGGCTACTCTGACGGCGGAGGGTGCTGTGACCGAGATCGACACTGAGCGGTTGCACCTGCGCCCACTCGCGATGTCTGATTCTGATGCCCTGTTCGCCCTGCACCGGAATCCGGACATGCAGCGGTACTTCGGCGACGGCCGCCTCTACACCCGCGACGAAAGCAGAGGCTGGCTCGAGTGGCACGTCGGCCTGTGGCGCGAAGTGGGGTACAGCTTCTTCGCCGTTGAGCTCCGATCCTCAGGTCGCTTCATCGGATGGGTGGGCCTCAACCAGGTGATGGATCAACCAGATCTCAGCGGCCAAACGGAGATCGGGTGGTTCATCGACAGCGAGCTGTGGGGTCAGGGACTCGCGACGGAGGGCGCGCACGAGGCGCTGACCTTCGGCTTCGACGGGCTGGGCCTCGAGCGCATCATTGCCCGCTACCGCACCGACAACGTGGCTTCCGGCAGAGTCATGGAGAAAATCGGCATGCGCCGGTGGCAGGTCGTTCCGCACTCCGACGTGCCCGGAACGACGACCACCATGTACGAGATCCATTCCGGCGAGCAGGTCGTTCCCACTGCGTGATCTCGCCGATTCGGGGGCGGCGGCGGCGATGCGACGAGACCGTGGTCCGGACATGACAATGCCCCCGCTGAGCGGGGGCATTGTCAGAGAACATCCGGCGGCGTCCTACTCTCCCAGGGGGCTACCCCCCAAGTACCATCGGCGCTGGCGGGCTTAACTGCCGTGTTCGGAATGGGAACGGGTGTCTCTCCGCCGCCATGGCCACCGGAAACTGTGCGCCCTCGGGCCGGACAGACGACGCATACGTCGAATTCCGGCCCGACGCGACCGCGATCGGTCACGTTGAGCGTTCCATAGCGAGCACGAGCAAGTTCCCAAGCCCTCGGCCGATTAGTACCGGTCAGCTGAATGCGTTACCGCACGTACACTTCCGGCCTATCAACGTGGTCGTCTTACCACGGGCCTTACCAGGTTAACCCTGTGGGAGATTTCATCTTGGAACGAGCTTCGCGCTTAGATGCTTTCAGCGCTTATCCCACCCGAAGGTCGCAAATCAGCAGTGCCCTTGGCAGGACAACTGACACACGAGAGCTTCGTCCATCCCGGTCCTCTCGTACTAGGGATAGCCTTCCTCAAATCTCCTACGGCTGCATCGGATAGGGACCGAACTGTCTCACGACGTTCTAAACCCAGCTCGCGTACCGCTTTAATGGGCGAACAGCCCAACCCTTGGGACCGGCTTCAGCCCCAGGATGCGACGAGCCGACATCGAGGTGCCAAACCTTCCCGTCGATATGGACTCTTGGGGAAGATGAGCCTGTTATCCCCGGGGTACCTTTTATCCGTTGAGCAACGGCGCTTCCACAAGCAACCGCTGGATCACTATGCCCTGCTTTCGCACCTGCTTGACTTGTAGGTCTCGCAGTCAAGCTCCCTTGTGCCATTGCACTCGACGGCTGATTGCCAACCAGCCTGAGGGAACCTTTGGGCGCCTCCGTTACGTTTTAGGAGGCGACCGCCCCAGTCAAACTACCCACCTGACGCTGTCCCTGATCCGGATCACGGACCGAGGTTAGGGTTCCGGCACATAAAGGGTGGTATTTCAAGGTTGACTCCACACTGGCTGGCGCCAATGCTTCAAAGTCTCCCACCTATCCTACACAATAAGTACTAAAACTCAACAGCAAGCTGTAGTAAAGGTCCACGGGGTCTTTCCGTCCTGATGCAGCTAACGAGCATCTTTACTCGTACTTCAATTTCGCCGGGTCTGTGGTTGAGACAGTAGGAAAGTCGTTACGCCATTCGTGCAGGTCGGAACTTACCCGACAAGGAATTTCGCTACCTTAGGCACTTTTGTTACTACTTCTTCGACGAGTGACAGCTTCGCCATTCACCAAAGAAGCGGCCAGATCATTTCTGTCTGGCTCCCCATGTCGCCATGGGGGTCGGACTGTATCTTCATCTTCGGCAATCCGTGTTCAGTGGGACCTGAACCGGTCTTCGCCGGAGAGCCTCGCGTGCAGTCTCTGAGGATCCTGCCGAACGTGCCCGATTCTCCTGGGGCATTGCTACCCAGATGGATCGAGCACAAGAATTGAATCGGCAGTTTCCTGCTGATCGTCCGCACCGGATGGATTTTCACTGCCCACGCCAGAACCCTATGAAACGGGTGTGACGCAGGCGAGTACCACCGGATACTCGGATGTTCCAGCATATAGCGGGGTTTTATAACGGCCAGTGGTGTACAAACCGTTATAGTTACGGCCGCCGTTTACCGGGGCTTAGGTTCAGAGCTTCGCCCGAGGGCTAACCCTTCCCCGTAACCTTCCGGCACCGGGCAGGCGTCAGAGCGTATACATCGTCTTACGACTTCGCACGCTCCTGTGTTTTTAGTAAACAGTCGCTTTCCCCTATTCTCTGCGGCCTCTTCAGACTCGGAACGCGAAGTTCGTCATCCTAGTGAGGCCCTCCTTCTCCCGAAGTTACGGAGGTATTTTGCCGAGTTCCTTAACCACAGTTCTCCCGATCGCCTTGGTATTCTCTACCCGCCCACCTGTGTCGGTTTGGGGTACGGGTTCCGTGCCAGCTCGCTAGAA